>CAYHEX010000509.1:0-1508 GCA_964355365.1 uncultured Solibacteraceae bacterium | reverse complement strand
TGTCATTCGAGAACGGCGCGGTGCCGAGCCAGACGCCCACGGCGGTGTTGAGCCGATCGGACTGCGTGATGGCCACCTTTGGCGAGATGAAGTAGATGTTGTTCTTGAGGAAATCGTCTGACGGCAAGAGGGTCATGGCGCCGCCGAGCGTGAACCGGTCGGTGATGCCGGCATAGCCATCCATGAAGAACAGCCAGTGGTTGGCGATGTAGCCTTCGCCCTTCTTGAGCATGCGAGCGGTAGGGCCGAAAAAGAGGCGCGTGTCGTTGGGATCATCGGCCCAGTAGACGCCGTCGTGAATGGACGACGCGCGCACGACCTTGATGGACGCCACGTTGGCGCGGCGCAACATGAGCGTGCCGGCCATCGACTCAACCCGCGCCGAGTCGCCCCACGCCTCTGTGATGCGTCCGAGCACCGTGGAGCCGTCGCGCAGCTTGATGAGCTGGCGCATGCTCGTGTCGCTGCTGACGGCGAGCGTGGGGCCGGTGGACTGTGCGGCGGCGGCGAAGGGCGTGGCGGCGCCGAGTGCACAAGCGAACGCGAACGCGAAGGGGAAATGGCGCATGAGTGCAAGATGCAGGTGCTAGGTGCTAGGTGCTAGGTGCTAGGTGTGATGACGGTTCGCAGTGGGGCGCGGTAGGCGTCCAGCGCGTCGAGCACTCCGTTTACCGCTTGGGCGTCGAGTGGCACCGATTGCGTGACCACTGAGGACAGGTCGAGTGCGCCGCGTTGCGCGAGTTCAATCAGCAGCGGCAGCTCGGACAGCAGGTGATCGTTGGCGCCAATCAGTTCCGTTTCGGGGCCGAGCAGGTGACGATAGGTGTCGAGCGCGAGCGGCGTGCGCGACAGTCCGGCGATGACGGCGCGACCGTGCACGGCGAGCATCTGCACGGACTGCTGCATGGTGTCGCTGGCGCCAATGAGTTCGAGCGCCACATCGACGCCGCGCCCGTGGGTGGCGTCGCGCACGGCCTGCACGACGTCGATGGTGCCCGCCTGAATGGTGGTGGCGCCAAAACGGCGCGCCACGTCGAGCTTGGCGGCGTCGAGGTCGATGGCGAAGACCTCGAGCGCGCCGAGGGCCTTGGCCAGTTGTACGGCCGAGATGCCAAGCCCGCCCACACCGATGACCGCCACGCGCTCGCCCGGCTGAAGGCGTCCGCGCCGCAGCGCGTGCAGTGACGTGGACGACGAGCACATCATCACGGCGCCGTGCGCAAAGGAGATCTCCTCCGGGAGCTGCACCGCGTTGCGCGCCGGCACCGCGATGTACTCGGCGTAGCCGCCGTCGCGATGGTTGCCGAGCATCTGGCCATCGGGGCAGAACTGCTCGCGGCCGGCCACGCAGTGCGTGCAGCGTCCGCAGGTGACCAGGTAGTGCAGGCAGACGCGGTCGCCGACGGCGTGGGTGGTGACGCCGGCGCCGAGTGCCGACACCACGCCGGCGACTTCGTGGCCGAGTGTGCGCGGCATGCGCGGTGAGCCGGCGCGTCCGGCGCGGTAGT
>CAYHEX010000508.1:0-1514 GCA_964355365.1 uncultured Solibacteraceae bacterium | reverse complement strand
CGTAGCGGATCACGCGATGGAACAGCGTGCCGTTGTACGCGCCTTCCCGCGCGAGCTTTATCATGTAGGCCACGTGATTCGGCGCCTTCTCGGGCTGCAACTGAATCACGAAGCTGCCCATCGATGTCTCGACGACGGCCTGCTTGCCTTTCATCTGGTCGATCGGGATGTTCGCCGTGAAGAACGCCGGCGTTGGCGGCGCGGGCGGCTTCGCCTGAGGCGGGCGGGCCTGAGCGAGAAACAGCAGGAGGAATGGAACCGCCTTCAGCATGACGAGATCTTACGCGCTAAGGGCCCGGACCGAGGACTTGAGCACACCGGACGACCAGTGACGCTGGACCTTGGACTCTGGACTTTGGACGACGCCACACCGAATTGAGAACCGTTCTAGCGCGGCGCGACGCCGTACCAGACGCCGTCGGGCGACTTCTCAACCTTGATCTTGCGCGTGATCTTGCGGGCCTCGAGATCAACGATCCCCATCGTCTCGTCGGCCGCGAGCGTGACGAACGCCGTCTTGCCGTCGGGCGCGATGTTGACGCCGCGCGGTGAGCCGATTCCGGTGAGCGACCAGACGACCTTGCGCGTGGCGACATCGGCCACGAAGATGCCGTCGCCCTTCGGATCGCAGATGATCGCGGTGCGGCCGTCGGGCGACATCGCCAGCCGGTACGGCTGACCGAAGCCCTCGATGCGGCCGACGATCGCGTTGGCGGCCACGTCAACGATGTTCACGAGACCGGTGTTCGTGGCGGCCCACACGAACTTGCCGCTCGGCTCGATAGCGAGCCCCTCAGTTTGGGGCGAGGTAGGGATGACCTTGCCGAACGCCGGCGCGGCGCCAAGGTTGAAGATCGAGACCGACCCGCCGGTGATATTCGCCGTGGCGGCCACGCGGCCGTCCGCCGAGATCGCGACCATGTGCGAGCCGGCGGCTTCGGTCGGCATCACGTGTTCGATCACGCCTTTCGCGATGTTTACGATGAGCAGGTTCTTCGTGGTTTCCGACGTCACGGCCACGCGCGTCTCGTCACCCGGCAGGAAATTCGCGCCGTGCGGGCGCGTGTAGGCACCCAGCGAAACGGTCGACGTGACGACGCCTTTCGCGATGTCGATGATCGCCAACTGATTACCTGGCTTGCCGGCCACGCCGTACACGGTGACCACGCCGATGCGGCCACTCGGCGCGATCACGGCTTCGTGCGGCCCCTCTCCCACCTGAATCACCGTGGCGGTATCAGTGGCGAGGTTGATGAGCGATGCGCTCGCGGACTGCTGGTTGGCAACGAGCACGTGGCCAACTCGAAGATCGGCGCGGGGAGCCAGAAACGCGAGGACGCCGATGAGAATCGTGATGGCGCGCATGGCGGGATCATATGTCGTCCCGGCGCCGCGCGAGGTGTCCGCCCTTGAACAGAGCTCGCAGCCTGGTGGCCGACCGTTCCTGAGGCGCGCCGGCAGAAGCCACGGTTCGTGATCACGGCGGAAATTCAATCGCGCGTGCTGGCAGCGTT
>CAYHEX010000507.1:0-1562 GCA_964355365.1 uncultured Solibacteraceae bacterium | reverse complement strand
TCCCTGATCGACGCCGTGGTCGCGGAAGCGATCGCTGAAAAGAAGATGCCCGGCGCCGTCGTGCTGGTCGGACGCAATGACAAGGTGCTCTTTCGCAGGGCGTACGGCAACCGCGCGCTCGTGCCTGCCCGCGAAGCGATGTCGCTCGACACGGTGTTTGACCTGGCGTCGCTCACGAAAGTGGTGGCCACAACGACGGCGGTGATGGCACTCGTCGAAGACGGCAAGATCCGGCTCACCGACTCGGTGGCGTCGTTCATCCCGGAGTTTGCGAAGTACGGCAAGGACCGCGTGACCGTCCGCCACCTGATGACGCATATGTCGGGGCTGCGTCCGGACGTGGACCTCGGCGATCAGTGGATGGGGCACGACGCCGCGATCCATCTCGCGTGCGAGGAGGTGCTCACGCAGGCGCCCGGCGTGAAGTTCGTCTACAGCGACATCAACTATTTCCTGCTGGCGGAAATCGTCGCGAAAGTCAGCAAGCAACCGTTCGAGCAATTTGTGCAGGACCGCATCTTCACGAAGCTCGGCATGACGAACACGATGTTCCTGCCGCCGGCGTCGATGCGGTCGCGCATTGCGCCGACCGAACCCTGCGCGTTGCCCGGCGGCGGCTGCACCGGGTCGGATGCGACGATGCTGCGCGGTGTGGTGCATGATCCGACGGCGCGGCGGATGGGCGGCGTGGCGGGCCATGCGGGTCTGTTTAGCACCGCCGACGACCTCGCAAAGTTTTGCCGCATGCTGCTCAACGGCGGCGCGCTGCCCGGTGGCGCGCGTGTGCTGTCGCCGCTCACCGTGGCGCGCATGACGTCGCCGTCCACGCCAGGTAGCGAAGCGAACGTGCGCGGCCTCGGCTGGGACATGGACTCGTCGTTCTCAGCGAATCGCGGCGAGTTGCTGCCGCTTGGCTCGTTCGGCCACACGGGCTTCACGGGCACGTCGCTGTGGATGGACCCGGCGACAAAGACGTTCGTCATTTTCCTGTCGAATCGCGTGCATCCCGACGGCAAGGGCGACGTGACGCCGGCGCGTGCGCGCGTTGCGACGATCGTGGCGTCGACGATCGCGGACATCGTGCCATCGATCGCGCGCGACCTGGCGTTTTCGCGGACAGCGTTCGATTCGCAGACATCCGCCGTCACGCCGCCTCCGACGCTGCCGGTGCAGACCGGCATCGACATCCTGGCCGCGAACGGTTTTGCGCCGCTCAAGGGCCTTCGCATCGGACTCGTCACCAATCACACGGGCCGCGCGCGCAACGGGCAGTCCACGATCGACCTGATGTTCAAGGCGCCGACCGGACCTGCGGCACCGGCCGCCGGCATGAAGCTCGTCTCGCTCTTCAGCCCCGAGCACGGCATTCGTGGCATCGTCGACGCCAGCGTCCCCTCGTCCAAGGACGAGGCGACGGGACTGCCGATTCACTCGCTCTACGGCGACACACAGCGCCCGACGCCGGCGATGCTCGCCGACATCGACGCCGTGGTTATTGATCTGCAGGACATCGGGGCACGCTTCTATACGTACGCGACGACGGTGGCGTATGTCCTCGAGGA
>CAYHEX010000506.1:0-1572 GCA_964355365.1 uncultured Solibacteraceae bacterium | reverse complement strand
ACGTGCAGATCAAGCGCATCCACGAATACAAGCGGCAACTGCTCAACGTGCTGCATGTGATCACGCGGTACAACCGCTTGCGGAGCGGTCAGGGCTCGTCCGTGTCGCGCACCGTGATCATTGCGGGCAAGGCCGCGCCGGGCTACGCGATGGCGAAGATGATCATTCGGCTGATTCACGCGGTCGCCGATGTGGTGAACTTCGACCCGGCCATCGGCGACCGGTTGAAGCTGGTGTTCCTGCCCGACTACAACGTGTCGAACGCGGAGAAGATCATTCCGGCGGCGGACCTGTCCGAGCAGATTTCCACGGCGGGCACGGAAGCGTCCGGGACCGGAAACATGAAGCTGGCGCTCAACGGCGCGTTGACGATCGGCACCATGGACGGCGCGAATATCGAGATCGGCCGCGAAGTGGGCGCCGCCAACATCTTCACGTTCGGTCTCTCGGCCGCGGACGTGACCGGGTGGCGGCAGGCCGGCTACGATCCGCGCGCGATCTACGAGGCCAACGACGAACTGCGCCAGGCGCTCGACATGATTCGCGACGGATACTTCTCGATGGACGCGCCCGAGCGCTTCGCGCCGATCGTGGACGCGCTGCTCCTGCACGGCGACCACTACATGCTGTTGGCCGACTACGCGGACTACGTCGGGTGTCAGGATCAGGTGGATGCGGCCTACCAGAACCCGGACGAGTGGTCGCGCCGCGCCATTCTCAACGTGGCCGCGATGGGGCACTTCTCTGCAGACCGGGCCATTCAGGAATACGCGGACCACGTCTGGGGAGTGAAGGCGGTAGCTCTGGAAGGGCAAAGGGCATAGGGCAGAGGGCAGAGGCGAGGCACGAGGTGAGAGGGAACAGGTAGGTCAGAGGACCGTGCCCTTCCTGCAGTACCATCTGCTCAATGCCCTCTTCGTCCGCTCTGCTGATGTGGTTATTTCTCCGCTCCGCGCTGGCTCCGCACGAGCCGGCGAGTCTGTCGATTCCCGCGGGGGAACTGCCCTCGGCCAGGTCGGCCTACGGTTGGCTCGAGACGTCTGCACCGCAGATCATCAGCGATCGGTTTGACGGCGGCGGACTGACGCTGGGCGCGCCGGCACGCATCGGCGTGCATGGCACGTCGGCGGCCGACACCACATTTCGGGTGAACGGCCTCGATGCGACCAGCACGCTGAGGCCCGGGATGCCGATGGTGCTGCCCGATGTGGTCGGCGCCGAGTCCATCAGCGTGACTCGCCTCGCGAGCGACGTGTCGATGAGCGCGCCCGGTCCGGTGATCGACTGGCAGCCGAGGTCCGGCGCCAGGCGCGCGGTGATCGCCGAGACGTTCTTCATGCCGAAGGCGTGGGCCACCACCCCGAGCGCCACCAGCGCGATGCCGATTCAGCAACTGACCTCGTTGGCGGATGGCTCGCTGCTGATCAGCGGCGAACTGGTGCCGGGTGCGTCCAACGCGATGCTGGCCGCGCACTGGTCACGGTCGGTGCGGCTGGAACGGACGAGTCCCGTCGAGGTCACCGCGACGCAGCTCTCGCTGGTCGGCCACGTCACCTTCACGCCGAGCCCCAG
>CAYHEX010000505.1:0-1595 GCA_964355365.1 uncultured Solibacteraceae bacterium | reverse complement strand
AGGCGTCGGCATCGACGCGTTCGATTTTTTCCGCGTAAGCCGCATCGGCGGCATTGAGGATGCGCCTGAGCAGATCGTCGTCAACCAGTTCCGGCTCTGCCTTGAGCCATTCCCCGACCGGCAGCTTGAGCTGCCAGTCGCTGGCCAGCGCCGCCTCCAGCGCCGGGATTTCCCATTGCTCCTCGACGCTTTCGGCCGGCACGTAGAGGCGGTAGGTATCGTGCAGCACACCCTGGCGCATCGCGGTGATGGTTTCGGTGATGTCGTCAGTTTCGAGCAACTCGTTCCTCTGCTGGTAGATCACCTTGCGCTGGTCGTTGGCGACATCGTCGTATTCCAGCAGCTGCTTGCGGATGTCGAAGTTGCGCTGTTCGACCTTGCGCTGCGCCGACTCGAGCGAACGCGTCACCAGCGGATGCTCGATCGCCTCGCCTTCGGGCATCTTGAGCCGCACCATGATGGAATTGAGGCGTTCGCCGGCAAAAATTTTCAGCAGCTGGTCGTCGAGCGCCAGATAGAAGCGCGACGAGCCCGGGTCGCCCTGACGACCGGCGCGGCCGCGCAACTGGTTGTCGATGCGCCGCGACTCGTGGCGTTCCGTGCCGATGATGTGCAGGCCGCCGTTGGTCACGACCTGCTCGTGCTCGGCCTTCGTCTGCAGGCTGAACGCCTCGAAGATCCGCTCGTAGTCCTTGCGCGGCACGCGATAGAAGCTGTCGAGGTGGAAGAAGTAGACGTGTTCTTCGTCGTCAACGAAGCGCTCTTCGCCCTTGGGCAGGCGCTCGGCGATCTGTTCCGCGAGGCACTGCTGACGCGACATGAACTCGGCGTTGCCGCCGAGGAGGATGTCCGTGCCGCGGCCCGCCATGTTGGTGGCGATCGTCACCGTGCCGAGGCGGCCGGCCTGCGCCACGATCTCGGCTTCCTGCGCGTGGAACTTCGCGTTGAGGACGACGTGCTTAATGCCGTGGCGCTTCAGCAGGCCGGAGAGCTTCTCGGACTTCTCGATCGAGACCGTGCCGACGAGCGTGGGCCGTCCCACGGCCTGCTTCGCCTGAATGTCCTTGGCGATCGCTTCGCTCTTCTCGCGATCCGTGCGGTACACGCTATCCGGTTCCTCGATGCGCACGAGCTGCCGGTTGGGCGGCGCGATGATCACGTCGAGGTTGTAGATCTTCGCGAATTCCTCGGCCTCGGTGTCGGCCGTGCCGGTCATGCCGGAGAGCTTCTTGTATTTGCGGAAGTAGTTCTGGAAGGTGATGGTCGCGAGCGTCTGATTCTCGCGCTCGATCTTGACCTTCTCCTTCGCTTCCACGGCCTGGTGCAGACCGTCGCTCCAGCGGCGGCCCGGCATCAGACGGCCGGTGAACTCGTCGACGATCACGACCTGGCCGTCGTTGATCATGTAGTCCACGTCGAGGCGGAACAGCGAGTGCGCGCGCAGGCCCTGCTGCACATGATGGAGCAGCGGCATGTTCGCCGGGTCGTAGAGACCGGTCGAGCCGGGGACGACGCGGTGGGCGAGCATCTGCTCGGCCTTGGCCATGCCGGTCTCGGTGAGCTGCACCGTCTTGTGCTTCTCGTCCACGAGGTAG
>CAYHEX010000504.1:0-1684 GCA_964355365.1 uncultured Solibacteraceae bacterium | reverse complement strand
TCGCGAGCCGGTTTCAGAACGTCGACATCGTCATCGTCCGCGAGAACACCGAAGACCTCTACGCCGGCATCGAGCATGTCGTCGTCAAGGGCGTCGTCGAGAGCCTGAAGATCATCACGGAAGTCGCCTCCACGCGCATTGCCGAGTTCGCCTTCAGCTACGCGCGACGCTACGGACGCAAGAAGGTCACGGCCATTCACAAGGCCAACATCATGAAACTCAGCGACGGGCTCTTCATCGACTGCTGCCGCACCGTCGCGCGCAAGTACCCCGAGATCGCGTACGAAGAACGCATCGTGGACGCCGCCTGCATGCAGTTCGTGATGGTGCCCGAGCGCTTTGACGTGCTCGTGCTGCCCAATCTCTACGGCGACATCGTGTCGGATCTCTGCGCGGGCCTGGTCGGCGGTCTTGGCGTCGTACCGGGTGCCAACCTCGGCAGTGAATACGCCGTGTTCGAGGCCGTGCACGGCAGCGCGCCGGACATCGCCGGCCAGAATCTCGCCAACCCCACGGCCCTGCTCCAGTCGGGCCTCATGATGCTCCGGCACATCAACGAAGGCGCGGCCGCCGACCGCATCATGGCTGCGCTCTGCACGGTGCTCGTGGACGGCCAGACCCGCACGCGCGACCTCGGCGGCACGGCGACGACGACCGCCTTCACGGACGCGGTCATCGCCGCCCTGTAGCGCACCCGGCACCCTGGCACCCGGCACCGGAGCACCCGGCACCTTGGCACCTGGGACCAGGCACCTTCACTTGTGTATAGTCCTCCCGTGACCCGCGACGACATTGCCGCCGCCGTGCTGGCGCGCGAAGACGTAGCGAAATACCTGAAAGGCGCTCGCGGCGAGTCGGATGCCGACGCGGAAGCGCGCGTGGTCGGCTACCTGCAGGAATTGCAGACCACGCAGCGTTACCACTTTTACAAAGCCTTGCAGCATCCGCTGTACCCCATCCTCCGCAAGGTCGAACGCATCTACGAACACGGCGAGCGCGCCCAGGACGCGGTGGCAGGCGGAGGGCACGCGGTGTGGGTGTCAAATCACAAGAGCCATCTCGACTATCTGGTGGAGCCGCTCGCGCTCGACGACCTCGGCATCCGCCCGCCGCTGGTCGCCGCCGGCATCAATTTGTTTGGTGGCGCGCTGGGCTTCCTTCACCGTCATGTGACGGGTGCGATTCCCATCCGCCGCAACAGCAAGGATCCGGCGTACTTGATGACGCTGCGCGGTTACGTGGCCGAAGTCCTGACGCGCAAGGACGTGCTCTATTACGCCGAAGGCGGCCGCAGCTACAGCGGCGAGTTGAAGGCGCCAAAGACAGGATTGCTGCAGGCGGCGCTGCACGCGGATCGCACGCGGCTCTCGATCGTGCCGATGGCCGTGTCCTACGACGTCGTTCTCGAAGACCGGATCCTGGCGCATCAGGCGGTCAAACGCGCCTCGAAACCGTTCGCGCAGGAATTCGCCGAGATGGTCCGGCACGCGGTCGGGTTCAACACGCGCGCGTTCGTGACGTTCGGCAAGAGGATTCCCCTGAACGAATATGATCCGCAATCACGCAAGGCGCTGGTCTCCCTGGCGCATCGGATCCAGCGGGAAATCGGCCTGCTCTGCAAAGTCCTTCCCACCGCGCTGGTGTGCGCCGCCGTCCGTCCCCAGATGACGCGCCCTGAGTTGGC
>CAYHEX010000503.1:0-1687 GCA_964355365.1 uncultured Solibacteraceae bacterium | reverse complement strand
AATCCGGCGTCGATCTTCCTGTAGAAATCGGGCACGGCCAGCAGCGTGGCCGGATCTTCGCCGTACTCGTATTTGAGCGCGATCTGGCCCAGCCAGTAGGCGTTTTGTCTGGTATTGGCCTCGAATTCACGCAAAAAGGTCTCTTTCGTGTCGGCCACTTCCTTCACATTGGGGCCGCCCGTCTTGAGTTTTTCAATCTCTGCAAAAACCGCCTTGGTGAGCGCCTCGGTGCGCTTCGGGTCGCTGCCGAAGGCGACTTCGAACGCGTATTCCGCGCGCGGGAACTTCGACAACTGCGACGAGGCCGACACGTTGTACGTGCCGCCGAGGTCCTCGCGCAGCGTCTCGCGCAGACGGTTCTCGAGCACGTTCGCCATGGCGCGAATCGCGATGCGCTGTTCCTGGTTGTAGGGAAACGCGCCGCTGAACACGATCGCCGTCTGACTCTTGGGTTCGAGGCCCTTTTCAACGGTTTTCTGGATGACGCTGTCGGGCGTCTTGGGCGCTTGGTCGCGCCAGGTCTCTTTGCGGCGCGTGGACGGCAGCGAGCCGATGTATTTCTCGATGAGCGGCTTCAGCGCCGCCGGTTCGATGCTGCCGACGAACACGAAGGTGAAGTTGCTCGCGTCCGCGAATCGGTCTCTGTAGAAGGCCGCGGACTTGTCGAGGCTCATCTGGGCGAGCGTCTCTTCCGTCATCGGCCGCGCGCGCAGATGGTCCTGCGTCAGCGCCGACGTGAGCGTGGTGTAGAACGCGTACTCCGGCTGCGCCGATTGATTGGCAAGCATCGAGCGGCTCTGCGCCAGGATGGTGTTGAAGATCGCCGGATCGGGTCGCGGCGCCGTGAACCGCAGATACAACAGTTGGAACATCGTCTCGAGGTCCTTCTTCGAGGCGCCGCCGGTGATCGTCACGTCCGTGTCACCGAACGTCACATTCGCTGACGCGATCTTGCCGGTCAGCGCTTTGCGGAGGTCCGCGCCGCTGAGCTTGCCGAGTCCGCCGGCCGAGATGACGCCCGCCGCCGCCGATGCCGCCACGAAATCGGCGTCGCTCGCCAGCGAGGTGCCGCCGAGGCTGGTGCCGCGGAAGATGATCTCGTCGTCCTTGAAGGTCGTCGGCTTGAGAACGATCTTTGCGCCGTTCGACAGTTCCCATTCCGTGATGCCGATCGGGTCGTTCGTGGCGGTCTGTGTGACCGCTCCGGGCGCGGGTGTGGCATCGAAGAACGGCTGCGTGCTGGTGCTATCAACGTACGCGGTGAGCGGTGCCGTGGCGCCGGTCATGGCCGCCGTGAGTTTCGCCTCGGTGGGGATCGCGAGACCCGGCTTGTCCGGCGCGCTGATGACGACGACGCGATTCGAGTCGGGGACCCAGGTCTTGGCGAGCGCGTTGATCTCGGCGAGCGTGATCTCGGGCAGGAAGCGCTGATAGAGGCCCTGCTCGTACACGATGCCGGGCGCGGGCTCGCGGGTCGTGAAGTTGCGGACGTATTCGTCGGCGAGGGCGCCCGAGTCCTGCTTGTCTTTCTCGGCGACCGCGCGCTCGAGGATGCGCGCGATGTTCTGGCGCTGGCGGTCGAACTCGGTGGCCGTGAAGCCGAACTCGGCCACGCGCGCCGTTTCTGCATAGAGCGTCTGCAGGCCGCGCTCGAGTTCGCGCAGGTCCTGTGCGACACGGTCGCCGT
>CAYHEX010000502.1:0-1698 GCA_964355365.1 uncultured Solibacteraceae bacterium | reverse complement strand
GCGGGCTCACGCGCGAGGCGCAATGCCGCGAGCAGTCCCACTGCGCCGATGGCCCAGATGATCCAGCTCTGCGCGCGCACGCCGGCCAGCGGTTCGACCGCGCCAACGTAGAGCACGAGTCCGGCCACGCTCGCCAGATTGCTGACCGCGTAGAGGCGATGCACGTGCGCATCGCCGCCGGAGCGACGCGCGAGCCAGATCTGCACGAGCGGCGAGGTGGCCGACAACACCACAAACGGCAGACCGATCGCGACCACCGTCACACCGACGATCCACGCGACGGGCGCAACACCGTCCCATGGCGTCATCCACAACGCGCGCACGGTCAGCGGCCACGAGAGGACGGCGGCGGCCACCACTGCGGCGTGAGTTGCGGCGGCGGCGCGCGTGTCGCGCATGCGGCCGAGCTGCACGCTGTACCAATAGCCGGCGAGCAGGAGGACCTGGAACACCATCACGCACGTGTTCCAGACCATCGGCGTCCCGCCCATCCGCGGCAGCAGCACCTTGCCGACGAACGGCTCGAGCGCAAACAGTGCGACGGCCGACAACCCGATGGGCAGCGTGGGCGATTTCAACACGGCGGCGCGGTGCCCCTACCGATGCGCGGCGCGCGGTTCGCCGACGGGAATGCGCAGCGTCGCGCGGCAGCCGGAGGCACCGACGCGATTCTCGAGCGTGAGCGTCCCGCCGTGCGCTTCGGCGATCTGCCGGCTCAGCGCCAGGCCGATGCCGGAACCGTTGGGTTTGGTCGTGAAGAACGGCACGAACAGGTTCGACGTGTCCGGCAGTCCCTTTCCGTCATCGTCGATCACCACCTCGAGCATCTCCGCCGACTGGCGCCACGCGATCGTGGCGCCGCCCTGCGTTTCGATGGAGGCATCCACGGCGTTGCGCACGATGTTGATCAGCAACTGCTCGAGTTGATCCGAATCGGCCAGCACCGTGAGATCCGGGCCGCCGAGCGACTGCACCGCCATACGCTTCTCGAGTTCCACGATGCGGCCGATGAGCGGCGCCACCGCCACGGGCCGGGGCTGCGGCTTGGGCAAGCGCGCCAGCTGCGCGTAGGCGCGCAGGAAGCGTCCGAGCGCACCGGAGCGTTCCTCGATGAGCGACAGGCCTTGCTGCACTTCCTCCTGACGTTCGAATCCGGCGGTGCGCTCGATGATTTTCTTCACGGAATGCGCGATGGACTTGATCGGCGTCAGCGAGTTGTTGATCTCGTGCGACAGCACGCGAACGATGCGCTGCCAGGCGGCCTGTTCTTCTTCGCGCAGCGCCTGGCTCAGGTCGGCCATCACGACGAGGTGGTGCGGGCGTCCGTCGCGATAGAACGACGCGCGCCGCACTTCGAAGCGGCCACGACGTCCGCCGATGGTGCGTTCCACGAGACGCCGCGGGTCACCGGTCAGATACTCGTCGAACGCCAGGGCGCTGGCCGGCTGCCCGATCATCTCCTCCTCGCGCTTGCCGAGAAGCCGCTCGCCGGCCTTGTTGACGAGCAGCACATGTTCGCTCGGGTCGAACGCAAAGACGGCGACGCCGATCTCCTCCATCACGTGCGTGAGCAACGCCGTGGACTCCACCGCTTCCGTGCGCTGGCGCTGGAGGGTGCTGCCGAGGTCGTTCACCTCGCGCATTACGCCGGCCATCGCGCTACCGCTCTTCGCGCTGAGGCCGCGGATCGAGTAGTCG
>CAYHEX010000501.1:0-1699 GCA_964355365.1 uncultured Solibacteraceae bacterium | reverse complement strand
CTGGCGATTCTCGAAGCGCAGCCGCTCAGTCGCTGGGAGAGAGTCGGAGGGTGGTTCCGGGATGTGTGGCCGAGTGCCGAGAACCTGGCGATGTTCGAACGCGCGATGCAGGGCGCGTTCATGGTCTTCTCGGCGTGGCAGGTGGGGGGCACGTGGGGCGAGAAGGGCATGGAAGACGCGCTGCGCCAGGCGGGCGTTGATGTCGCGATGCTTGTGTCACTCCCGATCGGCGCGCTGATGTCGCTGACCAACTCATTCATCGACAACGCCAAGGAGTTCGGCTACAACTCCGCGGTCAAGCCGCAGGAGTGGCGCGAGTTTCTGGCCGGCATTTCGTCGGTCACCGGTTACGAAGGCATGACCAACGTCGAGCTCTCGGCCGAGAAGCTCGCGGTGCAGTGTGTGTCCATCGACGAGGTGCAGCGTGCGGTCGAGGTGCAGGCGTTCAACATCTCGCGTCTGAAGGAAACAGGCGGAACCGAGAGTGAGGCGACCACGGCCTCGCGTGAGGTGATTCGCGAGAAGCTCATCAAGAACATGACGCCCATCGTGCTCGCCGAATGGCTGCGCGCGCGCAAGGTCATCCTGACGCAGTACCTCGATCTGGCACTCGAACTCGACGCGCGGATGCGCGACCTGGTGCTGTCGGTGAAGACGTCGCCCGAGCCGATCGTCCTGGCCAAGAACGGGTCGGCCACGGCGACCGCGCAACTCATGTCGAGCGTGGATCTTGGCGTGCTGCAGGCATTGCTCGGCCGCATGGAAGGCGCGATTCGCCCGCTCGGCGGACGTCAACATATCGTGCCGTTCGGTTACCGGGCCTCGATCCTCTGGGAGCAGGACGGCAAGACGCGCGAGGTCTCGACCACCACCAATCTGAAGGACCTGCTGGCCGCGCATTCGATCCAAGTGAGCGGCCGCGGCACGGTGCCGCTGTCCGCGCGGTTCCGCCTCGACGTGCGCGCGCCGTCGCTCGGCGGTGTGGACGAGGCCCGCGATGTGTTCGCCGCGCAGCCGCTGATCGCCCGGGCCTACGAGCGACGGATTCCGTTTGCGATTGAAGTGACCGCTCCGACCAAAGGGCACTGGAAATATGTCGGGGTGGCCAGCGACGACTTGAGTCCAAATGGCAAGCAGGAAGCCGAAGTGTGCCGGGGGTGTGCGCCCGCATGGACGGTCGGCGAGCTCATCGTCGGTCCGACGTCGCTGACCTCACGCCAAAGCGGCACGAAGGACTTCATGGTCGACGTGCGGACGACCGAGCGAAAGCCCTACACGATTGAACAGGTGCTGACATGGGCTGGACTACCCGACGTGATCACGCCGGGCGTCACCTACACGACCACGGCCACGCTGTCGGGGTCCACCTCAGATCCGAACGTCAGGCCGTTCACCGGCGGGTATCTGCCCAGGCGAATTTCCCTCTCGTTGCCGGACGGTCAGCAGTTTCTCGAACCCACTGGCCGCACGCCGCAGGTGTCGGCCCAATGGAAGATCGACGAGTCTGCGGCGGCCGAGACCGCCAGCGGAGCGCGCCCATCCTCAGTCTATGTACAGATCGAGTTCATCGGGCCGGGCGGGAGCATGCACCGTGTGATGCGGTGGGATTGGGTCGAGGCAGGCGGACTGAATGCGGCGCCCGTTAGCGCGCGAGCGTTGCCGTCCGCAGCATCCGATCGAAGACCATCTCGCCGTCGAT
>CAYHEX010000500.1:0-1727 GCA_964355365.1 uncultured Solibacteraceae bacterium | reverse complement strand
GGCGGCAAGACGCGCCGCGCGGCGAAGATGGTCATCCTCAACGCCGAGCACCCGGACATCGTCGAGTTCATCAACTGCAAGGTCGAGGAAGAGAAGAAGGCCTGGGCGCTGATCGATGCCGGGTACGACGGCTCGTTCACGGGCGTGGCGTACGGCTCGGTGTTCTTCCAGAATTCGAACAACTCGGTCCGCGTGACCGACGACTTCATGCGCGCCGTGCTCGATGACGGCGAGTGGCACACGCGCAGCATCACGTCGGGCGAGATCGTCGACACGTATCGCGCGCGCGACCTCATGCGGCAGATCGCCGAAGGCACGTGGGTGTGCGGCGACCCCGGCATGCAGTTCGACACGACCGTGAACGACTGGCACACGTGCCCGAACACGTCGCGGATCAACGCGAGCAATCCGTGCTCGGAGTACATGTTCCTGGATGACTCGGCGTGCAACCTCGCGTCGATCAACCTGATGAAGTTCGTGCGTGAAGATGGCGAGTTCGACGCGGTCGGGTTTGCCGCCGCGTGCCGCACCTTCATCACGGCGCAGGAGATCCTGGTCGACAACTCGAGCTACCCGACGTCGGTGATCGGCAAGAACAGCCACGATTACCGGCCGCTGGGTCTCGGCTACGCCAACCTCGGCGCGCTGCTCATGTCGCGCGGCCTGCCGTACGACAGCGACGCCGGTCGCGACTACGCGGCGGCGATCACCGCGGTGATGCATGGCTCGGCCTACGCGCAGAGTTCGCGCGTGGCGCGCGATCACGGCGGGCCGTTCCCCGGCTACGAGAAAAACCGCGAGCCGATGATCCGCGTGATGCGCAAGCACCGCTCGGCGCTCAAGGACATCAACAAGACGCACGTGCCGAAGGAGCTCTTCGAGTTCGCGAAGGACACGTGGGATGAGTGCGTGGAGCTCGGCGAGCAGCACGGCTACCGCAACGCGCAGGCCACGGTGCTCGCGCCGACCGGCACGATCGGCTTCATGATGGATTGCGACACCACGGGCGTCGAGCCGGACATCGCGCTCGTGAAGTACAAGAAGCTCGTCGGCGGCGGCATGATGAAGATCGTCAATCAGACGGTGCCGGCGGCGCTCAAGAAGCTCGGGTACACGCAGGCGCAGGTCACCGACATCATCGGCTTCATCGACGAGAACGAGACGATCGAAGGCGCGCCGCACCTCAAGGAAAAAGACGTCGCGGTGTTCGACTGCGCGTTCAAGGCGATGCGCGGCACGCGGTCGATCAACTACATGGGCCACATCAAGATGATGGGCGCCGTGCAGCCGTTCATCTCGGGCGCGATCAGCAAGACGGTTAACGTCCCGAAGAACGCCACCGTTGAGGACATCGAGCAGGCCTACATCGACTCGTGGCGCATCGGCGCCAAGGCCGTGTCGATCTACCGCGACGGCTCCAAGCGCACGCAGCCGCTCAACACGTCCAAGGCTGCGATCCAGCGCGCCGGCGTGCTGGAAGATGCCACCACGGCGGCCGACATGCCGCGGCGGCACAAGCTGCCGGACGAACGCACCTCGATCACGCACAAGTTCGACATCGCCGGTCACGAGGGCTACATCACCGTCGGCATCTACGAAGACGGCCAGCCCGGCGAACTGTTCCTGACGATGGCGAAGGAAGGCTCGACGATCTCGGGCTTCGCCGACGCGTTCGCGCAGGCCATCAGCTACGCGCTGCAGTACGGCGTGCCGCTGCAGGACCTGGT
>CAYHEX010000499.1:0-1759 GCA_964355365.1 uncultured Solibacteraceae bacterium | reverse complement strand
GTAGTACGCGATGTCCCAGACGCCGAACGCGATCGCCGCGTAGCCGAGCCGCGCGATTTTCGTGCGGCCCGCGAGCATGCCGACCGTGAGCAGCATCACGAGCGTGGCGGCCTCGCGCACCAACTCGGCCTCGCCAATGCCACCCCGCATCGGCAGCGGGTTCGCCTGGTACGGCTGAATCCGGTCCACCAGCACGCGCAGGTAATACACGCAGGCGGATTCGACCCAGGCCATGGCAATGGCGAACACGACGACGAGGATCCACGGAGCGTGCCTTCGACACCACGACATATACTTTGTATTGCAAACTATCACAAACAGGACCCGCTACACCTTCGGCGCCGCCTCGGCTCCCGGCGGCTCGGTGAACGGCTCCATCGGAATGCGCTCGTACCGCACCTCGATGATCTCGACGCGCTCGGTCTTCTTCGGCGCGATCACCACCACCTCATCGCCCGGGCCGTGCTTCATCAGCGCGCGCGCCAGCGGCGACATCCAGCTGATGTAGCGCCGGTCGATGTCCACTTCGTCCAGGCCGACGATGCGGACGACGTGTTCCTGGCCGGCGGCATCGTCATAGCGCACGGTGGCGCCAAAGAACACGCGCGCGGCGGCAGCGCCGGGTCGCGGCGTTTCCGGGTCGACGACTTCGGCGGCGTCGATGCGCTTGGTCAGGAAACGAATCCGCGAGTCGATCTGGCGGAGTCGGCGCTTGGCGTACATGTAGTCGGCGTTCTCGCTGCGATCGCCGTTGCCCGCCGCCCACGTCACCACTTTGGTCACCGCGGGCCGCTCCCGGTTCAGCAGAAAGCGATGTTCGTCCTTCAGCCGCTGCAGCCCGGCCGGCGTGATGTAGTTCTTGAGCTTCGGTCCGGGCGCGTCGCGCACCGGTTCTCTCAAAGGACGTTTTTGACGCATAGAGCCACTGGGCAGTCCGAGTGTACGGGAATCCGCTTCATACTGGCGTCATGATCGAGCCTGAGACGATCGCCGACTCGATCGCGTGCTTTGCGGTGCTGACGAAGACGTCGGTGGACCAGGTGCTCACCACGACGGATATGAACATCCGCTTCCTGGCGCCGTGTCTCACGTTGTTGCGTCGAATGCCGACGCGGCGGTAACCGCCGTGTAAACGCGGATATATTGACAGCAGCATGGATAGCTGCGGCTCCGACGACACGTTCCCGGCACCAGTCTTCAAAGACACCGTATTGGCTCCGCTCTTCGAAGGTGCGAAAGCCAACTTCGTCGACGCGTTTCGTCGCGTGGACCGCGCGCACTGCGTGATGCTCCACGAGACCGGCATTTTGACGCCGACGCAGGCGAAGATGATCGCGCGCGCGCTGGCCGACGTCGAGCGCACGCTCGACCTCAGGACGGCGACCTACACGGGCGAGGTCGAAGACTTGTTCTTCCTGATCGAGCACGCGCTGAAGGACCGGCTCGACGCTGACACCGCCGGCCGCCTGCACACCGGGCGCAGCCGCAACGACATCGACCACACGATCTTCAAGATCGTGCTGAAGCAGCGCATCGACACGTTGCTCGGCCAGATGCGCCACCTGCTCGATCACCTGATCACCAAAGCCGACGCCGAAGCGGGCACGCTCATCGTCGCCTACACGCACGGCCAGCCCGCGCAGCCGACGACCTTCGGTCACTACCTCTCGGCCTACATCGAGATGCTCACCGGCGACATTGAGCGGCTCGCCGCGGCGCGCGCGATCGTCGATCGCTCGTCGATGGGCGCCGGCGCGAT
>CAYHEX010000498.1:0-1779 GCA_964355365.1 uncultured Solibacteraceae bacterium | reverse complement strand
GACGCCGGATCACACGCTGCAGATCGAGACGTATATCACGGCGGTGCCCGAGGCCGAGGAGCAGAAGCCATGACGGCGCGCCGACACGCCGGACAGCGCGGGCTCACGCTCATCGAAGTGCTGGTCGCCGTCGCGATCACGGCCCTCTTGGCGTCGATGACGTACGGGATCGTCTTCACGACGATTCGCACCCAAGAAGACGCGGTGGCGATTCAGGACCGGTTTCACGGCGGGCGCGTGGCGCTCGAACACATGCGCCGCGAATTGACGATGTCGTTTGTGAGCCTCCATCAATCGGATGACAAACACACCAAGACGCTCTTCAAAGGCGAGCGGGATCAACTGATCTTCAATACCGCGGCCCACGAGACGCTGGCCCGTAACGTCCATCAGAGCGACCAGATGGAGGTCGAATATCGCATCAAGAGCGTCAAGAGCGCCGCCAATCCGGATGTGATGGTCGACGCGCTCGTCAAGCGGTGCAAGTTCCGCATTGATGACCGCCCCGGACGCGGCGGACGCGAAGAGGTCTTGGTCGAGGGCGTCCACAGCATCGAGTTTTCGTACTACGACAAGTTCCGCGAGGACTGGAAGAACGAGTGGGACGTGGAGATCGACGACGCCGTCCCGATGCGCGAGAAGCTGCACGAGATTACGCAACTGCGTGAAAAGGTCGACGCGGTGCGCGACGACGAGCAGACCGGCGTGGCCGGCGTCGTGGTCGCGGGCGAGGCGGACAAGGAAATCGACGAGGCGCAGTCCGAGCTGATGGATGGCATGTTCCTGCCATCGCGGGTCCGGATCCGTCTCCAGCTCGACAATTTCGACGACGACGTCATCCACATGGAGACGCAGGTCGAGATCCCGCTTGTCGAGCCACTTTGGTACTGACGATGGAGGAAACGCCGATCCCGAACGAGCCCCCGAGCAAGGCTCCAACGCCAGTGGACGTCACGAGCGCCCCGCTTCCGCTCCGGCGCGCCATGGCGCTGGCCTTCGGGGCAGCGTCCGACACGATGCGTACGCGCGTGCCGCGGCCGCAGCGTGGATTCGCGTTGTTGATGGTACTCGGAGTGGTCGCGATTCTCGGCGCGCTGTCGGTGCAGTTTACGTTCAATACGCGCAGCAATATCTGGATGAGTGGCAATCTCAAGGCCTCGACGCAGGCCTATTACAACGCACGCAGCTCCTTCAAGATCGCGCTCCTGGCTGTGAATGCCAAGAAGAACTTTCCGGACCTGCAGAAAGTGCTCTCGCTCATGGGCAAGGGGGCCGCGTCGCGCATCGAGATCTGGAACCGCGCCTGCGACTTCGTCGACGTCTTCGCCGGTGGCGAGGCGACGTTCTTCGGGACGAAGTTGCTCGATTTTTCGAGCGAGATCGCGGTCGGGTCGGATTCGCTGCGCAAGGGTCCGGACGGCAAGAAACTGCCTGGCTTCACGTGCAAAGTGCTCGCGGAGGACGGCCGCGCGAACTTGAATGCGGCCGCGACGGACTTGCCGGTCCTCGATCCGGCCAATCCGCCCGCCAACGCCGGGGCCCTCACGGCGCAGCAGCTCAAGATGCGCGAGGGTCAGGCGGCCACGCTGTACACGGGCTTGAAGGCGCTCCTCACGAAGAAGGCGCCGGACGCGTTCAAGTCCGAAGACGAGATGGTCGACCTCATCCTGAACGTGATCGACTGGACCGATGCCGACAAAGACAAGAGCGAGATCGATCAGACTGGCAAATTCGTGCCGAGTGGCACCGGTGGTGAATTCGACTACGGGCGCTACGGCT
>CAYHEX010000497.1:0-1781 GCA_964355365.1 uncultured Solibacteraceae bacterium | reverse complement strand
ATTTGAGCAAGGACGACCTGATTGATGTTCAAGGCACCGTCGTGGCTGTGCATAGCGGCGGCTTGTATCGTGTGCAGGTGGATTCGGGCCATGAAGTCTTGGCCCAGTTGAGCGGTCGGATGCGCCGCTTCCGAATCAAGGTCGTGCCTGGAGACCGTGTGACCGTGGGCGTCTCGCCCTACGATCCGGTCCGGGGCATCATCACGTTCCGTGCTCGCTAGATCGACATGCTATTGGGTCGGTTCACGCTGTTAGGTCGGTACCAATTTTGACTGACACCCCCGCTCCCGGGTCGCGACGCCGACGTCGCGGTGGCCGGGGAAGAACCAAACCTGTCGACGCCGCGCCGGCCGCACCGCACGCCGCGACACCCGAGGTCGCGGCCGATCCGGTGAAACAGAAATCGGTGCCGCACCAGCGCGCCGTCTCCGAGCGGCCGTCCGCGCCGTTCGACGCATCGCCGCTCACGTTCGCCTCGCTCCCCATCAATGAATCACTGCGCGACGCACTCGATCAGCGCGGCTACGTGCAGACCACGCCGATTCAAAGCGCGGTGCTGCCGTACGCGCTCGACGGCAAAGACGTGATCGGATGCGCGGAGACGGGCACCGGCAAGACCGCGGCGTATCTGCTGCCCATTCTCACGCGCCTGCTGCGCGAAGATCTCGCCGACGGCGTGAAGGGCTCGCGCGGTCACACGCGCGCGCTGATTCTCGCGCCGACGCGCGAACTCGCCACGCAGATTGACGACGAGATTCAGGGATTCGCGTATCACGCGCCGCTCTCGAGCGTTGCCGTGTACGGCGGCGTGCCGATGGATCCGCAGGAGCGCGCACTCAGAGCCGGCGTCGACATCGTCGTGGCCACACCAGGGCGGCTGCTCGACCACCAGCGCAGCAAAGTCGGCGACTACTCGAAGCTCGAGATTTTCGTGCTCGACGAAGCCGACCGCATGATGGACATGGGCTTCTGGCCAGACGTGCAGCGCATCGCCGGCCTGCTGCCGCCGTCGGCCATGCGCCAGACGATGCTGTTTTCGGCGACGATGCCGGAAGAAGTGATGAAGTTCGCCGACGCGCTGGCGCCCGGCGCGGTGTTCCTGCAGGTGGGCTCGCGCCGCGGCCCCGCGCAGACGATCACGCACGAAGCGCGCGTCATGCAGTTGCGCGACAAGATTCCGTTTCTCGCGAAGGTCCTGCGCCGCGGGCGCACCACCGCGATCGTGTTCGTCAACACCAAGATCGGGTGCGACCGGCTCGCCACGCAGTTGCGCAAGTTCGGCCTGCATGCCGAGGCGATCCACGCGGATCGCACGCAGGACGCGCGCACGCGCGCGCTCGAGGCGTTTCGGTCCGGCCGCATCCGCGTGCTGGTCGCCACCGACGTGGCCGCGCGCGGTCTCGATATCGAGAGCGTGGGGATTGTCGTGAATTACGAAGTGCCGCGCTCGCTCGAAACCTACGTCCACCGCGTCGGCCGCACCGGCCGCAACGAAGAACTCGGCCACGCGCTCACGCTGGCGGAGCCCTCAGAACAGTACCTGCTCAACTCCATTGAGAAGGCGTTCGGACTCACGTTCATCGACTAAGACACAGACAAAGACAGCCGTTCGTGAGGTTCGTGGGTTCGAAGGGTTCGAGAGGTTCTGTTCGTAAGGTGCCAGAGGTTCGTTCGGTGCGTGAGGGTGGTTCGTAGGGCGGACCTCCCAAACCAACCTCACGAACCTCTCGCACCCCATGAACCTCTCGAACAGAACTTTACGAACCGTACGAACCATCCGA
>CAYHEX010000496.1:0-1783 GCA_964355365.1 uncultured Solibacteraceae bacterium | reverse complement strand
GTTCAGATAGTGCACGGTGGTCACGGCATGCGCCGACAACAGGCCTTCGGCCCTGCCCTCTTCAACCGCGGCCCACACGGCAGAGGCACACCCGACATGCGGCTTGCGATTCAGCAACACGTCAAGGATGAGGTTGACGTCGACCAGCACGCGCTTCACTTGTACTTCTTGACGAGGTAGTTCTTGTAGTCGGCCTCTGACACGCTCGTGATCGATCCGCGAAGCCGCTTCAACACCGGTGGCTCCATCACGACATCATCGCCATGGCTCGACACCATCCGCAGCATGTTCTCAACCAGCCGCGACACCGACGTCCCCCGCGCCTCAGCATAGGCCTTGGCTCGCACAATGACCGCGCCATCCACGCTCAGCGTGAGCTTCTCCATACGTATGAATCTACGTAATGTATACGTAGACCGTCAAGCCCGAAAAAAGAACGGGCGCCGATGTGCTCGGCGCCCGCTCCAGACCTTCGATTTCCGATCTGCTCTACTTCCGTCCTGCGCCGAGGTTGTCGAAGTTCAGGATCGTGTTCCAGACCATGCCGTAGGCGCCGATCGTCCCGCCGCGATACATCGGGTTGTTGGCGAAGACGACGTAGTGGCCCTTCTGTGAAGGCACATCAACGACGACGGCCTGCCCCGCAATCTCGGTGCCGCCGTCGAGGAGACCGGAGACCAGCAGGTCACTCACGTTCGACGCGAAACGCAGCACCGTGCGCGGCTGGAACTCCAGCGGCGTCACCACGGGATTGGCCCCGCCACGACCGCCGCCCGCCGGCGCGTTTGGGTCCGGCGGCGCTGCCGCGGCTGCCGCGCCGAGATCGGCCGGACGGCCCTGCACGACGTCGGGATCGGTCGGTGTGCCGCGACCGGTGGCACGCGTCGGACCTGCACCGCCCTGTCGTCCCGCGCCAACGCCGCCGCCCGCCGCACCACCGCCGCCGCGTCCACCACCCGCGCCGCCGCCAACGCCCCAGCTGGCGCCGCGATCGGAGTAGACCGCGAGATTCGTCGGAATGCCGTACATGATCGGGCTCGCTTCGTCAGACACCTGCGCCCGCAGCAACGAGCCGACCACGCGCGTCGTCGCCGCCGGGTTCGCAGAGGTCACGCCCTTGATGATGCCACCGGTGATGAAGGTGCTCGCGCTCGACGTCGCTGACAGCAGCACGCCGCCCTGATTGACGAAATTGCGAAGGTGCAGCAGGCCTTCGAGCTGCATGCCAATGCGGGTGTCATCGCTCTCGGCCACCTTCGTGATGTTCGGCGTCTCCGGCGAGTTCTTCCACGGCGTCGGATTGCCCCACATCGCCGCGCCGTCAATCGCCTGCTGGCCCACGCCCGGCCCGACGAGAATCACGTCGTACTTCTCGCGCAGGTTCGCCGTCTTGCCGATGACTTCGGGATCGATGTAGTCGTACGGCACCTTGTTCTGGTCGAGGCCAATGCGCCACCAGCCTTCGGTCTGCGTGCTCTGCCAACTGTGCAGCAACGCCACGCGCGCGGCACGCGCGGGGTGCATCTTCACCGACGGCGCCGCGTCGAGCGCGATCGCTTTCAGGCCGACGTCCTTCACGGCCTTGTCGAGGTCGGCCTGCGCCACCCCTTTGATCACGAACGTGCCGCGCGCGAACTTGGCGCCGGCCGCGTCGAAGCCCTCTTCGGCGACCTGGATGTCGGCGTTCTTCAGCGCGTAGCGCAACGTGATGAACGCGTTGTCGGCGCTGTAGTTGATCGCAAACACCGACCCCGTGCCCGTCGCGCCGCTCACCGGCATCGCC
>CAYHEX010000495.1:0-1792 GCA_964355365.1 uncultured Solibacteraceae bacterium | reverse complement strand
CGCCTGCGGGAATAACGGGAACGCGAAGCGCAACAGCCCGTAGGTGCCCATCTTCAGCATCACGCCGGCCAGAATCACCGAGCCGGCCGTGGGCGCCTCGACGTGCGCATCAGGCAACCACGTGTGGAACGGGAACATCGGCACCTTGATCGCGAAGGCCACCGCAAACGCGAGGAAGAACCACGTCTGCATCGCCACCGGTAGATTGAGCGCGTAGAGGTCGACCAGGTCAAAGCTCACGACGCCGGTCACCGACTGGTGGTAGTACGCGAGCGCGATGATCGCCACCAGCATGAGCACGCTGCCGGCCATCGTGTAGAGCATGAACTTCACCGCGGCGTAAATGCGACGCTCGTAGCCCCAGATGCCGATCAGGAAATACATCGGAATCAGCATCGCGTCCCAGAACACATAGAAGAGGAACAGATCAAGCGAGACGAACACGCCGATCATGGCGGCCTCGAGGGCGAGCATGAAGAACGACCACGCGGCGACGCGCTTCTCCACCGATTCCCACGAGCAGAGCAACGCGATCGGCGTCAGGAACGTGGTGAGCACCACCAGCAGGAGGCTGATGCCATCGATGCCGACATGGTAGGAGACGCCGAAGTCCGGCAGCCAGGCGTGGCGCTCCACGAACTGATACTCGGCCGAGGTCGCGTCGAATTGCATCCACAGATAGATGCTCAACGCAAACGTGACGAGCGATACCGCGAGCGCAAACTGGCGCACCAGCTGATCGCGGCCACCACGACCGAGGATCGGCGCCACAATCGCGCCGACCAGCGGCAGAAACACGAGCAGGCTCAGGATCGGAAGATTCATCGCACCCACGCACTGAGGTAGTAGCCGACGATGACCACTACGCCGACAAAGAGCGACATCGCATAGGCGCGGACCGAGCCGGTCTGCAGTCGCCGCAACACGGCGCTCCAGCCCCGGACCACCAGCCCGACCGCGTTGACGGTGAAATCGATAATGCCGACATCAATGCCGCGCCACAGCACGCCGGTCGACACCCGTTTGATCGGCTGGACGATGATCGCGTTGTAGAGTTCGTCGACGTAGTACTTGTTCAACAGGAGCGTGTGCACGCCACTGAAGCGCCCCGCCATCGCGTCGGCCGCTTCAGGCTTCCACTTGAAGAAGACGGTGGCCGTCAGGATGCCCGCTCCGGCGACCAGCACGGAGAAGATCATCAGGGTCATCTCCATCGAACCACCGGCATGCTCTGCGGCCTCGCCCTCGGGCGCGGCGGCGTGTTCCGACACCGCACTCTCGGCCCCGGCCGCCGGTTCCCCGACGATCCCCGCACCATGTGCGACGAAGCTGGGTTCCAGATACGACTCAATCCGATTGGCCCCACCGAGCACATGCGGGACGCCGACGTAGCCGGCCGCCACCGATCCGATCGCCAGCACAATCAGGGCGATCGCCATGGCCGGCGGAGCGTCGTGGAGATGTCCGCCGCCGTGATGGGCGACGTGGCCGTGAGCGTCAGCGTGCCCGTGGGCGGCCTCGTGCGCATCTTCCTGCACAGCTGGGCCGCGTCGTTCACCCGCGAACGCCATGTAGACCAGCCGGAACATGTAGGTGGCGGTGAGAAAAGCCGTGAGGACGGCGAGGACCCACAGGATGGTGTGGCCGCTCTCGTAGGTCTTCCAGAGGATCTCGTCCTTCGAGAAGAAGCCGGAAAGCAGCGGCACGCCGGCAATCGCGAGCGTGCCTATCAGGAACGTCCAGAATGTGATCGGCAGCGCCTTGCGCAGGCCGCCCATCTTCCTTAGGTCCT
>CAYHEX010000494.1:0-1798 GCA_964355365.1 uncultured Solibacteraceae bacterium | reverse complement strand
CGCGCGGCTCGGCTACGCGGCGATCGCGTTCGGCGTCTGGGACATCGCGTACTACGTGTTCCTCTGGGTGATGACGGGCTGGCCGACGTCGCTGTTGGACTGGGACATCCTGTTTCTGCTGCCTCTGCCGTGGTGGGGCCCGGTGTTGGCGCCTGCGTCCATCGCGCTGCTGATGATCGTCGGCGGCACAGCGGTCACCGAGTCTCTGCATGGCGACCCGGGCGCGCCGGCGAGACCGCTCCTGCCGCGCGCGATGCACGTGTCGACCTGGCTCGGGGTCGGTCTCGCGCTCTATGTCTTCATGGCCGATGCGCTGCGCGCGCTGGGCCAGGGCGTCGATGTCCGGATGGTGCTGCCGGTCGCGTTCAACTGGCCGGTCTTCGCAGTCGCTGTGGTGCTCATGGCCGTGCCGGTGATCACGTTGCTGCGGGGCGTCAGCTCAGCGCAGAGATCGTAACCAGATACACCGTCGCGGCCGCGACCGCCGAGAGGCGGCACGTCCCCGCGTCGGGCCTGCCCCGAAGCCACGTGTCGTGTGGCGCGAGCGTGTCGCCCGCATCGATCGAGACCGTGCCCTGCTGGCAGAAGACCGCGAGGACGTCAGGATCGAGGTCGTGGCTTTCTGCGGCGCGAAGCCGGACGCGCGTCACGGCATGGCGGAGGCGCCCTCGTCGTGTCATCACATTGAAATCCGTCACCGCGCCGTCGATCAGCGTCGAGTGCGCCGCGGCGTCACCGGAAAAAGACAACGGCTCGGAAGCGACGTCGATCTGCCGCGCTGGTGCATCGTCGATCCGCAGCCGAATGCCGGCGCCATCAAGAATGCACAGCGTTCGATCGACGCCGGCAAACGTCGAGAACGGTCCATCGCCCGCCACCGTCGCCATGCTGATGCGCCAGTCGAAGCGGCTGAGGTCGGCACCGGCCGGCGAGATCGCGATCTCCGCGGTTTCGCCGCCGCCGTTCTTCCAGCGGGTGCGGCGATAGGCGGATACGCGAAGGATCGTTCCGTCCGCGTTCAGTGCTTGCCTCGTCTCAATTCGCTGCGCATCACCATGATGGCCTTGATGACCGCGCTGGAGGATCGGGCGTAGGCACTGCCGCTGCCGAGCGCCACAGTGGCCCGCACCGGATGGCCGGCGTTGGCTTCCCGCACCACGTGGGCCGCGGCCTTGTGGAACGCCGTATGTGCCGTCACGAGATGAACGTGCGCCGGTAGTGCCTTGACCGCCGCGTCTTCGCCTTCGAGCCACTTGCCCAGATCGCACTCGTCGTTGCGGCCGATCACCTCAGGGTCGAGCGACCGTTCGTGCTTGGCGAGGTAGGCTTCGAGGCGCCGCTTCCAGCCGGCGTGCACGTCGATCGCCTCGTCAAGGTTCATCGTCTCCCGTTCGCCCTCGTGTCTCACGCCTAGCCATCTTACCGAACGGCGGATAGCAACTCTTTGAACTTCGCGTCGAACACCGCAAACGGCTGCGCGCCAACCACGAGGACGCCGTCGAGACCCGTTGGCGCGGTGCGACCGACGACGAACGTGGGCGTGCCGTTGATGCCGATGCTGTTGGCATCGGCGATGTCTTTCGCCAGCTGCGCGCTGTGCGCCGCCGGGTCGTTCGCGCACGCAGCGAACTTCGCCATGTCGAGCCGCAGGTCCTGCGCAAAAGCGCCGAAGCTCTCGGGCCGCAGTTGTTGGTTGCCCGCAAGAATCAGGTGCCGCATCTCCCAGAACTTGTCCTGATCTGCGGCGCAGCTCGAGGCCTTCGCCGCTGCGGTGGCCAGCGGGTGCAGCGACGGAATC
>CAYHEX010000493.1:0-1805 GCA_964355365.1 uncultured Solibacteraceae bacterium | reverse complement strand
GGCCTTCGACCGAGACGCCCATGCTCTTGAGGCGGTCGTAGTCGCCGGGCGCGCCGTAGTTGACGTACACGAGCTGACCGCTCGCGTCACCGGACGCGCCGTAGCCGTGAAACGCCGGGAACTCCCCGCGCATCGTCGAGTCCTTGTCCTGCGCGTAGTTGTCTTCGACGAGCGACAGTTCCTGACGGGTGGGCTCGGTCATCGTGAGCGAGACCTTCTTCGGATGATTGAGGAAGACGTCGTACTTGACCATCTCGACCTCGAGGCCGAACTCGATCATGCGGTCGCGGACGTATTCGGCGACCTTCTTCTCGGCCGGCGTGCCGGCGACGTGCGGCTCTTCGGTGAGCGCCTGCAGCCACTTGCGCGCGTTGGCGGGCGTGGGCGTGTCGAGGACGACCCGCTCGAAGCGGGCGTTGGCCTCAGCGGAGGCCTTCGAGAATCCAGCCGGTGTGCGGGCCGCGTCCTGAGCACTGACGAACGCGAGAGAAGCCACGACAAAGAGAACAAGAACGGTTGCAGTTCGGCGCATGGGCGCCATTGTCTGATATTTCAGGTCGCCGCTTCGATGATTTCGAGCATTCGCGCGTTGGTGGCGCCATCTTTGACCGCGATTCGGACGGCGCGGTCGCCGAGCATGCGTCCCATCGGGGACGCGTCACGCAGGAAGAGCCCGCGTGTGCGACAGCGCGCGACCACATCAGCGGCCGTTGGCGCCGAGTCCGGCAGGTGGCACAGCAGGAAGTTCGCCACGCCATCGACCACATCCCACTGCAGCCCGCGGAGGCCCTCGGCCAGTCCGCGGCGCAGCGCGTGCGTCTCGGTCCATCGGGCCTGATAGTAGGGCAGCGCTTCGAGCGCGCGCACGGCTGCCACCTGGGCCGGCAGGCTCACGACCCACGGCGGCGTCACGGCGCGCAGTTCCTCGAGGTGATGCGGCGATGCGCAGAGGTACGCCGCCCGCGCGCCACTCAAGGCGTACATCTTCGACATCGACTTGCACACGATGACGTTCTCACTGGCCGCGGCGAAGGCCTCGAGCGATTCAGCGCCATCGACGTAGTTCACGTACGTCTCATCCACCCAGATCCGCGTGCGAGGTGGCGCCGCGCGAAGGAGGGGCTTTAGCTCGGCCGCGGTGCTGTACTGGCCGGTCGGGCTGTTGGGGTTCACCAGCACGACGAGGTCGTAGTCGCGCGTCAGCGCCTCGGCCAGCGTGTCGAGCGGCACGGTGTAGCCATCCGCGCGGCTGAGCGCGAGCCGGTCCACGCGGCACCCGATCACCTGCTCGAGCACGTGCGCGTACTCGCCGTAGGTCGGATCGAGGAGCAGCACGCGTGAGCGGCGATCGAGCCATCGGGGCAGCGCGCGGAAGATCAGATCCGACGAGCCGGCTCCGACGAGGATGTTGTCGACGCCGACGCCGCGCGCTTCTGAGATGACGCGGATCAGCCCGTCGCAGGAGGTTGGCGGCGACGTCTTCACCAGCCAGGGCAGATGCTCGCGGAGGGCGTCGAGCACCGACGGCGCCGGATCGAACCAGGCATCCAGCACGTCGGCGTTGATGATGCCGGTCGCCCGGTCGAGCGTGCGGAGATCCGTGCCGATTGCGTCGAAGAACGCGCCGCCGTGAAAGCACGCGGCCGGCCGGTGGAACGGGATCGGCAGCGCCCACGTCACGGTGCGTTCGATCCGGTCGACGAAGGGCGAGAGCCGCGTTGCGGCCGCGCGCAGGGTGTCGGTGGTGCTGAACATCAACTCGTAGGTCACGTCGCCCGACGCCACCTGCATGCCGGTGCCCTGCA
>CAYHEX010000492.1:0-1826 GCA_964355365.1 uncultured Solibacteraceae bacterium | reverse complement strand
CAGCCAGAACGGCACGGCCACGTCGGCGGACGGCGCCATCGCGAAATTTACGGCCTACAGCATCGACAACGTCGACGGCGCGCTCGCCGTGGCCTGCACACCCAAGTCCGGTTCGCTGTTTCCTCCAGGCCCGACCACCGTCACGTGCACGGCCGCGGACAAGAAGGGCAACAGGAAGACGGCGACGCTGACCGTTAACGTCAAGTAACAAGTAACAAGTAACAAGTGGCAAGTCGCAAGTCGCAAGTCGCACGTCGCACGTAGCCGCGGACCTTCAGGTCCGCGGAACCACGTGCCCGAAGCGCCCGTTTCGTCGCACGAAGATCTCCACAGCCCGGTCGCGGAAGACGGACGCCCACTCATCGGGCGCGAACTGTCCGACGCCCGACAACTCGTTCGGTCGCGCCAGCGACACCATCGCCCAATCAACGCCGCTGACCAGCGCACGCCAGCGCTCGGGTGACGCCGACGCGTCGATGATCGCGGTGAAGTGCGCCGACGGCACCGCCTGCAGACGACTGTCCTGAAACACGCGCGCTTCCGGCAGCATCCACGTCAGATAACCGCCCAGATTCATGCTGTTGAAGAGCGGCCCGGAGAGTTGATGCGCGCGCGCAAAGGCGATGGCGCCGGACGAAAACACATCGGGCGGCGCCACCGCGTCGGCGCCCACACGCCAGGCCTTGAGCATCCGCATTGGCGACGCCGGCGCGGTCGCCGCCATGACGGCGACGGCCGTCACCAGCACGGCGCGACGATCCCAACCGCGTTCGATCAACGCATCAATGCGCGACGCGACGAGCGGCGCCGTCGCACACACCAACATGGGCATAAAACGAATGAACCGCAGCCCCAGCGCGGCGAATACCACAACGACGGCTGCCTCTGACACCGACAGGCGTTTGGGTTGTGACGCGAGCAGCGCCACGAGCACAGCCAGATAGACGAAGAATGCGGGATACGCCGCCGGCGAGGCCGGCAGCAGCTCCGCGATCCGCAACGCCTGTGGCACGAACATGTTCTCGAACAGATACCGCCACAGGCCAACACCGTACGGCGTCGCGAGCGTCGCCAGAAGTCCAAGCGCGCCGAGGCCGATCACCCGCGTGGCCGCGGGGCGCGAGATCCCGGACGGGCGCGCGAACTCGCAGACGCCGAACAGTCCAATCAGCCCCGCGCCAAATACCGCCTCCGAGTGGAAGTTGGCCCACACGCACAGCAGGACCAGAACGCCCATGTCCATACGCGCGGTCGCGGTGCCCGCGCGCCATCGTTCAATGACGTACGCGCACGCCGCCAAGCCGATCCAGGACAGCAGATACGGCCGCGGCATCGCGCGTGGCTCGATCACGAACAGACTCAACAGGAGCACGACCATCGCGGCCGTCCACGAGTGTCTGACGCGCGCCGATGCGTACAGCGCCAGCACCGCCCCAGCGATCCACAGGATCTGCAGCCACTGGATGCCGCCCATGCCGGCTGCGCGCGCGGCTCCGGCGAGCACGGTCTCGAACAGCCACGACGTGTAGGCCTGCGGATAGGCCGCCATCGTGGCGTTGAACAGATTGGTATGGACGAAGTGGCCGGCCAGCACCTCGCGGCCCTGCGCGAGATGCCAGAAGAGGTCCGGATCGTAGGTCGCGCGCGCGGTGAAGACCATGGCTGCCGCGAGCGCAATCACGAGCGGCGCCCAACGGCGCATCACTTGCCGAGCCGCGCGACCGCCACTGCGTTCATGACCTGATGTTACCCGACCCGCGGCACTCGAACGCTACCGCGGCCGAACGAGTTGCGCGAACCCCGTAATGTTCACATCGCGAAACATC
>CAYHEX010000491.1:0-1841 GCA_964355365.1 uncultured Solibacteraceae bacterium | reverse complement strand
ACGATCGTAGTCGGGGACCTTCAGGTCCCCGAATGAGTAGCCGCGGACCTTCAGGCCCGCGGGCCGGCCTGTCACTCGCCGACGCATTGCCGATCGCGAAACAAATCGCCGACGCGCTCGAAGCCGCGCACGAGCAGGGCATCGTCCATCGTGATCTCAAGCCGCAGAACATCAAAGTTCGCGCCGACGGCACGGTGAAGGTGCTGGACTTCGGACTCGCGAAGGCGATGGACCGGACACTGGACTCTGGACCGGGAACGCTGGACCCACGCAACTCTCCCACGATGACATCGCCTGCGATGACCGGTATGGGCATGATTCTCGGCACGGCCGCCTACATGTCGCCTGAGCAAGCGAAGGGCCGCGCGGTCGATCGCCGCGCAGACATCTGGGCGTTCGGCGTGGTGCTGTACGAAATGCTCACGGGCCGCCGAGCGTTTGAGGGCGAAGACGTTTCTGATCTGCTCGTCGCCGTGCTCAGCAAAGACGTCGACCTCGCCGCCTTGCCCGTCACCACACCGCCGGCCATCGTCTCGCTGATACGGCGCTGCCTGGTGCGCGATCCGAAGAACCGGCTGCGTGATATCGGCGAAGCGCGGCTTGCGCTCGCCGCCGACGTGAACACGCAGATCGTCGCGACCGCGCCGAGCTCCGCAAAATTGCCATGGCTCGTTGCCGCCGGTGCCACGCTGGCATTGCTGGCCTTTGCTGCATGGACCTTCTCCTCACGCGCTGTGCCGACCGAGTCGCGCGCCATCGTCACGACGCTGCTTCCACCCGCGAACGGCGAGTTCGCGTTCACGGTTCCTTATGCGATGCCGGCCATTTCGCCGGACGGCACGCGCGTGGTGTACGGCGCGAAGGACCAGTCCGGCAAACAACAGCTGTGGCTGCGCCAACTGGATTCGTCAACGGCGCGGGCGTTGCCCGGTACTGAAGATGCGGCGACGCCGTTCTGGGCGCCGGACAGCCGCTGGGTGGGTTTCGGCCAGGGCAACAAACTGAAGAAGATTGATGTTCAGGGTGGCCCGCCCGTCGCCGTCGCCGATCTCCCGTCCGCACTGCGAGGCGGGAGCTGGAACAGCCAGGGCGTCATGATCGTTGGCGTCGTCTTCGCTGGCGCCGACGAGAAATCGAATTCGCTCTTCCGCGTCGCGCCATCCGGCGGTACTGCCGTCGCGATTGCGGGCACGGACGGACGCCATCCGTGGTTCCTGCCAGACGGCCGTCATTTCCTCTATCAAAAGGATCGAGAGGTCCGCGTCGGCGATCTGAACGAGGCGGGGACCTCAGGCAAAGCGGTCGCGGAGACGGATTCACCCGCTGTGTACTCCGAGGGACACCTGCTCTACCTTCGCGTGAACACGCTGATGGCGCAGCCGTTCGATGCCGGGCGACTGGAAACCACGGGAGACGCCGTGTCCGTCGCGGACGGCATTCCGACGTTCACCACGGGTTCACGCATCCCTGGATTTGCGGTCTCGCCAGCCGGGCTGCTCCTCTATCAGAGCGGTGGCGCGGGCACGAAGTCTCTCCTGGTATGGAAAGACCGGCAGGGCAAGCAACTCGGGGCGCTGCCCGAGGCGCGGATCGTCAGCCACGTGGCCTTGTCGCCCGACGGCACACGCGTGGCCGTGGCCCAGTGGGAACTCGGCACGCCGGCCGGTGACCTGTGGATCTACGCGCTCGATCGCGGGATTCCCACGCGCTTCACGTCCAGTCCTGAGAACGACGTGGACCCCGTATGGTCACCTGACGGCACGATGCTCTATTTCAGCTCGAACCCGAATGGTGGCCCGTACAAGATCTTCCGAAAACCCTCGAACGGGGCCGGGAAGGTC
>CAYHEX010000490.1:0-1851 GCA_964355365.1 uncultured Solibacteraceae bacterium | reverse complement strand
TCCAAGCAGGACTGGTGGAACGAGAAGATCCCGGACAAGTGGGACCTCGACAAGGCCGCGCCGAACAATCCGGTGGTGATCAATCGCGGCCCGCACACGATGATCCTCAACTCGATGGCGCTCGCCAAGTCGAAGATCACGAACGACATTCCGCAGCCGAAGGCCGGCGGATGGTTCTTCAAGAACGAGAAGGGTGAGCTGAACGGGCGCGTGCTCGAATCGGCGCGGCGCTACGTGCGGGAGGCCATGCCCCCCAATCCTAACGCGCAGCGGAGAACCAGTGAGGACGTGATCGAGGCGTACCGCAGGGAGTTGACCGCCTTCGCGAGCCTTGGGCTGAGCAGTGTCAACGTGGCCGGTGCCAGCGCCGAAGGGTACGGGCAGCTGCAGACGCTGTACGCGCGCCACGGCGAGAGCCTTCCGCGGGCGACCGTGCAGCTCCGCGTCAGGCCCGGAACCGACGCCTCCGACGACGAGGAAGTCGCGGTCAAGGGCGCGATCGACCAGATCGAGCGTCTGGGTTTTCACACGGGCTTCGGCGACGATCGCCTGAAGGTCGGGGCACTCAAGATGAGCATCGACGGCGGACTGAGCGCGCCGGACATGTGCACGACGGAGCCCTTCAACGAATCGTATCTGGGCAAGGGCAGTCCCAAGTTCAACGGGGTCATCCGCATCACCCCATCGGGATACTATCGCGTCGCGAAGCGGGCGACCGAACTGGGTTGGCAGATCGGCCCGCACGCCATCGGCGATTCGGGCGTCATCATGATCGTGGACCAGATGGAGAAGGTCTTCAAGGAAGTGCCGCGCGCGGATCCACGCTTCTACATACATCACTTCACGGTGATCCCGCCCGAGGCCACGCTGCAGAAGATCGCGAAGAATGGCTTCATGGTCGCCAGCCAGCCGAGTTTCACGGCGAGCATGGGCTCCTACGCCCAGGACGTGCTCAATGGTGACAAACTCGCGAAGCAGAATCCGTCGAAGTCGCTGCTGGATCGCGGCATCAAGATGTCGTACGGCTCTGATGGCTCGCCGTTCGGCCCGCTGTTCGGCATCTACAATGCCGTCACGCGGGTGAACCATCTCGGTCAGGTGGTCGGACCGGAGGAAGCGGTCTCGGTGAAGGAAGCGCTCAGGTTGCAGACGGCCGGGTCGGCGTACTTCACGTTCGACGAGAAGAAGAAGGGTACGCTGGAGCCGGGAATGTTCGCCGACATGGTGGTGCTGGGCGATGACATCCTGGCCACCGAGCCGATGAAGATCAAGGACATTCCTGTGCTGCAGACGATCGTCGGCGGCAAGGTGCTCTACACGAAGGGCAAGACTACCGCGCCGCCGCCCGGCTGAGTCGCCGTCACCTCAGCGCTCCTTCGCCGAACCTCCCGGAAAGGCCGAGAGGAACTTCTGCAGCGCCCCCACGGTTGCCACCGGGTCCTCCTCGTGGGGGATGTGCCCGAGTTCGGGGAACGTCACCAGCCGGCTTCCGGCGATATCGCGGTGGAAACGCTCTCCGTTCCCCGGCGAGATCAGGCCGTCCCTGCCGCCCCACATGATGAGCGTTGGCACGCGGAGTTCACTGAGGCGCGAGGCGAGCGAGTCGGCCGGGGGCTGCCTGAAGCGCGCCACCACCGCCGCCCGGTTGCCCGCACGCAGCGTGAGGTCGTAGTAGCGGTCCACCAAGTCAGGCGTGACCTTCGACGGGTCGCCGAACACGCTTCGTCCGCTCGCCTCTACCACGCGGCGCGGCAGCGAGTACCGGACCAGCGAGCTCAGCACCGGAGTACGCCCGATGCGGAAGCCGATCGGCACAGACGTGGAGCTGTTGGGATACCCGGCGGCATCCAC
>CAYHEX010000489.1:0-1852 GCA_964355365.1 uncultured Solibacteraceae bacterium | reverse complement strand
CTGGATCCGGACGGATCGTGGGCGCGCGCTCTGGCCCTTCTTCTACCTGCCGGCGTTGCTGCTGGGCGGCGCACGAGTGGTCGTGATCGCGCGGGGTGTGCATGGGCCGCAGAGCACGCAGCTGCTGGAACTGTGCGACCGGCTCGACCTCCTGTATCTCTCGCTGGCCCTTGCGGCTGGGTTAGGTGTGATGCTGCGCGCGCTTGGGCGTCTGCGCTCGGTCACGGCGCGCCGCCAATTGCGCTGGATTGTGTGGGGATCGGCGGTGGGCGCCGTGCCATTTATCGTCGGCTACGCTGCGCCATACGCTGTGGGCCGCGCCATTCCCGGCGGCGAGTACGCGTCGTTGCTGCTGGCCGTGATTCCGCTCTCGTTTGCGTCTGCCGTCGTGCGCTATCGCCTGACCGACGTGGAGGTGATCATCAAGCGCGGTCTGGCGGTGTCGTCGGTCGTGCTGGGTCTGGTGATCATCTACTTCAGCACGATGCAGTTTGTCGGATTCGTGTTCCGCACGGACGCGGATCAGAACAGCATCATCGCGCTCCTCGCGACGTTGCTCGTCGCGCTCGTGGCGCCGTGGTTGGGGCGCACGATTCAAACCGCGGTGGACCGCCTCTACTACCGCGACCGCTACGACTACCGCCGCGCACTCGTCACGTTCGCGCGCGAACTGAACAGCGATCTGGACCTCGAGCGCCTCAGTTCCCGGCTGGTGGAACGCGTGCGCGAGACGCTCGCCACCGACAAGCTGGCGCTGTTCCTCAGTGATCCATTGCAGCCCGGCGGCGATTTCCTCCCGGTGGCCACCTCCGGATTCGACGACGGTCCCGCGCTGAAGATCGCGCGCGCGTCGTCGCTCGGGGAGCGGTTGCTCGCGGGGCACACGAGCGTGGTGGACGACGCGGTGTTCAGCCGGCGATTTTCCGGGGAGGAAGCCGGGCAGTGGCGCGAGGCCGGCCTCGAGTGTTTCGTGCCCTGCGTGTCAAAGGACGTCACGATCGCCGTGCTGGCGGTTGGCCGTCGCGGCCAGTCCGAGCCACTGAGCAGCGAAGACATGGCGCTGCTCGGCGCGGTGGCGGCGCAGGCGGCGACGGCGATCGAGAACGCGCGGTTGTACACCGCGTTGCGGGCGAAGGCCGATGAGGTCGAGCGCCTGCGCCAATTCAGCGACAGCGTGGTGGAGTCGTTGAGCGACGGATTGCTGGTCGTCGATCTGGACGACCGTGTGCTGCGCTGGAACAGCCGGCTCGAGGATCTGCTCGGGCTCGAGCGCGGCCGTGTGGTGGGGCGTCGCCTGTCGTCCGTGTTTGACGCGCCGTTTCTGGAGAGTCTGTATGCGGCCCGGCGCGAGTCGCCCGGCGCTGCCACGCTCTACCGCGTGCCGCTTGCCGCGCAACAGCATCGCCTGCTCGTGAACGTCGGGATCGCGCCCTTCAGGACGCCGGACGGCGTCACGGCCGGGTCGATCATCGTCCTCGAGGACGTGACCGATCGCGCGAACCTCGAAGAGCAACTGCGACTGTCGGAGAAGATGGCGGCCATCGGCCTGCTGGCCGCGGGCGTAGCGCATGAAGTGAATACGCCGCTGACGGGCATCTCGAGCTTCACGCAAATGCTGCTGGAGCGATCGTCACCTGAAGACCCGAACACGCAGCTGCTCGAGAAGATCGAGCGGCAGACGTTTCGGGCCGCGAAGATCGTCAACAGCCTGCTCAATCTGGCCAGGCCATCGGACGGCGAAGCCACGCTCGTCGACGTGAACGTGATCGTCAACGACGTACTGTCGCTGCTCGAACACCAGTTCCGCAACGGCCGCATTCAGGTGCGGAAGGAATTGACGCCGAGCGGCCTT
>CAYHEX010000488.1:0-1890 GCA_964355365.1 uncultured Solibacteraceae bacterium | reverse complement strand
GCAAGCAGTCGACGTGTGGCATCATCGCGATTTGGACCAAGTCTCGCTGAGCATTGCGTCCGGATGCACTCGTAACGGTTCGCGCGTTGCTCGGGAGAGAACAGCCAACGCGTGGTGAGGCGGGATCAGCAACTGGCAGTGGAGCGTGCGCGTTGGAGACGGTGGCGCGGAGATTCGGGACGTTCCTCCCGCGTCTCGAGACTCGGGCCAGGGCGGGGGTGGTTCTTCAACGAGACATTGGCGGGCGGGGGGGCCGAACCCCACGCTGACGTGGCGATCAAGTGGTGAAACTGCGCGTGATCGGCTCCCCCGACGACCTTTCGCGTTATATCTTTCCTCCATGACCCTCAAGATCTACACCCGCACCGGCGATGAAGGCGACACGGGCCTCTTCGGCGGCGGCCGCGTCAGCAAGGACCACCCGCGCGTGGTGGCCTACGGGGACATCGACGAGCTGAACGCCGTCATCGGCCAGGCACGCTCGGTCGAGATGATGCCGCGCATCGACGAAGTGCTCGCGCCCATCCAGCGCGACCTCTTTTCCATCGGCGCGCTGCTCGCCACGCCCGACCTTGAGAAGATGCGCGAGCAACTCGCCAAGGCGCGCATTTCCGACGAACGCATCGCGCAGATGGAGCAGTCCATCGACGACGGCGAAGCCGAGCTCGAGCCGCTTAAGGCGTTCATCATGCCGGGCGGCACGCCCAAGGCGGCCGCGCTGCACGTGGCGCGCACGGTCTGCCGCCGTGCCGAACGCGCCGTCATCAGGCTGCAGCACGACGTCGAAATCCCTCAGGTGGTCATCATCTACCTGAACCGGCTCTCCGACCTGCTCTTCGTGCTGGCCCGCGTGGCCAACCGTCGCGCCGGCGCCGGCGAAGTTACCTGGTGAGCGACTTCGACCTGCTCGGCGCGCGCCTCGTCGTGCGCGCCGGCGTGCTGGCCGACGCGGCCGCCCTGGTGCGTGAGGCTGCACCGGGCCTGCGGCCAATCGTCATTTCCGACGACCAGGTGGGACCGCTGCATGCCGCGTCAATCGCCGCGGCACTTGGTGCGGAGCTCCTGACGTTTCCCGCCGGCGAGGCCAGCAAGACGCGCGCGCAGTGGGCCACGCTCACCGACGCGCTGCTCGAACGCCGGCTGGGCCGCGACACCGTGATCATCGCCGTCGGCGGCGGTGTCTGCGGCGATTTGGCCGGGTTTGTGGCCGCCACTTTCCTGCGCGGCGTGCCCGTCGTGCAGGTGCCCACCTCGCTCGTGGCGATGATCGACGCCGCCATCGGCGGCAAGACGGGCGTCGACACGCGCCACGGCAAGAACCTCGTGGGCGCCTTTCACCAGCCGCTGCTCGTACTCGCCGACCCGCTGGCCCTGCGTACGCTGCCGGCCGAGCATCGTCGCGCCGGCATGGCCGAGGCCATCAAGCACGGTGCCATCGCCGACCAGTCGTACTACCACTGGATTGCCGCACACGGCCGTGCGTTGCTCGCGCCCACGCTGACCGATGACGTGGCGCTCCGCCTCGTGCGTGACAGTGTTGCCGTGAAGGTTGGCGTGGTGACGACAGATGAGCGCGAAGCCGGACGCCGAAAGATCCTCAACTTCGGCCACACCATCGCGCACGCGGTCGAACATCTGAGCGGTTACTCAATCTTGCACGGCGATGCCGTGGCCATCGGCATGGTAGCGGAAGCGCGCCTCGGTGAGCTCGCTGAGTACACGCTTCCGGGCCTGGCCGATGACATCCGGAGTCTCTGCGTGGAGCTCGGGCTTCCCGTGTCCATCGATGCGGCATTCAGCACCGACGCCATCATCGAACTGACGCGCGGCGACAAGAAGGCCCGCGCGGGCGCGGCGGAATATGCGCTGCCCATGCGACTCGGCGAGATG
>CAYHEX010000487.1:0-1891 GCA_964355365.1 uncultured Solibacteraceae bacterium | reverse complement strand
CTGCAGGCCCCCGGCTACGACGGCTACTGCAGGCCCCCGGCTACGACAGCTACTGCAGGTCCCCGGCTACGACGGCTACTCGGCGCGCTCGGGCCGGTACGTCGGCAACGTGACGATATGCGCCGTGACCGCAACCGCGATCCCGGCAAGCAGTGCCCGGCCCCACCACGCGTTCACCGCAAACACGATGGACAGCGTGATCGTCGACCACAGCAAACCGATCGTGCAGACCTTCTGCAGCATCGGCAGCCCGCGCCCTGCCTGGTAGTTGCGGATGTAGCCGCCGAGGCAGCGGTTGTTCATCAACCAGGTGTGAAAGCGCGGCGAACTGCGATCGAAACATACCGCGGCGAGCAGCAGCGGCCCGGTCGTCGGAATCAGCGGCAGAAAGATGCCGATGACACCGACGGCGAGCGACACACAGCCCAGGATGAGCAGCAGATTTCTGACGACGGGACGCGGCTCGATCATTTGTTCAGCGGCAGGAAGCGATGCAGGAACGTCTCCATCCGGTCAAACGTGTAGAGCCACCGGCTGTGCAGCAGCGTTTCGTGCACGTCATCCGGAAACACGATCAACTCGTGGTAGATGTTCCGCGCGCGCAGTAACTGCACAAGACCGACCGTCTGCGAGAAGTTCACATTGCGGTCATCGTCGCCATGGATGAGCAACACCGGCGACTTCCAATCGTCGATCTTTGAGATCGATGACGACTGGTACGACACGTCATTGGGGTTGAGGGAACTACCCTCGAGATGCACACCGGCCAGATCGACGCCGGCTTTGAAGATGTCCGAGTTGCGCGCGAGGGCTTCGGCCGTGAGCAATCCGCCGTACGACAGCCCCCAGATGCCCACGCGCGCCGGATCAACATCCTCGCGCGCCGCCAGCCACTTGCCGGCCGCCAAGACGTCTTTGTACTCGGCGTTGCCGCGCGCCCCCGTGTTCGGCGCCGCGCGGAACGAACGGCCATAGCCCACGCCGCTCCGGTAGTTCACCGACATCACGACGTAGCCCTGCGTGGTGAGCCACTGATTCACCGCGTAGAACACGTGGTAGAAGCTGAGGTAGTGGTAGCCGAGCAGCATCTGCCGCTGCGGCCCGCCATGCACGAAGATCAGCGCCGGATACTTCACGCCAGGCTTCATATCTTTCGGCAAGAACAGCTGATTGTGAAACTCCATCCCGTCGTCAGCCTTCAGCGTGACGTTGGTCGGCACCGTCGACGCCGACGTCGGAAAGTCTGCCCCGAGCGTGGGATAGATGACCTTCTGTCTGTCGAGCGGCGTCGCGCCGGCGGACGGCCAGATGCCGACCGACTGCGGTCGCACGGCCGCGGCGCTCAGCACCGCGATCTGCCTGCCGGATGAGAGCGCCACTGGGGTATTTTCGATCTCATCACCCATCGTCACGCGCGCCGGTGTGCCGCCGACAGTCGGCACCGACCAGATGTGCCGACGGTCGATGTCGTCCGCGTTGGTCGACCAATAGAACGTCTTCCCGTCCTTCGACAGCGCAGTGTTCGCCGCGTCTTCGATCAACCCGCTCGTCGTGGTGATCTGGATCGGCGCCGTGGCCGTGCCATCGAGACGAATCGAGTAGTAGCGCTCGAACTCATCGCCAGCCGGCTGGAACGGGAAGATCACCGTCTCGCCCGCCCAGCGGATGTTCATCGGCTGCAGGAACACGCGTTCGTCCGCCGCGTTCTTCCAAGCCAGCCTCGATGTGCCGGTGGCGACGTCATAGACGCGCAGTTCCATGGTGTGTCCGCCGACAAACGTTGCGCGATAGAGCCCCGGCTGCGACACGAGCGCTGCGCCCTGCGGCGGCGCCGGATCGGCACCACGCCCGCCACCGCAGGCACGAGCGCCGCCAGCGTGTCGCCGTCGAG
>CAYHEX010000486.1:0-1894 GCA_964355365.1 uncultured Solibacteraceae bacterium | reverse complement strand
GGCCGTGCTGGCGGCCATCATCCGCGAGGAGGGCGCCGACGCGCGCGTCACGCTCCTGCGCGATCTGGTCGACCGCGTCCGCGACCGCGAGCGCACGACCAAGTCGCCGGCCGTGCGTGAACAGTGGAAGGCCGCGCGCGGACTACTGCATCAGCAATTGGCCGCACGCAACAGCAGGCTGGCGGTGTACGACTTACGTGAGACGCTGGCCGCCTCGAGCGACCCGCTGCCGGTGGGTTTTCTGGCGGCTGCGGCCGCCGTCGGCGACGCCGCCTGTCTCGAGCCGCTCGCGGTCTCGTGGTTGGCGGCCACCACCGACCAATGGTGGCGCGCGCATCTGGCCGAAGCATTCGCCGCGATCGTGAAACGCGAAAAGATCACGCGCAAGCACGCCGCCATCAAGCGCATCATCGACCGCTTCCCCGCCGCTGCCCAGCTGGCCGCAATAGCCCATTAGCCCAATTAGCGAATTAGCGAATTGCTATTTGTCGTTGTCGGAGATGAAATTCGCGATCGCGTCCATCTTGTCTGCCGTGGCACGCACGTAGATCAGGGCCGGCTCTCGGACCGCACTGAACCGAGGCGGGATGCCATCCGAGTTCGACGCGCGCAAATACGTGGCCAGCGCTTGCACAACCATGGACGACTCCGCCTTGGCGAGCCGGAACACGCGGATGGCCTCGGCGAATCGTTGGCGATTCAGCGTCGTGTCTGTGTAGACGAGCACCGACTTGGGCGTGATGACCGTGAACGCCATCGCATTGGCCGTCAGCACCTTCGCGAGCGCGGCATCGAGCGACAGGTCGGCGAGTTGCCCCGTAAACGGCGCCTGCAACTCCGGCACCGCCTGATCGAACCGCACGATGAGCCCCGTCGCGCGCGTGATGGCCGCCAACACGTCGGTGATGGGCGTGGCCTCGAACCTCTGCGACACGCGGGCCGCCGGATCCAGCCGGCGATCTCCGATCGCCCCCTCAACCTGGCGCAGCACCGCAGGATCGAGCCCCAGCGCCTGGATCTCGGCCAGTCCAGCAACCTGCGCGGCCGCCAACAAATGCTCGACACAAGGAGTCGCAGGACTCACGAAGAGCACCACAAACATTGCGACCAACCGGATCTTCTTCGCCATTCGAGCCCCCTTCGGGTGTGCTTTCGCGAACCAGCCCTTCACGGACGCTAGACGCCGGACTCCGGACCGGACGCTGGACGCAGGACGCCGGACCGGACGCTGGACGTTGGACCCTGGACCCTGGACTACAAGTGTCAGTACGCCTTCGCGAACCACGCCTTCGCCGTTGATGCGCCGTTACACTTGATGCACTGGCCCGCAACCTGCGGAGAGTTCATCGGGATGTTGCGCAGGGTCGCCTGCGTCTCCGTCTTGATTTGCGCCTCGCACTCCGCGCTGCCGCACCAGCTCGCGATCACGAATCCCGGACGGCCTTCCATCGACGCCTTGAACTCGTCCCACGTCGCGGCTTCGCTCGTGTGCTCGTCGCGGAACACGCGCGCGCGCTCGAGCAGGTTGCGCTGAATATCGGCGAGCAGGCCCTTGATCGTGTCGGCCAGACCGTCCATCGGCAACGCCGCCTTCACACGCGTATCGCGGCGCGCAGAGAACACACTGCCCTTCTCGATGTCCTTCGGTCCGATCTCGAGACGCAGCGGCACGCCGAGCATTTCGTATTCAGAGAACTTCCAGCCGGGCGAGTTCTCTTCGTCGGCGTCGAGCTTGACGCGAATGCCCGCCGCCGTCAGTTCCGCCTTGATCTTCTCGCACGTCGGCAGCACGGTCGTCTTCCAATCACCGCGCGGAATCGGCACGATCACGACCTGATGCGGCGCCACGTTCGGCGGCAGCACGAGGCCACTGTCGTCGCCGTGCGTCATGATC
>CAYHEX010000485.1:0-1904 GCA_964355365.1 uncultured Solibacteraceae bacterium | reverse complement strand
CTCGTCAACGCGCTTGAGGGCCACATCCCGGCAACGGCCGACATCTCGGGGTTCTCCGAGCCCGAGCAACTGCTGTTCCGACTGATCGACAACCGAGATCCCGAGCAGTTCGAGGCGCTGTATCACGCGGCCTCGCCGTTCATCGACCACTGGGTCCGCGTCGTCTCGCCGTGCTACACCGCCGACGGCATCATCGCGCGACTCGTGATCATCCACAGCGAGACCGATCAGAAGACCCATTTCAGCGAGAGCATCGCCATATCGCGCGGCGTCCTCAACGCGCCGGCACCGCGGCTGGCGATCCTCAACACCTTCGCGCACGTCGACCTGGCGCTCAACCTGCGATCACTCCGGTCGATCACGTCGGAGGTCATTCCGGGCCTGCGCCAGCTATGGAGCCTTGGCCTGAACCTGGTGAGGGAGCAGTCGGGCTGAGCCGGTACTAGGTCTGGTAGTAAGTCGCCACTGGCGGTACCTTTGTGGTGATGAACCTCCGCTCGTTGCTCGCTGTCTGGCTACTACTGATTCTGGTCGCTGTGCCTGGGGCGGCACGCGCCGCCGACGCTCTCACGGGCACGGTCAAAGATGCTCAGGGCAAGGCCGTCGTTGACGCCAGCGTCTCGGTACTCACTGGCGATCGCACATCGGTCGCGTCGGCCAAGACGGATGCACAAGGCGCTTTCTCAATCGCCACGCTCGCCAACGGCTCGTATCTTCTGGTGGTCCGCAAGGGCGCGTTCGCAGAAGCCCGCGTGGCCGTGACCATCACCGCCGGCGCCACCACGACGACGGACATCACGTTGCAGGTCGCGTCGATCAATGACGACGTGACCGTGACCGCCTCGCATGATGCGGTTGAAGCCGTGGGGCGCACGGGCCAGCCCGTCAACGTCGTCACCGAAGACGAGATCGGCGATCGCGCGAAGACGGTCGTCGCGCAGGCGATCGACGGCGAAGTGGGTGTGTCCCTCCAGCGCACCAGTTCGTCCATGGCCGGCATCTTCATTCGCGGCCTCGTCGGCAACAAGGTCAACGTCTTCGTGGACGGCGTGCGCTACTCGAACGGCGCGCAGCGCGGCGGCGTGAACACGTTCCTCGATCTGGTGGAAGCCGGCAGCCTCGACTCGATTGAGATCCTGCGCGGACCGTCGAGCGACCAGTACGGCAGCGACGCCCTCGGCGGCAGCATTCAGTTCCTCACCAAGGCGCCGGGCATCTCACCGTCGGGCAACCACGTCGGCGGATCCTTCAGCACCAGCGGCGGCACGGCGCATCGCAATGGCGGCGGTGCGGCATTCCTCTCGTTCATGGGCCCGCAGGTCGGCGTCACGGGCAGCGTGTCCGGTCGCAACACTGGCCTGCTCCGCACCGGCGGCGGCTACGATTCGCACGCGGCGGCTACGCGCTTCTTTGGTGTTCGGTCGGACACCGTCATGAGCGAGCGGCTTCCCAACACCGCCTTTCAGCAGTATGGCGGGCAGGTGCGACTGACCTACGTGCCGAGCGCGAATACGCAGTTTGTGACGAGCTACATGCGCACGCGGCAGGACGGCGCCGATCGTTACGATCAGTTGCTCGGCGGTGACGGCAACCTGATCTCCGAGCTGAACGGCCTCTCACTCGACTTCTTCACGGCACGGATGGAGCGCCTAAGCGCCGGACCGTTTCAGCACCTTGCCGTTAGCTACGGACTGAATCGGCAGTTCGAAGAACGCGTAAACCAAGGCGGCCAGGGATCGTCGGCGGCGACGATCGGACACGAGCCGGAAACGACGACATCGCAGAGCCTGGCGGTATCGGCGTTGCGGCAGATGTCGAGTCGCGCGTCGTTCAGCCTCGGCGGCGACATGCAGTGGGAGACGCTCGCGTCGAACGCCTACAACGTGACGCCGGCCACCGGCGCC
>CAYHEX010000484.1:0-1930 GCA_964355365.1 uncultured Solibacteraceae bacterium | reverse complement strand
TGAGCTTCCAGTGCTTGTACGTGCTCGGGTGGACGTCAAAAGACAGGGGACCGATCTTGGAGACAGCTGTGGCCATGTGTGTGGACAAATCCTACCGGCGTGGTCGGGTTTGAGTCAACGAAACATACTGCGCTTTCTCGTGCACGTACGCGATATACTGCACCTCCCCCACAGTCATGGATGCCGCCTCTGCCCTGCTCGAAACGCTCGGACAACGCGCCCGCGATCTGCGGCAGGCGCGCGGCCTGACGCTACGCGCGCTGGCGGAAACGTCCGGGCTGTCGACGCGATTCCTGATGGACGTCGAATCCGGCCGCGCGAACATCTCCGTCCGGCGTCTCGCCCACCTCGCCGACGCGCTGCAGACGACGGCCGGCGAACTGATCAGCACGAGCGGCCATCCGAAAGAGGCCAGGCCGATCGCGCTGCTCGGCCTGCGGGGCGCCGGCAAGACGTCCATCGGAAAGCGACTGGCCCGCCGGATGCATGTGCCCTTCGTTGAACTCGACCGCAAGATCGAAGAACGCGCGGGTCTGGCACTCGGAGAGATTTTCTCCCTGCACGGCGAGCAGTATTACCGCACGCTCGAGCAGGACGTCCTCGCCGAGTTGCTCGCGTCCCCGGCGGCCATGGTCATCGCCGTCGGCGGCGGCCTCGTCACCTCGCCGGATGCCTTCACGCTTCTCCGCCGCAACGCCACCACCATCTGGCTGCGTGCGCGACCGGCCGACTACTGGGACCGAGTAATGAAGCAGGGTGACCGACGCCCCATGCGCCAGCACCCACAGGCGCGCGACGCCCTCCGTGACCTCGTTGCACGCCGCGAATCGCTCTACGCGAAGGCCGACCTCACCGTCGACACCGCGGGACTCACCGTGCCTGAGGCCGTCGATCGGGTCGCCGAGCGGTTGGCGAATTAACGAACGAGCGAGTTCACGAATTAACGATAGGATTAATCGGTTTTTGCTTCTCCTGCCTGGAGGTCTGTCCAATGCGTCAGTCGTCTCTTCGGTCCCTGGTTTATGCTCTGGGACTTCTCGCTCTTGCCTCACCACTGGTGTCCAAGGTCGTCGCCCAACAGGCGCCGCCCGCCGCGCCGGCGCCGCTCATCAACGTCTCTGACAACCCCGCGCTGCGCGGCTTCAAGTGGCGTCCGATCGGCCCGGTCGGCCAGGGTGTCCGCATCGATGACATCGCGGTGGACGAGAAGAACCCGTCAACCTACTACGTCGGCTACGCCGTCACCGGCATCATGAAGACGGTGAACAACGGCACGACCTTTACGCCGGTGTTCGACACCTACGGCTCGGCGTCGATCGCGGACCTCGCGCTCGCCCCGTCCAACCCCGACATCATCTACGTCGCCACGGGTGAAGCGAACAACCGCCAGACGACATCGTACGGCGACGGCATGTACAAGAGCACCGATGCCGGCAAGACGTTCACGAACATCGGTCTCAGAGACTCGCAGTCGCTCGGCCGCGTCATCGTGCATCCGCGCGATCCGAACACGGTGTGGGTCGCCGTGGGCGGCCACCTCTACGGCAGCAACGCGGACCGCGGCGTGTACATGACGATCGACGGCGGCACCACCTGGAAGAAGACGCTCTACGTGGACGAGCGCACCAGCGCAACGGAGATCGTGATCGACCCGAGCAATCCGCTCAATCTGTGGGCCGCGATGTATCAGCGCGAGCGCACGGCGTGGGGCTTCAACGGCGGCGGCCCGGGCAGCGGCATCTACAACAGCATCGACGGCGGCAAGACGTGGAAGAAGATGGCCGCGCCGGGCATGCCCAACGGCACGATGGGCCGCGTGGCGATGGACATCTGCCGCGCCAACCCGAGCGTGATCTACGCGCAGATTGAAGTCGCCGAAGACAAGCAGCCGAAGCCCGCGCCATCAGCGACGCCGGCGCCGACCGCTCCG
>CAYHEX010000483.1:0-1981 GCA_964355365.1 uncultured Solibacteraceae bacterium | reverse complement strand
CCGGAAACCGGACGCGTCGACGTGTGTGGGCAATCAACGCGCGATATCGAGACGGATACGGCGTGGCTCACCGCGCTCGACCGGTTCGGACTGGTATCCAATCGCGCGGTGCTGCTGGATCAATCAACGATCGCGCAGAATCTGGCGCTGCCGCTGACGCTGTCCATCGATCCCATGGCTGACGATGTGCGCCACGCGGTCGAGCGGATGGCCGCCGACGTGCGGCTGGGCGCGGCCCGTCTCGATGCGCTTGCCGGCACAATGACGCCCGAAGAGCGGATGCGAGCGCACCTCGCTCGTGCGATCGCGTTGAATCCCGAGGTGCTGTTGCTGGAGCATCCCACGGCCACACTCGGCACCCGCGGGGCGGCATTCGGCGAAACGCTGCGCGCACTGAGCGCGGCGCGCAGCCTGTCATGGCTGGCGATCAGTGACGATGAGGCGTTCGCGCGGGCTGCGGGTGGCCGTGCGCTCCGCCTGAATCCATCGACCGGTCGTGTGGGACCGGCCGGCAGATTCTGGCGGCGGTGGTTCTCGGTCGCGTGACCGGATCTATTTTGTGATGACGCCGCAGGCGAGCCTGGGGCCGCCGCTGAGACCGGCTTTGGCTTCCGCCGTGACCCCCTGATCGGGGTTGGCGTGAATGATGATGGCGCTGCCATCGTCATCGAAGAGGGACAGCGGCCCGGCGCTCAACGTCACGCGGGTCGTCGTCGCTTTCCACGTTGCCGCGCCCTTCGCATCGGCGACGAGGTTCGGCAAGTCGCCCATGTGGAAGGGGTGATTCATGTCGGGGTCCATCATGCCGTTGGGACCGGGATCGAAGTGGCCGCCGGCGGACGTGAAGCCCGGCGCTTCGCACTTGCCAACGGCATGAAGGTGAATGCCGTGGGTGCCGGGCTTGAGGCCGGTGACCTGTACGGTGATTTCCACGGCCAGGCTGCCGGTGGGGAACTGGGTATCGGCGCCGCCGGTTCGAATCGGCACTTCGCGCAGGGTGACGCTGCCGCTGATGCCGTCGCCGGCGATGGTGCCTTTGGCGGTGAGTGGAGCGTTCTGGTAGGCGGCGAGCGCCGTGGCAGATGACAGAGCGAACGCGCTGGCGAGCGCGACGTGCGTGAATCGGGACATGAATTCCTCCGGGATACGGAGGATTGTACTCCCGCGGAGAGACATCGGATGAAGACACTGATCCTGTTTGATATCGACGGCACGCTCGTGCTGACCGGGCACGCCGGCATGCGGGCGCTGGACCGCGCGCTCATCGAGGTGTGCGGGCGGCCCGGGTTGCTCGACGGTGTGTCATTTGCCGGGCGCACGGATCGCGCCATCATCAGCGATGCGTTGCGCACTATGCACAGCGGCGTCGACGATCTGATGTTTGCCGAGGTTCGAGACCGGTACTGCTCGTATTTGTCGGACGAAGTTCGCGCCGACAGTCCGCATCCCAAGCTCGTGCTGCCCGGCGTCATGACGGCGCTCGACCGGTTGCGGCCGCTCGAAGCCTCGGGGGCCGTTGCGGTGGGACTACTGACGGGGAACTTCGCGAAAGGCGCCGAGATCAAGCTTGGCTACTTCGACCTGTGGCAGCGGTTTCCATTTGGCGCCTTCGGCGACGGCCATGTTGATCGACGCGACCTCGTGCCGCTGGCCATCGCCGCGGCGGAACGCGCCGGCTCGGGTTCGTTCCGGCCCGCCGAGGTCGTGATCGTGGGCGACACGCCGGCGGATGTGGACTGCGCGCATGCGCATGGGGCGCGTGCGATTGCCGTCGCCACAGGCACCTACAGCGTGGAGGATCTGCGTGCGACGGGGGCCGATCTGGTGGTGCCGGATTTGTCTGACTGGACGCGCCTGTGGGGCGCTGTTTATCCCCGGAGTCCCAACCAGTAGGCGAGGAGTTTCGGCAACTCGTAAAACACGGTTCTGAACGATGCCCGTGTCTGCCACCAGCGGCCCGGCGGAAACCGGTCCAACCGGG
>CAYHEX010000482.1:0-2000 GCA_964355365.1 uncultured Solibacteraceae bacterium | reverse complement strand
CGAGGAGCTTGACGATCTTCTCGAGATCGGCGATCGCGCTCTCGAAGTCCTTGATGGACGTTTCTTTGGTGGGTGTGGTGGCCATGGTCATGTGTTCTCTTCAACCCGGCAGGCCAGCTCGCCGTCGGCGAGCGTGACACGCACGGTGTCGCCGCGCGTGGTGGCGCCGGCGCTTCGAATGATACTCGTCCGCGATTCGTTCCAACAGACCGCGTAACCTCGGCCGAGCACGGCCAGCGGGCTGAGCGTGTTGAGCCGGCCGGCCAGCTCGCGCGCACGCGATTCCTTGGCCAGCGTGCGCACGCTGATCAACTGTGTGAGCCGGCCCTCCGCGCGCACGATGCGCGTGCGAAGGTCCGCGGTGATGCGCCGCAGGTCGCGCTGTTCGAGGCGCCGGAGCAGTTCGTTGTGGCGCTGGTCCGCCGCGGCCAGCCGATCGATCATGGCCTGCTCGAGTCGCAGGTCCATTTCTTCGTAGCTGCGATCAAGCATGAAGACGCGCGTCGGCCAGCGAAACAGCCGGGCGTCGAGACGCTCAACGGCCGCGCCGCGCCTCGCGATGCTGTGCTCGGCGGTCATCTTCAGCCGCTGCTCGGCCTGCCGAATCCGCGTGCGGAAATTGTCCGCGCGATCAACGACGATTTCGGCGGCGTTGGACGGCGTGGCGGCGCGCACATCCGCGACGAAGTCCGCGATCGTGAAGTCCACCTCGTGCCCGACGGCCGAGATGACCGGCACGGGGCAGGCGGCAATGGCGCGCGCGAGCTTCTCGTCGTTGAACGCCCAGAGGTCTTCAGCCGAGCCGCCGCCGCGCCCGATGATCACGACGTCGATCTCCGGCACCTTCACGATGGCGGCGAGCGCACGGATCAGATCCGTCGCCGCGCCCTCACCCTGCACCTTCGACGGGCGAATGACGATGCGCGCGTCGGGGTGGCGCTGCGTGAGCACGCGCACGATGTCGCGCACGGCCGCGCCATCGAGGGAGGTGATGACACCGATTCGGCGGGGCAGCACCGGCAGCGCGCGTTTGCGTCCGGCGTCGAACAAGCCCTCGCCCTGCAGCTTCTTCTTTAGCTGTTCAAAGGCCACCTGGAGCGCGCCCGCGCCCGCCGGCTCGAACGCGTCGGCGACGATCTGGTACTCGCCCTTCTGCTCGTACACGCTCAGGCGTCCGCGCGCCACGACGCGCATGCCGTCTTCCGGTCTGAACTTGAGCCGCTGCACCGACGTGCGGAACATCACGCCGCGCAACTGCGCGCGGTCGTCCTTCATCGTGAAGTAGAGGTGGCCCGAGCTCCACTGCTTGCAGTTCGAGAGTTCGCCTTCGACGCTGATAACGCCAAACTCGGACTCGATCTGGTTCTTCAGGCGTGTCGTGAGTTCACTGACGCTGATCGGCCGCGCCTGTGCCCGTCGGGCTTCGGCGGGCAAGCCCCGGGCTGCCGACGGCTCGTCGTCGAAGTCATCGAACGGGAGGACGTGCCAGTCGTCGACCATGCGCTCAGCGTCCGGACGCCGCCTGGGCGATCAGGGCATCGACGTCTTTCGCCGACAGGCTGAGACGCGCGATGGACGTGGCGCGGCCGGTGCGCTCGTCGGCATCCACGATGACGGCGTTGAGCCGCGGATTCTCGCGCGCGGTTTCGAAGCGCTGCGGCATGCCCGTGAGGAACTTGGTGAGGATCGCCTGACGCTCGACGCCGATGACGCCGTCGTGCGGACCAGTCATGCCCACGTCCGTGATGTAGGCCGTGCCCTGCAGCAACAGGCGCTCGTCCGCGGTCTGGACGTGGGTGTGCGTGCCGACGACCACGGTGGCGCGGCCGTCAAGATGCCAGCCCATCGCCACTTTCTCCGACGTGGCTTCGGCGTGGAAATCCACGAAGACGATGCTCGCGTCCTTCTTGACTTTTTCGATCTCAGTCAACACGACGCGAAAGGGATCCTCGATGGGCTGCATGAACACGCGGCCCATGAGGTTGATCACGCCGACATTG
>CAYHEX010000481.1:0-2005 GCA_964355365.1 uncultured Solibacteraceae bacterium | reverse complement strand
GGGAATGCGGAACCTGCCATCCGGTAACGCCGTCGCCGATGCCGGCAGCGGTGCATCCAACGCGTTGGCTGTCTCCAACGTGTAGCCGGATGGTGGAACCTGCGTCATCTGGATCCTCGCACCAGATGCGCCGGCGCCATCGGGCAGCGTCACGATGCCGCCGATTGACGACGTGGCCACTCGTTGCAGTTGGAGATCGATGTTGTCGACGACCTGCCCGCTGCGAGCGTGATCGGTGTGGCCTGACTCATGTTCGCCGCGCCGGGAAAGTACACGGCGGAATAGGCGAATGGCTGCGATGGAGCGAGCGGTGCAGGGTCCGGCGGCAGCGTGGGTGAGCCGCCCGATCGCGACGGAGTTGACGCCGCCGTCGACGGCGTTGAGGCCGGCGCCGGCCTTCGCGCGCGCAGGGCAGCCAGCGCCGCGTCCATGTCCGCCTCGCTCATCGACGTCGGCGGCATGCCTCGCAGCACCGGCGGCGTCACGCTGACGAGATATGAGCCGGGCTGAAGTCCGAAGATCCTGAACTCGCCGGCGTCGTTCGTCTTCACACCGTTATTGTCGAGTGTGAAGATCGACGGCTCGTTCGTCTGACGTGCCGCAAACACGCGAACGGGCAGGCCGGCCGCCGGTTGACCATCCTCAGTTCGCACGACGCCGGCAAGCACCGCGCCGCGCCAGAGCTTGACGCGAAGCTCGGTCACTTGCTGGCCGGCAGCCAGGGCGACGAGCGTGCCGGGCTTGCCCGGTCTCCTGGCGCCGTAGAGGGACGTGATGAACGACGCACGACTCACGCTGACGGTGAATCGGCCGGCCGGCAAACGCTCGATCATAAATCGGCCGTCGTCATCCGTGATTGCGCTGCGGCTGGGCACGAGGCCCGGGCCGGCGACGGTGACCACCGCGCGCCGCACAGGAGCCGCGCGCTCTTCGTCGTTGACAACCGTGCCCGCGATCGACGCTGTGCCCGTTGTTGGCGCCGGAGGTGGTCGTCAAGGGCCCCAGAAGAGACGCGCTGCCCTAAAGTCTCTGCTAGACTGCGCACGGGTCGAACGAAAATCAAGAATACGTGCATGGCTGTGGAGGTGTTCATGCCTGAGGAATTGCGTATTGCGCGTGCCGGCGACGTTCGCATTGCGGGGATTGTCTCCGTCGCGTTTGTTCTTGCGTTTTCAATTGCGTGCGGCGGGCAGAAGGCCGAACTCCCACGCGGGCCTCTCGCTGATGCTCTGGCCGAGGCGAAGAAGACCGGTAAGAACGAAACGACGGTGCGGATTACGGGAGAAGCTTTTGATCCTGGTGGGTTCGCACAGTTGCTCGACGACTATTCGTTCGTCATTGTCGAAGTCGAGCGTTCTAAACCGACGACGGTGACTGACCGCTATATCAAGACGTGGCATCGCGTGCGAGTTCTGGAATGGCTAAGCACAAAGGCCCCGGTCGCTTTTCCATCCTGCTACGACTCCACCCTGCCATCAGGAATGGTCGTCGGCGCTGATCAGTTAGCCGTGCCCATCTTAGGCGGAGTTGTTGAGATGGATGGCGTTCGACTGGTTCTCGAAACGCCACAGTCACCAATCACGCTGGTCGGTGGCGAGAAGATCGTTGCGATCGTCAACGCCTGCGACAGCCGTGTGGCCCTACTGCCTATCGGTGAGACCAGCATTCTCCACCTGGGCGAAGACGGGACGTTGCGCTCTGATTCTCAATCGATGCCGGCTTCCTTGGCCGATCTCGGCAGCATTCTGACACTCGAACAACTTCGAAATCGGATAAAGGAAGGGCGATAGCAGCATGCGTTTGCCTAGTCGCGCTCTCATCTGCGGTCTGTTCCTGGTCGTCGCACTAGCGATTCTGTCGTTCGGCACATCGCTGCTAGCGCAGTGCCATAGCTGCACGAAGGGGTTCGCACCAATGCCTGGCAGCGGAGGGCACTCGTCCGGAAGGCGATGACCTGCCTGGGTTCTTCGGACCAGCCATTACTAGACAGTGGCGCTCCGAGTTG
>CAYHEX010000480.1:0-2024 GCA_964355365.1 uncultured Solibacteraceae bacterium | reverse complement strand
GGCCAGGTGGCAGCACAGCCTGGCGACATCGTCGACGTCCTCTTGGAGCGCACCGAAGACCGAGAAGGTTACGTGGTGCTCTCGCGCGAAAAAGCCGAGAAGATGAAGATCTGGGACGAGGTCGAGAAGGCCTATCTGGATCGCAAGGTCGTCATTGGCCGCGTCATCGAGCGGATCAAGGGCGGACTCGCCGTCGATATCGGCGTGCGCGCGTTCCTGCCGGGCTCGCAGATCGACGTGCGCCCCGTGCGCAACCTCGATGCGCTGCGCGGACAGGAACTCCGCATGCGCGTCATCAAGGTCAACAAGAAGCGCGGCAACATCGTCCTGTCGCGCAAGGCGCTCCTCGAAGAGGAAAACGCCGAGAAGAAGAAGGTCACGCTCGATACGCTGGCTGAAGGCAAGGTGCTCCGCGGTGCGGTCAAGAACCTCACCGACTACGGCGCGTTCATTGACCTCGGCGGCATCGACGGTCTCCTCCACATCACCGACATGGGCTGGGGGCGCGTGACGCACCCGTCTGAAGTCGTGAAGGTGGGCGATGAGATCGACGTGATCGTCCTCAAATACGATCCGGCCACCGAGCGCGTCTCGCTCGGCCACAAGCAGCTCGTGCCCGATCCGTGGAACAACGTGATGGAGCGCTACCCGGTCGGCATCAAGGTGTCCGGCAAGGTGGTCAGCCTCACGGACTACGGCGCGTTCATTGAGCTCGAGCCGGGCGTTGAAGGCCTGATCCACGTCAGCGAGATGTCGTGGAGCAAGCGCGTCAAGCACCCGTCGAAGATCCTCAATCAGGGCGACCCGATCGAAGCGCAGGTGCTCGGCGTGGATCCGGGCGCGCGTCGCATTTCGCTCGGCCTCAAGCAGGTCGAGAACAACCCGTGGCACGAGCTCTCCGAGAAGTATCCGGTGGGCACGAACATCACGGGCAAGGTGCGCAACCTCACCGAGTTCGGCGCGTTCGTGGAAGTGGAAGACGGCATCGATGGCCTGATCCACATCTCCGACATGTCGTGGAGCAAGGTGAAGCATCCGTCGGAAGTGCTCAAGAAGGGTGACTCGGTCGAAGCGCAGGTGCTCAGCATCGACGCGGAAAACCAGCGTCTCTCGCTCGGCCTCAAGCAGCTGCAGACGGGCATCTGGAAGGAATTCTTCGAAGCGCACAAGGCCGGTGACACGGTCGAAGGCAAGGTGGTACGTCTCACCAACTTCGGCGCGTTCGTCGAACTGGCGGAAGGTATCGAAGGCCTCATCCACGTCTCCGAGTTCGATGCGGCGACCGGTGGTGACAAGCTCGAACTCGAACCCGGCAAGGCGTATCAGATGAAGATCATTCGTCTGGTGCCCGATGAGCGGAAGATCGGTCTCAGCATTCGCGCGTTGAAGGACGACGAATACCGCGCGGACTGGGAAGCGTATACGGAAACGACGGGCCGTCCCGAAGTGACCCTGGGCGACCACTTCAAGAACCTGAAGTAGACCGCCGTGCCGATGACCAAGGCCGAGCTCGTTGAGGAAGTCTCACGAGTCTCGGACCTCACCAAGAAGCACTCGGAAGTGATCGTCGACACCGTGTTTCAGAGCATCATCGATGCGCTGAACCGCGGTGAGAAGATCGAGCTCCGCGGCTTTGGCAGTTTCCGGTTGCGCCAGCGTGAACCACGCAAGGGCCGCAATCCGAAAACCGGCGACAAGGTGGATGTGCCGCCGAAGAAGGTGCCGTACTTCAAGCCGGGTAAAGAACTGAAGGACCTGATCAATCAGACCCCCTTCGGCGACGAACCCGGCCCCGGCCAGTAACCAGCTAAGAAATAGCCGCTAGTCAGATGGATCAGCTATGGACCCCGTGGAGGCTTGAGTACGTGAGCACGACAAGCTCCTCCTCGGGGTCCTGTATTTTCTGCCACGCCCTCTCTGGCGACGACGCCGTGCCGCTCATCGTTCATCGCGGTCGCAGCGCGTACGTCATCCTCAACAAGTTCCCCTACAACAACGGCCACCTGATGGTCGTGTTCAACCGC
>CAYHEX010000479.1:0-2036 GCA_964355365.1 uncultured Solibacteraceae bacterium | reverse complement strand
TCATGCGAACGCTCCTTCGTGAACTCGGTGACTGGGCGCGCACGTTCGGTTCTGCGGCGGTGTACGCGACGCTGATCGTGACGTTCGTCGGTCAGGTGGCGCGCGTGGACGGCTTCAGCATGCAGCCCACGCTCGAAGACAACGACCGGCTCATCGTCAACAAGCTGGCCTATCGACTCCACACTCCGGCGTCCGGTGATGTCGTGATGTTGTTGAGTCCTGAGCAGCCGTCGCTGGCGCTCGTGAAGCGCGTGATCGCCGGGCCTGGTGACACCGTGCGGAGCGTTGATGGCCGCGTGTTCGTCAACGACGTGCCTCTGGCCGACGGATTTGTGGCGCCTGAATTCCGCTCGCGCGACTCCTGGGGGCCGGATGTGGTGCCGCCCGCGTTCTATTTCGTGATGGGCGACCACCGCAACAACAGCGCGGACAGCCGCGTGTTCAGCTACGTCCCGCGCAAGTACATCCTGGGCAAAGTACAGGTCCGCTGGTGGCCCCCAGCGCGCGCGCGGATCTTGTAGCCCGCACCTGCCCGCACCCGCCCGCACCTGTTCGCACCCGCCCGCACCTGCCCGCACCCGCCCGCACCTGTCCGCACCTGCCCGCACCCGTGGAGTTACACTTCCCCATGCGCTTTCGACATATCACCGCCGCTGTCTCCGCCTCGCTCTTCCTCGCCCTCGCCGTCGCCACCACCGGTGCGCAGGGGCCGCAGATGAAACCGATTCCGGCACCGGCCGATGTGGCCGCGGCGCCGGCCGATGCGATCGCCACGCCGACCGGACTGAAATCGAGAGTCCTCACGCCCGGCACGGGCACGGCCCATCCGACCGCGGCATCCACCGTGAAAGTGCACTACACCGGCTGGACCACCGACGGCGAGATGTTCGACAGCTCCGTCGCGCGCGGTGAGCAGATCGCGTTCCCGCTCCGCGGCGTGATCAAAGGCTGGACCGAAGGCGTGCAGTTGATGGTGCAAGGCGAGAAGCGCCGCTTCTGGATCCCAGCCGTGCTCGCCTACGGCGAGAACCCGCGACCCGGCGCGCCGAAGGGCACGCTCGTGTTCGACATTGAGCTCTTCGAAGCGACGACGCCCACGAGCGCCGCCGATCACCTGGCCGCGTTCGCGACGCAGAAGAAGATGATCGCCGCGTCGCCCTACAGGCTGATCCCCGCGCAGTCGATCGGACCGTCGAATCACACAGGCCGCACGACGTCGATCGCCGTCGCCGGCACGGGCCCGACGCGCACGATCTACGTCGGCGCTGCGTCCGGCGGCGTGTGGAAGAGCAACGACAACGGCAAACTCTGGCGCCCGATCTTCGAACACGAAGCCACCGCCAGCATCGGCGACGTGGCCGTCGCGCCCTCGAATCCGCTCATCGTCTACGTCGGCACCGGCGAAGACAACATCTTCCGCGCGAGCCTGTCGGGCACGGGCATCTACAAGTCCATCGACGCCGGCCGCACGTGGGCCAACATGGGCCTCACCGACACCGGCACGATCGGTCGCGTCCTCATCCACCCGACCAACCCCAACATCGTCTATGTTGCGGCCTCCGGCCATGAGTGGACCGGCAACGATCAGCGCGGTGTGTACAAGACGATCGACGGCGGCAAGACGTGGACGAAGTCGTTCTTCCGCAGCAACAACACGGGCGCGATCGATCTGGTGATGGATCCGAAAGATCCGAACACGCTCTATGCCGCGATGTGGCAGCGCGTGCGCCGCAAGTGGAGCGATCCGCGCGTGGAGCCGAACTACTCGGAAGGCGGCATCTGGAAGACGACGGATGGTGGTTCAACCTGGGCGCCAGCGAACGAGGGGCTTCCCCAGGCAAAATTCCGCGGCCGCATCGGTCTCGATATCGCCCGCTCGAATCCGAACGTCGTCTACGCCGTTGTCGACAGCTACGACACCGGCCGCCCCGCGCGCCCGGGCGAACACGACGCCTACGATCGCCCGCTGCCGGAGAACAGCAACATCATCCGCGGCATGGAGATCTACCGCAGCGACGACAAGGGCAAGACGTTCA
>CAYHEX010000478.1:0-2036 GCA_964355365.1 uncultured Solibacteraceae bacterium | reverse complement strand
CACTCGGCGTGATCGGCGCCGAGGCCGAGGCGTCGCCCGTGTTCACGACGGCGCTGGCCACCGGAGCCATTACGACGGTGTCGGTGCTCCCCACGCTGGCCGATGCGCTCGCCGGCAACCTCGAGCCCGGCAGCCGCACATTCCCGCTCGTGCGCCACCTGGTCGACGGCATCGCGCTTGTCGCGGAAGGATCCATCGAAGCCGCCATGCGCGGCCTTCACAGTCACCATGCGCTGGTCACCGAGGGCGCCGGCGCCGTGGCCACCGCGGCGCTGCTGCAGGGACTCGGCCTCGCCGGGCGCCACGTCGGCGTCATCGTGTGCGGCCGCAACATCGATCTCGACAAGTTCGCGCGCGTGACCGGCGCGCCCGCGCCGCCTCCCGCTACCGTGACGCCGCCGCAATGAGCGTGTCGAACATCCCGGCGCTCCTCAGGCGCAATCCGAATCTGCGCGCGCTGTGGATGGGCCAGATCATCAGTCAGCTCGGCGACTGGTTCAACGCCATCGCGCTCTACTCGCTGCTGTACGAGCTCACCGGCAGCGCCACGTCGGTCGCGCTCGTGATCGTCCTCCAGTTGCTGCCGGCGTCGTTCGTCACGCCGTTTGTCGGCATGGTCATCGATCGGTTCGACCGGCGCCGCATCATGATCGCCGCCGACATCGTCCGCGGCGTCGCGATCCTCGGCCTGCTGTTCGTGCGGACACCGGGCACGGTCTGGATCGCCTACGCAGTGCTTGTCGTGGCCGTGTCGGCGACCGGATTCTTCGAGCCCGCGCGGTCCGCAACACTGCCGTCAGTGGTCGCGCGCGAGGATCTGGTCACCGCCAACGCGCTGTCCACTGCCACGTGGTCGGTCATGCTCGCCGTCGGCGCATCGATCGGGGGACTCGTCGCCGCCGTGTTCGGCCGCAACGTGACGTTCCTGTTCAACTCGGCGTCGTTCTTTATCTCCGCGTTCATGATCGCGAAGATCCGGATCCCGCCGCGCGCGGAGACCGCCACTGGTGGCGGATTCAAGCCGTTCATCGAGGGGTTTGCCTATCTGCGCGACCATCGCGAAATCGCATCGATCGCGCTCATCAAGGCCGGCTGGTCGACGGTCGGCGGCGCGCTTCTGATCCTCACCGTGCTGGGCCAGCGGGTGTTTCCGATTCACGGCAGCGGTGACGCGGGCACAGGCGTGCTGTATGCCGCACGCGGCGTGGGCGCGCTCGCAGGATCGTGGCTCGTCTCGCACCTGGCGATGAAGTCGTCCACGCGGCTGATCCGCCTGATTGCGCCGGCCTACTTCATCGCGGGTGGTTTTTACGCGCTGATCGGCGTCGCCCCCACCATCTGGGTCGCCGCCGCGCTCGTCGTCGGCGCCCACATCTGCGGATCGGTGCTGTGGGTGGCCAGCAATGTGATGCTGCAGCTCAACGTGCGCGACTCATTCCGCGGCCGCGTCTTCTCCGCCGAGCTCGCCGCACTGACGATCATCCAGTCAGCCGCGTCGTACATCACCGCACGCCTGCTCGACGGCTGGCACATCGATCCCCGCACACTCGCCGTGGGCTGCGGCCTGATCCTCTGGGTGCCTGGCACGGCGTGGGCCATACGGGCCGCGCGAGCCAAGACCTAACGGCTACTCAACATGGGGAACCATGGGGAGCCATGGGGAAGGTCAACACCAACACCAACCCCGACAGCTTTTCGAAGAGCTCTTTGAAAACCTGTTGGGTTGATCTTCCCCATGGCCCTTCATGGCCCCCCATGTTGATCGCTGTTGATCTACTTCGTCTTTGACGGCCTGATTTCCACCTTGCTCGGCAAACTGCGCGTCGGATGACGCAGCAGGTCCATCACGACTTCGGCGATGTCCTCCGCCGTGAGCTTCCAGCTTTCGTCTTCGTGCTTCGCCGGGTGTGAGAACTCCGTCGCCACGGACCCCGGCATGACGACGCTGACGCGGATGTTGTCGTTGCGGACCTCGAGCATCACGGCTTCGCTGAAGGCCACAAGTCCCGCCTTCGACGCGCAATACGCCGCCGCAT
>CAYHEX010000477.1:0-2079 GCA_964355365.1 uncultured Solibacteraceae bacterium | reverse complement strand
ATGTACGCGGAGTATAGCGAGATCTGCTCCGAAGGTACAGCAGGGAGCGCACCTGCCCGCACCCGTCCGCACCCGCCCGCACCTGTTCGCACCTGCCCGCACCTGCCCGCACCCACTAGACTTGTGTCTATGTCTCAGATGCCCGTGATCTTTGCGGCCCATGGCGCGCCGATTCTGCTCGACGATCCGCAGTGGGTTGGTGAACTCCACACCTGGGCCGGCGCCATGCCGAAGCCGACCGGCATCCTCGTCGTCTCGGCGCATTGGGAGGAGCGGCCCGTGACCATCGGCGCCACGACGCCCGTGCCGCTCGTCTACGACTTCTACGGCTTTCCTGAGAAGTACTACCAGCAGCGCTACGCCTCACCCGGCGCGCCGGCGCTCGCCGCCCGCATCCGCCAGATCATGAAGAGCGACGGCGTCGCGGTGAACGACGCGCCCGAGCGCGGGCTCGATCACGGCGCCTACGTGCCCTTGGTCGCGATGTATCCGGCCGCGGACATTCCCGTGCTGCAGTTGTCGATTCCCGGCCTCGATCCGCAGGCGCTGTTCGCGCTCGGCCGCATGCTCGCGCCGCTGCGCGACGAAGGCGTGCTGATTTTCGGCAGCGGCTTTCTCACGCACAACATGCGCTACGCGTTTCGGCCGGGCGTGCCTCAGTGGGCGACCGAGTTCGACGCGTGGGCGACCGACGCCATCACGCGGTTCGACGTGGATGCGTTGATGGATTTCCAGAACCGCGCGCCCGCGGCCGAGATCGCGCTCCCGACTTGGGAGCACTACGCGCCGCTGCTCGTCTCGGCCGGCGCCGCCTCACTGCAGACGCCCGCCGCGACCTTCCCCATCGACGGCTGGTGGATGGACGGCGCCTTCACGAAGCGCTCCGTGCAGTTCGGCTGAGGCTCAGGTGTTTTCCTGAGGGCTGCCCCGCAAAAGCACGACCTCCCGCGCGGCGGCGCGAACATAGGATCTTGGCGCCAGTTGCATCATCGATCCGCTGTTCTTACGCGTTCTCAGGAGGTTCCCATGTTGTACGCAGCCCCCGGCACTCCCGGCGCCAAGATCCAGTTCAAAGCGCACTACGACAACTTCATCGGTGGACAGTTCGTGCCTCCCGTCAAGGGCCAGTACTTCGACGTGATCACGCCGGTGAGCGGCACGGTCTACACCAAAGCCGCTCGCTCCACCGCCGAAGACATCGAAAAGGCGCTCGACGCTGCGCATGCCGCGGCCGACGCGTGGGGCAAGACGTCACCGGCTGAGCGCTCACACATCCTGCTGAAGATCGCCGATCGCATCGACGCGAATCTCGAGTTGCTCGCCTACGCCGAGACGGTCGACAACGGCAAGCCGATCCGCGAGACGCTCAACGCCGACATTCCGCTCTCGTCGGATCACTTCCGCTACTTCGCCGGATGCGTGCGCGCCCAGGAAGGCGGCATCAGCCAGATCGACGAGCAGACCGTCGCGTATCACTTTCACGAGCCGCTCGGCGTCGTGGGCCAGATCATTCCGTGGAACTTCCCGATTCTCATGGCCGCGTGGAAGCTCGCGCCCGCGCTCGGCGCCGGCAACTGCGTTGTCCTGAAACCGGCCGAGTCGACGCCGATCAGCCTGCTGATCCTCATGGAACTGATCGCGGACCTGCTGCCGCCTGGCGTCCTCAACGTCGTCAACGGCTACGGCCGCGAAGCCGGCTTTCCGCTCGCCACGAGTAAACGCATCGCAAAAATTGCCTTCACCGGTTCGACGCCCACCGGCCGTGTGATCGCACAGGCCGCGGCCAACAACCTGATCCCGGCCACGCTGGAACTTGGCGGCAAGTCACCGAATATCTTCTTCGCCGACATCATGGACGCGGACGACAGCTACTTCGACAAGGCGATCGAAGGCCTCGTGCTGTTCGCGTTCAACCAAGGTGAAGTGTGCACGTGCCCGTCGCGCGCGCTGGTGCAAGCGTCGATCTACGACGCGTTCATGGCGCGCTGCATCGAACGGGTGAAGGCCATCAAGATGGGGAGCCCGCTCGACACCGAGACCATGCTCGGTGCGCAGGCATCGCAGGAACAGTTGACCAAG
>CAYHEX010000476.1:0-2117 GCA_964355365.1 uncultured Solibacteraceae bacterium | reverse complement strand
TGTTGGCGACCTGGCCTTCTTCGATCGACGCGCCGATGGCGGTGCCGGCACGAAACATCTGCAGCGCCACGTGTGATGTCGCCGGACCGATTGCGGAGGCCCGGCGCTGGAACGGCATGAGCGCCATCGAGAATCTGAGCGCGCGGGCGGGGAGGTCCTGCCGAGTCTTCGAAGTCATGCCCGCATCCAGAGCAAATCGCGAGCCAGATTCGTCGCTCTATGGCGCCGCGGCAGTCTTGCGCGCCGATTCGCATTTTCTTCAATCGAGGGCGCCGCAGAAGTACGCAGTTCTTGCCTTTCCCCTTCCCTCTTCCCGCAACCCTCCAACCTCGCCTTTGCCCTTTGCCCTCTGCCCTCTGCCCTTGTCAGTGTTCCGTCCTACCGTCTGTTCTTCCAGATGCGCTCGAGCCACTCTTCCTTATTGAAGGTGCGCGCGATGTCGGTGATCAGCTGGGCTTTCCAGACGTAGCCGAGCTGCAGCGAGTCGCCGGGGCTCGGGACTGCGGTGGCGATGGGCGTGCCGGCCGCGTCCGCCGAGGCCTGCGGTTTGACCATCCGCATCGCGGAGAAGATGCCCAGCAGTTTGCGCTGCACGCCGGACATCATGGCGCCGGCCTGACGGTCGCTCTCGTAGACGCCGTTGCTCACGCCGACGACCGGCGCGCCCGACATACCCGGAAACGCCGAGACGTCGACGAGGAACACCGGCTGTCCCTGGAAATCCACGGTCGGCTCGGTGGCCAGATGCCCCGTCTTCCATACCGGCAGGAAATTACGCGTGTCGAAGAAGCCGTACGGATAGCCGAGCAGCACGGCCTGCGATGAGGGACGCACTTTCATGTCCACCTGCGTGTGCGCATCGGAGAACACCGTCAGCTGTCCGCGCCCGTCGTAGAGCGTCGACACGATCGGCACGAGCACGACGTCGGCTTCCGGAAACTGCTGATTCTGGACCCAGATCGGCTCGCCCGTCTTGGTGTACAGCGGGATGTTCACCGGGAAGTAGTTCGACGGATCCGTGCGCGACGCGTGGAAGTAGAACTGCAGCCGATCGCCCTGCGCGCGCGCGGCGGACATCGGTTCGTTGCCCGTGACCACGTGGTAGTTCGTGGCGAGGAACACCATGTCGATGTCGGTGCCGTTCGGCTTGGTCGTCGCGTACAGAAAGCCCGTGCCCTGCGACACCTGACGCGCCCCGCTGACCAGCAGCACCGGTGTCGTCATCAACGACATCGGTTCGAGTTCGGCCTGGCGCGCGACGGTCGCGGACGTCAGCAGCAGCGTGACGACCGCGATCGCCGGGATGAGAGATTTCATATAGGGACAATACCAAAGACGTCACGGCGCGTCGGGCAGTCTTTCCTCCGTGTAGAGGGCGCGGGTGTTGGCCGTTGCCGACGTGAGCAGTACGAACACCAGGCCGATGGCACCGGCAATGCCGGCCACATCGAAGAGCAGCACGGGGTGGCCGAAGACCTGCACGGCGGGGCGGATGAGCACCGCGACGTTGGCCAGCGCGAGCAGGATCCGCAGTTCCGTGGGGCCCATCTTGAAGTAGCTCAGCGTGAACGTGTGGCGTGTGTAGGTGGCGAGGTAGACCTCGGCCGAGACGAGCAGATACGCGATCAGCAACGCGAGTGCGACGGTGAGGTGCATGTAGCCCGACACGCCGAGGCCGACGAGCAGTAGCGCCGAGCCGATGCAGTCCACGATGTGATCGACGTAGAACCCATAGCGCGGGCGCTGCCGATTGCGCACCCGCGCGAGCGTGCCGTCGAGGCTGTCGCCGAACCAATTGATGATCAGCAGCAGGTTCACGAGCAGCAAGGCCGGCGGCCAGACGCGCGCGAACGCGTAGCACGCGCCGGCGGCGGCCATCGCGGCCAGCGCCAACGCGGTGAGGTGGTCGGAGTTGACCGCGCGAGGCATCCGCTCCGCGAGCCAGACAAGGGTGCGCTTTTCAGCCGGGGCCAGAACACTGGTGAGCTTGCGGCTGGCGTTGACAAAATCAGACATAGACACTCCTCGTTGTCCTGGCACTGCGCCCTTGGGACTCTGGACCCGGGACCTGGGACTCAGGACGCGTAGGGCAATGCGCGAAGCGCGCGCCGTTCGGG
>CAYHEX010000475.1:0-2123 GCA_964355365.1 uncultured Solibacteraceae bacterium | reverse complement strand
TTCAACCGCGATCCGAATGTGATCGGACGGAACGTCACCGTCGCTGTTGGCCCTCAGAGAGTCGATCGCGTGATCCAGATCGTTGGTGTGCTTCCCGCGCGCGGCGCGGTGCGCCGGCCCGATGCTCGCGAAGTGGATCTGATGGTGGCCGTGCCGGATGGGCTGCGGCCCGGAGGATCGCGGTCGCGCCGGATCTATGACCGCATCCTGATCGCTCGCCTGAAATCCGGGGTCACGCCCGAGGCCGTTGAGTCGCGGACGACGCCGATCTTTCGCGAGATCGATCGCGTGACCGGCCTGTTTGTCCGAACGCGCACGGCCAGCGTTGTCGGACTACACGAGCACTGGTTCGGCCGAACGAAGCCCTTCTTGTTGTTGCTCGGGGCGGCGGCGGCATTCCTCTTATTAGTGGCCGCGGCGAATGGTGCCGGCGTGATGCTCGCGCTCGGCAGCCGGCGAGTGCGGGAGATCGCCGTCAGAACTGCGATCGGCGCCGGGCGGCGGCACCTTGTGGCGCAGGCCCTGCGCGAGAGCGCCGTCATCGCCACCGCCGCTGCCGGTCTCTCGGTCGTTGCGGCCGCGACCATGCTGCGGGTGTTCGTCGCATGGGGTCCGGCCAGCCTTCCGCGGCTGGCCGAGGCCTCGCTCGATTGGACGGCGGTGCTGTTTGCGTCGGGCGTGGCCGCGGTATTCTGCGTGATGCTCGGCGTCGTGCCGGCGTACGCGCGACGGCAACGCGACGTGCTGTCCGTGCTGCAGTCCGGTGGCGCCACATCGACAGCTTCGCGCCGAACCCTGCGCGTTCGTCAGCTCGCGATCGCGGTGCAGTTGGCCGTCGTCCTCGCGCTGCTCGCGGCGGCCGGCCTGGTGTCGAGCACGCTGTGGCGGATGCTCAGTCAGCCGCTGGGATTCGACCCGGACCGCACGATCATCGCGAAGATCACGCCAACCAAGCCGTACTTTGCCGATCCGCCGACCTATCAACGGGTGATGGACGATGCGCGTCGCGCCGCCGTGACGGTGCCCGGCGTGGCCGGCGCCGCGTTGGCGTTCGATCCGCCACTCGCCGATTTCGGGTCGCAAATGCAGGTGCGGTTTCTCGATCAACCGCCGAAGTTCATCGTGACGAAGATGATCTCGAGCGGATTCTTCGCGGTGATGAAGATCCCGTTGCTGGCGGGTCGCGATTTTCAAACGAGCGACTTCGTCACGGGCGACTTTGTCATTGTCAACGAGATGTTTGCCCGCACGTATTTCGGCGGGGTCGATCGGGCGGTGGGCAAGGAGATCGATTTTGGCACTCGACGCCGCGTCGTTGGCGTGGTCGGCAACGTGCGCGAAGAGGGTCTCACCGTCCCGCTGAAACCGATTCTCTACCCCGTCCTCTCGACGGCCCGGTGGACGCCAGGCGTGTTTCATGTTGTGGTTCGATACCGCGGCGGCGAGGCCGGCGCGCTGCGTAGCATCGAAGCGGCGCTCTTGCGCGCGGATCCCACGTCGCACGTTGATGTCCTTCCGTTGGGCGAGCGACTGCGCGCGCAGACGGCCGTCGTGCGGACCCAGTCCGCCGTGATCGGGCTGCTGGCCATCTGCGCGCTGTTGCTTGCAGGGCTGGGGATCTACGCGACCATCACCCAGATTGTCGAAGACCGTCAGCGGGAGATGGCGATTCGGTCCGCGCTCGGAGCCACCGGCCGGTCACTCATCGCTCTGACTGCGCGCGGCGTCGGTGTCTCCGCGATCGTGGGTGTGGCCGGTGGCGGCCTGCTCAGCTGGATCGTTGCGCGCGTTACGCGACAGTTCCTGTTCGAGATGAGCCCGTTCGATCCCGTCGTCTGGATCAGCGCTGCGGTCTTGCTGGTGGGAACCGCGGTTGCCGCCGCGTGGTGGCCCGCGCGTCGCGCCGCAGCCGTCGATCCGGCAGTTGTCCTGAGACAGGCTTGAAAGTCCGACGTTTCCGACGCTGAGGTTCGGTGGGTTGTTCGGATGGTTCGGATGGTTCGTACGGTTCGTGGGGTTCTGTTCGTGGGGTTCCTGGGGTGCGTGGGGTTCGTGAGGTTGGTTCGGGAGGTGCGCCTTACGAACCACCCTTACGAACCAAACGAACCCCTGGCACCTTACGA
>CAYHEX010000474.1:0-2139 GCA_964355365.1 uncultured Solibacteraceae bacterium | reverse complement strand
AAAGTCGGAGTCAAAGATGGTCACGTTGGGCGCCAGCATGCAGCCCGCCCCGATTCGGATGGTCTTCGATCGCGCGATGATCGCGCCGCCGGTCATGCCGGAATGGTCGCCCATGATGATCCGCGCGGTCGGGTAGTAGGTGCGAAGTTTCGCCCGTCCGCAGTTCGCGGTGCTGCTGCGCCATGACGACGAGATGATCTGGACATGGTTGCCGAGCTCGATCCGCGAATCGAGGCCGCGCCGGATGATGCAGCGGCCGAAGATATCGAGGTTGCGGCCTGCTGAAACGCCGTGCCACAGGCACTGTAATCGAAACCAGGCCGTGGACAGCGCGCGGCCGAGCGGCTCCAGCCCCACTTCGACGACGAACGCGGGATTCTGCACGGCACGAAGGAGTCGGTTTGAATGTCCCATCAGAGCATCATCGATCGAACGCTGGAGTTCGTAATCCCGCATCCGCGGGACGGGACTGCAGCGCAGCCAACGCGAGGCGGTGCAGTTCCTGCGGATCCACGGCAAACGACACAGCAGCTTTGTCGTCGGCGAAATCGCCGCGCTGGATGCCGTGGGTCGCGTCGTAATAAATCGCGGGCACGCCAAGGTACTCGGCAACGTAGGCGGGCGAGGTGAACGGGTAGGCGATAACCAACCGGGTTTGCGAGATCACCTGGAACAAGCTCTGTCCCTGGGGCACCACGTCAATGACGCGCTGCCGCGCGAGCGTCTCCACATCGTCGAAGTAGTCCCGCGAATAGTCCGGGCGAAACCCGCGCTTCATCTTGAGCGACACGACCACACGTTGTCCCAGGTCCCGCTCGAGCCGTGCCCGCACGTCGATGATGTCCCGGATGAACACCCTGAGATTGGCGGGGTGAAAATAGTTGGTTACTTCGCCGTTCAAGTCGAGCATGACCTGATCGCTGACGGCCGGGACATCGAAAACCACGATCGAGATGATCGAGGCATCTGGCACACCGGTCTCCGGCAGTCGCCACAACAGCGGCCCCGCCACCCGCACGTCGCCCGGGAGCATCGAACGCAGGTAGGTCGCGAACGCTTCAGTCCAGACCCAGTGGACGTCCGCGCGAATCCAGCGCGTGGTCGGATAGTCCGACTCAATGTCATTGCTCGTCTTGACGGTGGGCTTCCAGTTCTGTGCGTACCAGACCATGTGCGTGGGTGCGGACAGACCACGTGCCCAGATCGGCTGATGCCTGTAGCTGGAACATGTCATCACGACGGCCCGAAGCACTCCACGCCCGTCCAGCGTGGCCGCGACGGCGCGATACGCCAATTCCTTCGCGACGAGCGCCAACTGCGGTGTCCGAGCGATGGCGAGATGGTAGGTCCAGAAGAGGGCAAGGTGCCGAAAGAACATCGATATTCGCTCGGCCGCTCCCAGACGTGCTTCCTTGACCAACTCGGCGAGGGGATAGCGGCAGTAGGCGAACTCTTCTGGCACCGTCGAGGTCACGGCCGTTTCCGCCTCGATCAACCGACGCTGCCCATCGCGAAGCGGCGATACGGGCCCCGTCCGGCAAAACGCGACAAATCGCGCATCGCTGTTGTCCTCGAGTACGTCGGATTCGGCCAGATCGAAGACCAGCACGGCGGACGTCGTGACGCGGCGGGTCCAGCTACCGGCCACAATCGCGCCGAGCGCGTACGCCCAGTGCAGAAGGAATTCCCACTCGCTCCTGAGCAGGCGAGCCGCACTCACCGCCACGCGTCCCGATCCGACACTGATGCACGCGTCTCCGACATCGATGACCGCGTCGTCCGGTGGAAACGGAGACTCGTGCCGTTTGATCCGGGCATCCACGGCGCGCGCATAAGCGGGCAACCCCGACTCCACGAGGCGTTGCGCGATCCGGTCGAGCCAGACGGATTTCGGATACCCGCACGCGTCGACAAACCGATCCGACAGCCAGACGCGCGAACGATCGATTTGCTGGCTGAAGGCGAGAAATACGTGGTTTGTCGTGACGCTCATCGCACACTCGGCGATTGGCCCGCCACGGCTTCCGCCATGGCCCAGTCCCACTCGGTGTCGATGTCGATCGCCTCCCGAGGGTCGGACATCACCAGTGGGACCATGTCGGGGCCGTAAAAACTTCCGCGCGTCCTCAGGTCGTCGGT
>CAYHEX010000473.1:0-2193 GCA_964355365.1 uncultured Solibacteraceae bacterium | reverse complement strand
TGAGCCGCGCGATGATCGGAGGCAGACTGGTCGTGCCACGCGCCAACGGCGCGCCTCCTTTCTGGCGATACAATCCCGTGGAGCGGCAGTTGTATCTTTCAGCCTTCCATATCGCTCCTGGCAATGTGCTGGACTATGTGCAGGCGCTCAATACCTACCGGCCGGATTACCTGGTCGGGTACGCGTCCGCGCACTTTTTCCTCGCGCGATTCATCGAAGAGGCCGCTCTGCAGGTGCACGCTCCGCGCGCTGTGCTGACGAGCAGCGAGAAGCTGACCGACACGATGCGCGAGACACTGTCGCGTGTTTACCGCTGTGACGTGTTCGACGCCTATAGCGGCGTCGAGCCGTGCTGCCTGATCTCTGAATGCGAACGGCACCGCCTGCATGTCAGCCCTGACGTTGGCATCATCGAGCTCGTCGCTTCTGACGGGCGTGTCGTAGGACCGGGCGAAGAAGGAGAGGTTGTTGCGACCGGCCTCATCAATTTTGATCAACCGCTCGTCCGCTACCGGCTTGGTGACCTTGTGTCTTGGGATGACCAACCCTGTCCGTGTGGTCGTAGCATGGCGGTCGTACGTCAACTGTCCGGCCGCGTGGAAGATGCGATCGTAGGTCCGGACGGGCGCGAAACCGTGCGCTTCCACGGGCTGTACGTGGGCATAGCCAGTATTCAAGAAGCGCAGGTCGTACAGGAGACACTGCAGACGTATACGGTTCGGATCGTGGCACCCAAAGGCCTCAGTCGAAGCGACCGTGATCTCGTCGTCGGCCGGATGCGTCAGCGGCTTGGTGATGTCATGGTCGCCGTCGCCGAAGTGCCCTTTATTGAGCGAACCGATCGCGGTAAGTTCCAAGCTGTCGTCAGCAAAGTATCCCGCCAGCCGCAGGGCCGCAACGATGTCAGCGCCCGTACCTGAGACGCTCGTGACCCGTTCGGCGCAGGAGGCGGCGCGGATTCGTGCCGAATACGAGAGGCGCGCGCTCGATATTCCCGCAGACTATTACTCTCCGGCGAGGCCAGCAATCCTCTTCGCCCAGCAGCAGCGCGCCCGTGCCACATTGCGTGCGCTAACGGCAAAAGGCATGATGCCGCTGAAAGACCGACGAATCCTCGATGTCGGTTGCGGACGCGGCGACTGGCTCAACGATTGCGAAAGTTGGGGCGCGACGCGATCGTTACTCGCAGGCATCGATCTTGATGCCCGTCGCGTCGCGAGCGCGACAGACCGGCTCTGCGAACAGCGCGATCACACAGGCCGCGTTGTCCGTGCTGGAGCGGATCTCAGAGTCGGTGACGCCAGCCACCTTCCGTGGCCCACGGCATCTTTTGATATCGTGGTACTCAGCACCGTGTTCTCCTCAATTCTGTACGACCAGATGAAGGAGAGCATCGCCGCCGAGACGGCGAGGGTGCTCAAGCCCGAAGGCATCGTGTTGTGGTACGACTTCTTCGTCGACAATCCGGCGAATCGTGCAGTACGGGGTGTTCGTGCAGCTGAGATCACGCGCCGATTCCCTGGCTTCGTTGCCCAATTGAGACGCATCACACTTGCCCCTCCGATCGCCAGATTGCTCGTCCGGTTTACCTGGATTGGCGCCCTTGTTCTCGAACGGACGACATTGCTCAACACGCACTATTTCGGCGTTCTAGAGCGGCGCAAGCCACAAGGTCATCGGTGTGAAGCGCGTGATTCTTAGAGGCAACTACCCGTCCGAAACGCGTTTCAGGTCGCCCGCGCGCGCGACGGCGAAGCCTCGTTTGCTGCTGCTCGCAGGCGAGTTTCCGCCGGGCCCCGGCGGCATCGGGACGCACGCCTACGAAGTGTCCCGCCACCTGGCGAGGCTTGGTTGGGAAGTGACGGTGGTCACGTCTCAAGACTTCGCCCCCGCTCAGGCGATTCGCCGCTTCAACGACGAGCAACCGTTTCGCATCGTGACCTTGACCCCAATACCGGGGCCACCCATCGAGGCAGTGTATCGGCTCGTGGTCGCAGCCCGGTGCGCCCTTGAGCGCCGCCCCGACGTGATCATCGCCAGCGGCGAGCGCTCCGTCTGGCTGGCTTCGATCTTGGCCTCCAGCCTCCGCGTCCCATGGGTTGCAATCGGCCATGCCATGGAGTTCTGCGTGCCGGCGCGCTGGCAGCGGGCGCTCACGCGGTGGTCGTGTGGCAAGGCCGACGGCATTGTCTG
>CAYHEX010000472.1:0-2194 GCA_964355365.1 uncultured Solibacteraceae bacterium | reverse complement strand
GCCACCGACCACCTGACCGTCAACGGCAACGCGCGCTTCACGGTCGCCGCAGATCAGACGGCGGCCTCGAGCGAAGGCAACCTCACCGGCGGCGTCTTCACGCTCCTCGGCAACTTCACGCAGACGCGCCAGAACGCCTCGTCCACGCAGAAGGCCTTCTGCAGCACCGGGACCAAGGTCGTCCTGGCTGGCGCGGTGGTTCAGACGATCACGATGGAAACGCCAGGCCCTGCGGCGTCACGTTTCTTCGATCTCGAAACGACGAACACCGCCGGAGTGGCGTTCGCGAGCGCGGCCCGCATCTCGGGCGCGATGACCGTGTCGGCTGGCAGCGTGACGGGCTCGGCCGGGGCCGTCGACATCGCCGGCACCTTGCGTGACGACGCCGGTGGTCGCTGGCAGGTCGCCGAGACGACGCTCAGCGGCACGAACCAGAGTCTGCCCGCGACGCTGACGACGAACGCGACGTTCACGGGCAGCGACACGCTGCCCAACGGCTTCAGCTTGACGGGCAACCTGACGGTCGCCGGCGGTGGGACGCTGGCCATCAATGGCAAGACGGTCGACGTGAGTGGCGACCTCACGGTGCGCCTGAACAACACAGGCGGCACGGGCCTCAAGCTGAGGAATGCCCTCGACAGCTTGACCATCGGCGGCAACGCGCGCTTCACAGTCGACTCCGATAACACCGCCGCGACCAGCGATGGCAATTACTCCGCCGGCACGCTGACGGTCCGCGGCGACTTTACCCAGACGCGCGAGAATCCGAACGCCACCGTGCTCGCGTTCGTGCCCACCGGCATGAAGGTCGTCCTGAGTGGCACCTCGCCGCAGGTCGTGCAGTTCGATAACCCGGGCAAGACGACCTCGCGCTTCAGCCACCTCGATGTGTCGAACGAGGCCGGCGTCACGTTCGCGACCGTGGTCGTCATCACCGGCCAGGCGCGCGTCCTGGTGAACGGCGTGCTAACCAGCAGCCAGCCGGTCTACTACACGACCGCGCTGCCGGCGGCGACCCTCGGCTACACGATCGACGAGAACCACGTCGCCGGCACCATCACGATGGGCGCCAACGTCCTCTTGCCGAACGGCGCCGACCTGTACATCGATGACGACGCCGCCTTGCGGCTCTCGGGCAAGAACCTGATCATCGACGGCGACCTCTACGTGTCGCTCACGAACGCCGCCTCGACCGGGCTCATCATGACCAATGCGCTCGACAGCCTGACCGTGAACGGCAACGCGCGTTTCACCGTTGCGGCCGATCAAACCGCAGCCAACAGCGAGGGGAACCTGACGAGCGGCAATTTCACGCTGCGCGGCAACTTCACGCAGACACGCCAGAACGCGTCGTCCACGCAGCGAGCCTTCGTCAGCACCGGAACCAAGGTCGGACTCGACGGCACGAAGGAGCAGACGATCAGCTTCGACAGCGCGACCGCCTCCTACTTCGGCAACGTCAACCTCTTCAACACCGTCGGTGTCACGTTCGCGACGAGCGCCCAGGTGAAGGGCGACCTCGACGTCAGCGGCAAGCTGACCGTTCCGGCCGGCACGACCCTGACGGTCACGCAGACGCTCTTCCTGCACGCGACCAGCGTCATCGTGAAGAACGGCGCCATCACCTACGCCGTCTGCAATCAGGCGGCTGGATCGCCGGCTTGCCCTTAGCTGCGCGTGGGTTCTTGCGTTCCGACCGCCCATAGAAGCTACGCGGCCATGGGTTCCGACTCACGCCCAATACCGGGTGTGCGTTGACACTCGCGGAATGCACGTTCAAGATCGCGTGCATGCGCAACGTCGTGGTGATCGTCTCGGCGGGCCTCGCCTCCCTGGCCTCTCAGCGCGTGCACGCCGGGTGTACCGCGGGCGCGCCGAAGGCGTGCGGCACCGGCTGCATCCTGGAAAACCAGGAGTGATGCTCCGCGTCGCACCGCTGCGGCTCGAAAGACGAGGAACAGTGCGTGTCCGAGGGCGGCGATGACGGCTTTCCAGGGTGCGCGGCGTCGCCGAGCGCACCGACGGGCGCGGCATCGGCCATGAGCTACGTCTGGGTCACGCTCGCGGGATTGCTGCCGCTGCTCGCGCTGCGGTGGTGGCACCGGCGACGGCACGCGCGGTAGTCAAACGACCCGCGCGCGTGCCCCCCAGGCCTAGGTTCAGCGGTCCGCGTCGGTCTGCCCGACGAGCGTGA
>CAYHEX010000471.1:0-2197 GCA_964355365.1 uncultured Solibacteraceae bacterium | reverse complement strand
GGCCGGATCGACTTCGTGGTGGTCGGCGCGGACCGGATCGCGGCCAACGGCGACTTCGCCAACAAGATCGGCACCTATACCGTGGCGATGATGGCCCACGCGCACGGCATTCCGTTCTATGTGGCTGCGCCCTTGTCGACCATCGATATGAAGACGGTGGACGGCGCGGCGATTCCGATCGAGCAGCGGAACGCGCGCGAGGTGACACACATCGGATCGATCCAGCTCACGCCCGATGGCGCCTCGGTGTGGAATCCGTCATTCGATGTGACGCCGCACGCGCTGGTGGCCGGCATCATCACCGAACGCGGGATCTGCCGGGCGCCATTCACGGACAGCCTGAAGGCGCTGTTCGGTGAGCATCCCGCGTGACGGCCGGTCCAGCGGGATCCTCGGAAATCTGATGCGCATCCTCGGGATTGAAACGAGCTGCGATGAAACGGCTGCGGCGGTCGTCGAGACCACCGGCGATGTCGCTCGCCCCTGGGTGGTGCGCTCCAGCGTGATTGCCTCGCAGGCCGATATTCACCGCGAGTGGGGTGGCGTCGTGCCTGAGATCGCCGCGCGCCAGCACGTCGCCGACATTTGTGGCGTCGTGGAAGGCGCGCTCGCCGAGGCGGCGTTGAGCCCGTCACAGATCGACGCGGTGGCCGTCACTAAAGGCCCGGGGCTTGTGGGCTCGCTGCTCGTCGGCGTCTCGTTTGCGAAGGCCTTTGCCGCGGCGCGCGATCTGCCCGTGGTGGCCGTCAATCATCTGGCCGGTCACATCGAGTCACTCGTGCTCGAGCACGGCGAACTGCCGCTGCCAACGGTCGTGCTCGTGGTGTCGGGAGGCCATACGAGTCTGTATTTCGTTCGCGAGCCCGGTGACTACCGCCTCGTGGGACAAACGCGCGATGACGCGGCGGGCGAGGCCTACGACAAGGTGGCGAAGCTGCTCGGCCTCGGTTATCCCGGAGGTCCGGCCGTCGATCGGCTCGCGGCCGAGGGGCGCGATGACGCGGTGTCGCTGCCGTTGCCGCGGTTCACGCACAAGGACCGCAACGAGGCGCCGGCGGACCTCAAGCAGGACGAGTTTCCGCCGAGTGTGCGCGCGATGGCCGAATTCAGCTTCTCCGGACTGAAGAGCGCGGCGGTGCGTCATCTCGACAAGCACGGTCCGGGCAACGTGGCGGACTTCTGCGCCAGTTTTCAGCGCGTTGTGGTGGGCACACTGGTGGATCGGTTGTTTGCCGTCGCCGCAGCGCTCGGGGCGCGGAGCGTGGGCATCGCCGGCGGCGTCTCGGCGAACAGGCGGCTGCGGCACGACGCGGCCCTGCGCGGGGCGCGCGAAGGGTTGCCCGTGTTCGTTCCACCGCTCGTGCTGTCGACCGACAACGCGGCCATGATCGCCGCGGCGGGACTGAGACGCATGGGCCGGCAAGGCGCCGCAACGCTCGATTTCAACGCGCAGGCGTCCCTGTCGATCAATGAGTAACGAATGACGCTCGCTCCATCGTCGCGCGATGCCATGACGTTGGTCGGCGAGCTGTTCGCGGCCATCAATCATGGAGCACTCGACGCGGTCGCGCGCATGTACGCGGCCGATTGCATCGTCGAGCTTGTGTTCGCCGGTACCGAGCCGTTGCATCGAGGACGTGCAGCCGTGGCGGCGGCATGGACGCACGAGCACGCGTCGTACGTGGGCGCGTTGCCCGGAGGGCGACGCTACGACGTCGGTCGGGTGGCCGGCATCGAAACGGGGTGGGGCTGGGTGCGGGCGGATTTTGTTCGGGGGCTGCGTCACGTGGCCACCGGTGTCGAGTCGCTCGAGCGCGGGTACTCGTACTTCTGGATTGAGGACGGCGCGATTCGGCGGCAGCGCACGATCCTGCAGGGCGCTCCGCGGCAGGCCGTACAGTCGGCGCCGACCGTGCCGACCGCGGCACCCGCCGATGCGGCGCCGACGCTGCGGCGCTATCCGGTCAAGCCGGTGGTGGGCGTCGGTGCCGTGATCTTCAACGACGGCGGGGAGGTGCTGCTGGTGAAGCGAAAGCACGAGCCGCTCGCGTTACAGTGGAGCCTACCCGGTGGTGGTCTCGAAAGTGGGGAGACGCTCGAGGCGGGCGCGGCACGTGAGGTCCTCGAGGAAACCGGGCTCGTCGGTTATTTTTGGCTGCAGTGTGGCAAAAATATCCAGATAGAAATTGAAGGGGAC
>CAYHEX010000470.1:0-2222 GCA_964355365.1 uncultured Solibacteraceae bacterium | reverse complement strand
CGCCAAGATCATGCACGTCATGCGCGAGTCGGAGACGCGCCGCCCGCAGTTGCGGAGGCTCGGCGACCAACTCGGCGCGATCTACACACCTGTGGCCGTCGCCATTGCCGTCGCCGCGTGGTGGTGGAGCGGGGATCCTGTACGGTTCCTGGCGGTCCTCGTCATCGCGACCCCGTGTCCGCTGCTCATCGCGATTCCCGTCGCCATCATCGGGTCGATCTCGCTGGCCGCGCGTCGCGGCATCATCGTGAAAGACCCGACGGCGCTCGAGCGCGTCAGCACGTGCCGCGTGGTGATCTTCGACAAGACGGGCACGCTCACCTACGGCCGGCCGCAACTCACCGAGACGATCGTGGCGCCCGGCCACACCAGCGATGCCGTGCTCCGGCTCGTCGCGAGCCTCGAGGTGTACTCGAAACATCCGCTCGCGGGTTCCATTCTCGACGCGGCGAAGGCCGCGAGTCTGGCGCCCGTGGAGGCCGCCGAAGTCCACGAACGTCCGGGCGAAGGCCTGACCGGCGTCGTGGATGGCCACGCCGTGCTCGTCACGAACCGAAAGCAGATGCTCGCTCGTCACGCGGAAGCGTCGGCGCTGCTGCCCGAGCAGACCGGCGGCATGGAGTGCGTCGTCGCCATCGACGGCCGGTACGCCGCGATGCTCAAGTTCCGCGATGAACCGCGGAAGGACAGCCACACGTTCATTCAGCATCTCGGCCCGCGGCATCGGTTCACGCGCGCCATGCTCGTGTCGGGCGATCGCGAGTCCGAGGTGCGCTACCTGGCCGAGCGCGTCGGGATCTCCGAGATTTACGCGGGACAGACACCGGAACAGAAGGTGGCGCTCGTCCGCGCAGAGACGCTGAAGGCGCCGACGCTGTTTCTCGGTGACGGCATCAACGACGCTCCCGCGCTCACGGCCGCAACGGTGGGCGTGGCGTTTGGGCAAGGCAGCGACGTCACGGCGGAGGCCGCCGGCATCGTCGTGCTCGACAGCGCGCTGCTCAAGGTGGATGAGATCCTGCACATCGGCCAGCGCATGCGCACGATTGCGCTGCAGAGCGCGGTCGGCGGCATGGTGCTGAGTGTGGCCGGCATGGGGCTGGCCGCCGCCGGCTATCTCACACCGGTCGAAGGCGCGATCGGTCAGGAACTGATCGACGTACTCGCCGTCGCCAATGCGCTGCGCGTCGCATTCCGGCCGAAGTCGTTGACGGACTACTGAGCGGAGCGCACCTGCCCGCACCCGCTAGAGATGCTTTCCGATCTTCTCGCGATAGCGCGTGTAGATCCACGACGCCGCCAGCAGGACGAGGCCCAGCGCCACGAACGACAGGATGCGCGCGAGGCCCTCGAACTGCTGGAGGTCGTAGACAAACAACCGCACGATCACGCCGAGAAACACCGCCAGCCCTGACAGCCGCATCAGACGCTCGCGAGCCCCAAAACCCATCACGAGAAGGCCGGCGGCCTCGAGCCCCCAGGTCAGCGAGATGAGCGACGGGCGCAATTCGCGGAAGATCACGAGGCCGAGGGCGGCCGTGGCGGCCAGTGAGATCGCGATGCGGACCGCGTCTTCGATGTCACCGCCGTCGCTGCCCGTCCGAATCGCCGCCCGCACGGCGACGACCGCCGCGAACATGACCGCGATGGCGGCGAGCGCGGACGCCACTTCCATTTGCGATGCCGAATGCTCGCCGGCACCCGACAGGAATGGCAGCATGACGCGGACGAAGGCGAGCAAGAGGATCGGATACGCCTGCCAGCGCAGCCCCGCGATCTTTCGCACCAGCCCGACGCCGCCGATCAGCACCGCCGTCCCGATCCAGGCCAGCCCCACGTATTGCGGATCGAGGACGCTCCACTCGAACACGATGACGAACGCGGCCCCGAGACACTCACTCACAGCGGCGGCGATGATGCCCTCACGTGGTCGCCCGGCATCGCGTAGCGTCGCGAGCCGCCACGCCGAGACATAGCCGAGCACAGCGGCCAGCGGAAGCAGTTGCCATGCGTCGATCCGTTCGGGCAGCGGTCCGGCCGCGTCCGGTGACACAAACCACACAAGCAGCGCCAACGCGCCGAACACACCCGCCACATAGGCTTGAATTCGGTACTCGAGGCCGAGTCGCAGGCCCACCTCGACCAGGATCGCGGCCAGCACGACCACGGCGATGCCCGGATGTCCGCCCGTCAGTTCACTGAACGACGCGATGATGAGCAAC
>CAYHEX010000469.1:0-2228 GCA_964355365.1 uncultured Solibacteraceae bacterium | reverse complement strand
GCCAGGAGCTGGTCATCGGTCACCGACTTCTCGTCGCGCGCCTGGAACGCCAGCCGCCGCGCCTCGCGCCAATCCCCGCTCGCCGCCGCCGCGTTGGCCTCGGGCAGGAGGCGCGTCGCCAGCTCGCTCTTGATACGGACCGGCGCCGGCGAGCCCTGCCGCATATGGCGGAAATTCTCGAATCCCCACAGCAGGCTCATCGCCCCGAAGAGGCGCATGTCGAAGACCGCAAAGCAGAGCACCGCGCTCGTCACCGACAGCCCGATTCCGACCAGGTGCGTCACGCGCTCGGCCTGCGCCGGCGGTTTGACGACGCGCAGCATGGCGAGCCGAAACAGCTGACCGCCGTCGAGCGGCCAGAGCGGCACCAGATTCACGAGTCCCCAGATGATCGAGTACCAGATGAAGTTGTCGATGAAGAGCCAGAGCGCGACCTTCCCGGTGACGCCCGTGATGACCACCTCGCGCGTCAGGTCCGCGCCCTCCGGCCGCCCGATCACCGCCACGACCGCCATCACGATCAGGCCGACCGCGATCTCGAGGAGCGGCCCCGCGGAGATGATGAACACGTCGTGCTTGTCCTTCTGCGCACGCTCGTGAAAGCAGAGCCCGCCCCAACCATGCAGCAAAATGGCGGGTGAGAGGCGGTAGTGGCGCGCCACGATCGCGTGCCCGAACTCGTGCACGAGGATCGTCAGGACCAGCGCGCCGAGCGTCGCCGTGATCCCGAGCGGCCCGAGGTAGCGCATCTGCGAGCCGAAGAAGAAGAGGATGAGCGGCAGGGTCAGCGTAATTCTGACGGGGATCCCCAGCAGCGAGAAGACGCGGATTCCTTCCATGCCCAGCGGCCTGCCACACTGGGCTCCCAGACGCAAGACCGCCCGCGAGCGGCACTGCCGACGCGGGCGCTTTTTCGGGTTCGAGCCCCGATCTCTGATCGACGATCAGAGCGTGCGATTGAGGATGAACGGATGCTTGCGCGGATGAACCTCGCGCTTGCCGATCCGGATGAGCCCATCGGCCATCGGCTTCTCGTCCATCGCGAACGTGTAGGTGACCTCGTCGCCCTCGACGCGGAAGTCGACGCCGTCGACCGCGCCGTCGGTCGTGAAGTCGAACTTCACGCAGTGGCCCTCGGGGCCGATCGCGACCGAGTCCTTGTCCTCGAGCGCGAACCCGTCGGCCTTCAGGATCTGCTTGCTGCAAATCTCGCCCGTGAAATGATGCACCGTCGTGCCCTTGGTCGTGAAGCGCACGTGCTGCCCTTCCTCGTCGTGCCAGACCCAGGCGCCGAGCTGGTCGCCGACCTTGAACTCGGGCCGACCCTGGAAGTCGTCCTTGGGCCGCGCAACCGCGCTGGTGGCGCTTGCCAGAGTGAGTGCTGCCGAAACCGAAAGCGCGAGTCCTCGCATGAACGACCTCCAACAAATGAAAGCAAACGTGACGTGGGGTGCCCCGAAGGACACCCATATTGCGAATGCCCTCGGCTCTGTTCCCGAATGGGGCGCGTTTGTGACACGAACCGGGCGATGGTACCAGCGTAGGGCACACGGTCGGCGGAGGCTTCATGCAGGGTGCTCTTCACGCGCGCAGTTCAGGCTTCTTGGCGTTCGCGAGCACGGCCTTGGGCAGCCGCTTCGCGGCCTTCGCTTGCACGGGCCTCATGACCGCCTGCATCGCGGCCGAGCACCACGGTGTGACCGCCGACGCCGTGCCCGACGCGGCCGCCGAGGTGACACCCGAGGTCGTCGCAAGCGACAGCGCGAGCCCCCCGGACAGCACGCCCTTGGATGCGACGCCCGACACCGCGCCCGACACGGGCCCCGCCTGCCAAGGCCTCTTCGGCAGCCCCAACGCGCGGACCGGCCTGACGACCGAGCAATGCAAACCCGTCTGCGCCTGCGACGGCAAGGCGCCCTGGTCCCCGCCGGCCTACGACGCGGCGTTCCTGGCCGATCTCGCGACCTGGGAGCTCGCGACGCCCTATGCGGTCCCGGTCGCAGATCCGTACGCCGACGGCATCACCGCGGTCGTCGCCGACCCACCCGAGGCCGTCTGCGCGGTCGTCCCCGAATGGAACCGCAACGGCCCGCGCCGCTATCGCTTGCAGACATTTGCAAGTGACGCCGCCGCGCACGAGGCCGGCGCGTACCCGACCCACACGGGCCACTGTGGCCTCTGCTCGCCGCTCGCCGATCTCGCCGTCTACATCGGCCAACCCGATCTCA
>CAYHEX010000468.1:0-2238 GCA_964355365.1 uncultured Solibacteraceae bacterium | reverse complement strand
CCCAGGGCGACGACTGCGGTCGCGGCTTCGCTCATCGTGTCGGCCGTCGTGAAGTTCAGGCCGCTGTCCTTGAGCATCTGTTTTCCGAGTTCGACGTTGGTGCCTTCCATGCGGATGACAATCGGCACCGGCACGCCCAGATCCTTCACGGCGGCGATCACGCCCTCGGCGAGCACGTCGCAGCGCAGGATGCCGCCGAAGATGTTGATGAGCACGGCCTTCACGGCCTTGTCCGACATGAGGATGCGGAACGCGTTCTTGATCTGCTCCGCGTTGGCGCCGCCGCCGACGTCGAGGAAGTTGGCCGGCTCGCCGCCCGCCAGCTTGATGATGTCCATCGTCGCCATCGCGAGACCGGCGCCGTTGACCATGCAGCCGACCGTGCCGTCGAGTTTGATGTAGTTGAGCGAGTACTTCGACGCTTCGACTTCGAGCGGATCTTCTTCGGAGGTGTCGCGCAGTTCGACGAAATCCGCGTGGCGGTACATCGCGTTGTCGTCGAACGCCATCTTCGCGTCGAGCGCCAGCAATTCGCCGGCGGCGGTGACCACGAGCGGGTTGATCTCGAGCAGCGACGCGTCGGTGGCGATGTAGGCCTTGTAGAGCGCCATCATCATCTTGACGGCCTTGCCGACTTCCGCGCCCTGCAGGCCGAGCGAAAACGCGAGTTGCCGTGCCTGATACGGCTGGAGGCCGAGCGCCGGATCCGCGAACGCCTTGAAGATGCGCTCGGGCGTTTCGGCCGCGACCTTTTCGATTTCCATGCCGCCGTCGGGGCTGACCATCACCACGCAGCGCTCGGTCGACCGGTCGAGCACGATGCCGAGGTAGAGCTCCCGGGTCATCTGCAGGCCTTCTTCAACGAGCACGCGGCTGACCAGCTTGCCTTCCGGGCCGGTCTGATGCGTGATGAGCGTCATCCCGAGGATCTTGCTGGCAAGTTCGAAGGCCTCGTCCGGGTTCTTGGCCACCTTGACGCCGCCGCCCTTACCGCGTCCGCCCGCATGAATCTGGGCCTTGACAACGACAACACCACCACCCAGTTCCTGGGCAATCGCTTTGGCCTCGGCGGCCGTCGTCGCGGACTTGCCGCGCGGCACGGGCACACCATACTTAGAGAGGATTGTTTTGGCTTGGAACTCGTGAATCTTCATCGCGAACGAAAGTCTATCAGAGCGAAGCGCAGGATCGCGGTATCGTGCGATACAATGTGCGGCCAGAGGTCAATCGATGCGCGCATTGCGCATGTTCGGTTCAACAGTCGGCACCAAGGTCGTTCTCGCGTTCACCGGCCTGTCTCTATTCGGCTTTCTTCTTGTTCATCTCTATGGAAATTTGCTGGCCTTCCTGGGCCCGGCAACTTACAACGAGCATGCGCATGCGTTGATCAGTAATCCCCTGATCATCCCCGCCGAACTGGGTCTGTTGGCGCTCTTCCTCATGCATGCCTACAAGGCCATTGCGAACTACTTGAGCAATCGCAATGCGCGCCCTGAAGGCTACGGCGTGAAGAAATGGGCGGGTGGCCCCAGTCGCAAGAGCGTGGGTTCCTCGACCATGATCTGGACGGGTCTCGCGACTCTCCTCTTCGTGGCCATCCATTTGAAGACCTTCAAATATGGTCCGTTCTACACCAGCCCTGAGGTCCTCGGGGAGCGCGATCTGTATCGCCTCTTCGTCGAGGTCTTTCAGTATCCGGTGATGGTCGTGGCCTACATCGTGTCGATGGGGTTGCTGGGGCTGCATTTGCGCCACGGCATCTCGAGCTCGATGCAATCGCTCGGCATCATGCCGGAGAGCAAGACGGCCGCGGTGCTCCGCGCCGGCCTCGTGCTCGCCGTGGTGATCGCCGGCCTCTTCGCCATTCTGCCGGTGATCGTCTACGTCGGGCTGGTGAGATAACCCATGACTCTAGATTCGAAAGTCCCCTCGGGGCCGCTCGCACAGAAATGGGACTCGCATAAGTTCGCCAGCAAACTGGTGAACCCGGCCAACCGTCGCAAGCACACCGTCATCATCGTCGGCACGGGTCTCGCAGGCGCGTCCGCGGCATCGTCACTCGGCGAGCTCGGCTATAACGTCCTCAGCTTCTGCATTCAGGACAGCCCGCGTCGCGCGCACAGCATCGCGGCGCAGGGCGGCATCAACGCCGCGAAGAACTACCAGAACGACGGCGACAGCATCTACCGCCTGTTCTACGACACCATCAAGGGCGGCGACTATCGCGCCCGCGAGGCC
>CAYHEX010000467.1:0-2238 GCA_964355365.1 uncultured Solibacteraceae bacterium | reverse complement strand
GCACGGGCGCAGCAATCACAACAGGCGCCGGCGGTGGCATCGGTGAGGGCGCCGCGTTGAATGCCTCGGTCACCGGCGCCTCGGCCGGCTCTGTTGCTCTCAGGACGGGCGCGGACGCCTCGATCACCACCTGCACCGGCGGCGGCATCACCGAGGTCTCGGTCACTCCCGCGCGAACGGGTTCCGGCACCGGGATCGCCGCACTCGCCGGCAATTCCGTTGCGATGAGGTCCAGAGGCGGATCGTAGGACGTGTCGACGTAGCCTTCGCTGGGATCCGTCCGCGGCGCACGTCTGCCGGGCAAATCCCAATCGCCGAACATGGGCCGACTGGCGTTGGCCGGCGGCCCTTCGGCGTCGAGCGCCGCAGCGATGTCGCCGGCCGGCTGTTCGTTGCGCAGGGCTTCGAGATCGCGCGCGAAGTCTGACGCGGTCGCGGCGTCGAGTTCGCGCGGCGACGCCGACGGCTCGAGACGCGACAGCGCGACGTCGAGCATGTCGAGCTCTGACTCGAACACATCCGCCGGCGGCGGCAGATCGCGCGGTGCCTGCTGCGTGCGATGTGAGTGGGGCGGAGGATTGCGATTGGCAGGGCGCAACATGTCCGGTGGCGTTGACGCGACAACCTCAACAGGAACGGGCGACACCGGGGCCGGCGCCCAGACAGGCGCCGCCGGCGCCTCGGAGACAACGACCGCCACCGAGACCGGCGGAGGCATCGGCGCCACTGGCGGTGCAGGCTGCGGCACCGCGGGTGCCGGCACCGCGTCAACTTCAACGCGCGGCAGTTCCGCCGGCCACAAGGCATCGGCACGATGGCCGGCCAGCAGTTCCCGCACGCGGGTGATCAATTCCTCCGACTTGAAGGGCTTCACCAGTATGCCGTCGCAGCCGGTCGCGCGCGCCCTGGCCTCATCGATCGGCTCAAACGCTCCCGTCAGCAGAATGACCGGGATGTGGCGCAGCGCGGCAGACGCCTTGATGTGCGCCGCCACGCCATAGCCATCCACCTTCGGCATCCCGACGTCGGCGAGCACGATGTCGGGCCGTTCGGTCTCGATCCGCTGAATCGCCTGCTGACCGTCGCTGGCCGACACGACGCGGATGTTCTCGTCGGCGAATGTCAACTCGACCACCCGTTGGATGGTGATGCTGTCGTCGGCAAGCAGCAGGGTCACGGACATGGGCGGTATCAGACGACCTCAGCGCGCGGCGTGACGCGGCTGTTGATGAAATCCGCGATCTGCTGCATCGGCGTGCCGGGCAGGAAGATCCCCTGCACCCCCATGGCCTGCAGCTTCGGAATATCGACGTCAGGAATGATGCCGCCGATCACGACGAGCACGTGCTCGAGGCCCTTCTGCTTCAACAGCTCCATGACCTTCGGGCAGATGTGCATGTGCGCGCCGCTCAGGATCGAGAGACCGATCACGTCCGCGTCCTCCTGCAGGGCCGCCGCCACGATCATCTCCGGCGTCTGACGCAGCCCCATGTAGATCACTTCCATGCCGGCATCGCGTAACGCGCGCGCGATCACCTTGGCGCCGCGGTCGTGACCATCCAGGCCGGGCTTGGCAATGACCACCCGGATCTTCTTTGTCGCGTTCATGACGTTCATATGGAAGGGACCTCCGCGTATTCGCCCCACACCTGCCGGAGCGCGTCGCACATCTCGCCGACGGTCGCGTACGCGCGCACGCAGTCGAGCAGTGGATACATCGTGTTGGTCTGCCCGAGCGCGGCGGTCTTGAGCGCGTCGAGCGTGCGCGCCACCGCCGCGTGGTCGCGGGTGCGGCGCAGTTCAGCCAATCGCGCGAGCTGCGTGTCGTGGGCGCTGTCGTCGATATAGAGAATCGGGAACGGCTTTTCGTCCGACTCGGCGTAGACGTTCACGCCGACCATCTGCTTCTCTTTCTTCTCAAACGCCTGCTGAAACCGGTACGACGACTCCGCGATCTCGCGCTGCGGATAGCCGTTCTCGATGGCCGCCACCATCCCGCCCATCCGATCGATTTCCTCGAAATACTTGTAGGCGCCCTCTTCCATGTCGAGCGTCAAACGCTCCACGAAATACGAGCCGCCCAACGGATCCACCATGTGCACCACGCCGCTCTCGTGCGCAATGATCTGCTGCGTGAGCAACGCCAGCGTGGCGGCCTCCGCGGTGGGCAGCGCGAGGGCCTCGTCCAGCGAGTTGGTGTGGAGCGAGTTCGTGCCGCCCAGCACGGCCGACAGCGCC
>CAYHEX010000466.1:0-2242 GCA_964355365.1 uncultured Solibacteraceae bacterium | reverse complement strand
CGGCGCAGTCGCTCACGGGCTCCTCGGGCACGATCACCGGCAGCAACACCAATGCGACGAAGGAAACGAACGAGCCGAACCACGGTGGTAACGTGGGCGGCGCGTCGATCTGGTTCGCCTGGACGGCTCCCAGTGCGGGCAAGTTTGTCTTCTACGCCAGCAGCGGCAACTTCGGCGCGAACTTCGGCGTTTACACGGGTGCCGCCGTTGGCGCGCTCACGACGGTCGCCAGCGGTAACGCGGGCCAGCCGTACCGAACCTACACCAGCGCCGTGTCGTTCAATGCTACGGCGGGTGCGACGTACTCAATCGCCTTGGACGGCTATGATGGCTACACGGGTGACTTTACGCTCGCCTGGGCGCCGATATCGACGCCGACCGTCACGGGCGTTTCGCCAACCAGCGTCTACGCGGGCCAGGCCGTGGGTATCACTGGTACCGGATTCCTGCCGGGCGCCACGGTGGTGATCGGCGGGGCGACCGTCCCGGCGGGCAACGTCTTCGCCAGTTCGCCGACGGCGCTTTGGGTTAACAAGGTGCCCTACGCCGCGGTCACGGGAGTGGTCACGGTCACGACGGCGAACAGCTCTGGCAGCAGTCCGGGCAACCTGACCATCACGACGGCGCCGCCACCGACGATCACGAGCTTCAACCCGACAGTGGGCGAGGTGGGAACTTGGGTGGGGATCTTTGGTACCGCGCTCGCGCTCGGCGACGCCTCGCCCGTCGTCAAGTTCAACGGCACGACGGTTCCTTTCATCAGCAGCGAATACTCCGCCTCGCTCTACGTTCACGTGCCGGCGGGAGCAACCTCAGGGCGGATTACCGTGCAGACTTCGAAAGGCACCGCGACGAGCAGCACGGATTTCACTGTCAACCTGCCGCCGGCACCCACCATCACGTCGTTCACCCCGACCATGCTCGGGGGTGGCCTGTCGGTCGTGATCACCGGCACGAATTTCACCGGCGCGTCCAGCGTGACGTTCAACGGCGTCGCCGCGGGGAGGTTTACGATCAATTCTGCGACCCAAATCACGGCCGCCGCACCGGTGGGAGTGACGAGTGGTGCGATCGCGATCACGACATCCGGTGGCACTGCGACAAGCGCGGGCAACTACACGGTGACCTCGCTGCCGATCATCACGAGCGTCACGCCCATGATCGGGACGGTTGGACGGATCGTGGGGATCACGGGGGCGAACTTCACGAATTTCGGCGCTCCGGCGGTCGCGTTCAACGGTGTGTCCAGCTTTTTTGCTTTGAGCGGGACCTACGACTACCTTCAAGTTTCCGTGCCTGCCGGCGCAACAACCGGGCGAATTGTCGTGACGACGTCGCAGGGTTCGGCAACGAGCGCCACGGATTTTGTGATCGCCGCCGGCGTGGAACCGACCAACGACAATTTTGCGGCGGCCCAGGTGCTCACGGGCGCGGCGGGAACGTTTGCCGGCAGCAATGCCAACGCCACCAAGGAATCCGGTGAACCCAATCACGGCGGCAATGTCGGCGGCGCGTCGATCTGGTTCGCTTGGACGGCGCCCAGCACTGGCAAGGCGTTTTTCTACAGTAGCACCGGAAACTTCGGGGCCAATCTTGGGGTTTACACGGGCACTACGGTCAGCGGTTTGACCACGGTTGCCAGCGGCAACGCCGCCCAGCCCTACCCAACCTATGCCAGCGCGGTGTCATTCGAGGCGACATCCGGCATCACCTACTTCGTCGCTCTCGACGGTTACAACGGCTTGAACGGTGATTTTACGCTCACATGGGCTCCCATCGCTGCGCCTACTGTGACGAGTTTTTCGCCCGGCAGCGTGTACGCGGGACAAAGTCTCTACGTGAGCGGGACGGGATTCCTGCCTGGCGCCACGGTGGTTATCGGGGGCGCGACCGTTCCCGCGGGCAATGTGAACGTCAGGTCACCCATCTCGCTTTCCGTTTCCAAGGTGCCGTTCGCCTCCGTCACCGGTGTCATTGCGGTTACGACGGTCAACGGCTCGGGCGGCAGTTCAGGCAACCTGACCGTGACCGTTCCGCCGGCGCCGACGATCACAAGTTTTACGCCGACGGCGGGTGTGGCGGGCACGTGGGTCAACATTCAGGGCACTGCGCTCACACTGGGGGACGCTCCGCCGATCGTGAAATTCAACGGCACGCCGGGCACGACCAGTCTCAGCGAATACTCCACCTCGTATTCAATCTACACATTCGTCCCCGCCGGCGCGACCTCCGGGCCGATCAC
>CAYHEX010000465.1:0-2298 GCA_964355365.1 uncultured Solibacteraceae bacterium | reverse complement strand
GCGGCCACGGCCCCCCGTGTGACCCAGTTCGTCGCCAACTCTCGCTACGTTGCCGGTCGGATAGCCCGGTACTATAATCGTCAGGCGGCAGTGCTCTATCCCCCGGTCGACACCGACTTCTTCACGCCCGGTCCCAACGACGGTGCCCGAGGCGAACACGCCGCGAATGGCCGCGCTGCGCTCGTGGTCTCCGCGTTAGTCCCCTACAAACGCATCGACATCGCCATTGAGGCCGCCACCCTGGCCGGTTGGCGACTGACCGTCGTCGGCGGCGGCCCCGATGAACGGCGTCTCCGTGCGATTTCTGGCCCCTCGATCACGTTCCTCGGGAATGTCGATGCCGAGCAACTCCGCGATCTATATCGAACGTCCGACGCCCTCATGCTCCCCGGTGAAGAGGACTTCGGCATCGCCCCGGTGGAAGCGCTCGCCTGCGGGTGTCCCGTCGTGGCCCTCAATCGCGGCGGCGCCACCGAGACGGTCGATGATGGACTCACGGGCATTCTGGTTTCTGAACTGACGGCGTCGGCGTTTGCCGCGGCGCTGGCACGTATCCCGGCGCTGCCGGCCAGTGTCGCCACCCGGCGCGAGCGTGCCTTGCGCTTTGCGCCGGCCGGGTTCGACGCCGGCTTCACCGCCCTTGTTGCCCGCACACTGGAAGGTCGGTCCACCTCGTGCTGAAACGCTACAACCGGCTGCTCGTCGTACTCCACATCGCCGCCGACGTCGTCTCCGGCCTGCTCGCGTTTGCGCTCGCCTACTGGGTGCGGTTCGAAACCACGCTGACCGCGTTTGTGCCGATCACGAAGGGCCAGCCGCCGTTCCGCCAGTATCTGACGCTGCTGCCGTTCGTCGGTCTGCTCATTCCGGCGGCGTTTCATTTGCAGGGGCTCTATCGCCTGCGCCGCGGACGCACGCGAGTCGACGACTTCTTCGCCGTGCTCGTCGGCAGCATCGTGGCCGTGCTGGGCGGCATTGCCGGCACGCTCTACGTCCAGACCTACTACGCCGGTGATGCGCTCAAAGCCCAGGGCTACTACGAAGTGTCCCAGGTGGTCTGGGTGCTCTTCCTGGCCTTCACGGTGGCGTTGACGTTTACCGCGCGCGAGACGGCACGCGCCTTTCTGCGCGCCCGTTGGCGCTCGGGCAAGAGCCTGCGCCGGGTGTTGATCGCCGGCTCGAGCGATCTCGGACGCACGGTCGCCGACCGTCTGCTCGAACATCGCGAACTCGGCTTCATCATCGTCGGCTTCATCGACGACACGGCCGCCACGGGCGACGGCATCGGCTACCGCGGCTTGCCGCTGCTCGGCGCGCTGTCCGACGTCGGCACGGTCTGCAGCGACGAGGACGTGCACGAGATCTACGTGGCCCTGCCGCTCGACGAGCACGTCAAGATGCTCGGCGTCGTCGAATACGCGAGCCGCGAGTGCATCGACGTCCACGTGGTGCCCGACCTGCTCCAGTTCATCGCGTTGCGGTCGCGGCTGGAGGACCTGGACGGCCTGCCGATCATCAGCATCCACGACGTGCCGCTGCGCGGCATGAACAGCGTGATCAAGCGGCTGACCGACATCGCGATCTCCCTCAGCGTGATCGTCTTCACGTCACCGTTCACGCTGCTGGTGGCGTTGCTCATCAAGCGCAGTTCGCCCGGTCCCGTGTTCTATTCGCAGGAGCGGATGAGCATCGACGGCCAGTCGTTCCGCGTCTACAAGTTCCGGTCGATGCCGATCGACGCCGAGAGCTCGACCGGCCCGATCTGGGCACGCGATGACGACCCGCGCGCCACCCGCATCGGCCGCTGGCTCCGCCAGACCGACGTGGATGAATTGCCGCAGTTCTGGAATGTCCTGAAGGGTGACATGTCGATCGTCGGCCCGCGGCCCGAGCGGCCGTTCTTCGTCGAGCAGTTCAAGCATCGCATCCCGCAGTACATGTTGCGCCATAAGGTGAAGGCCGGCATCACGGGCTGGGCGCAGGTCAACGGCTGGCGCGGCAACACGTCGCTCGAGAAACGCATTGAGTTCGATCTCTACTACATTGAGAACTGGTCGCTCACGCTTGATTTCAAGATCATGTGGCTGACCGTCATGAAAGGCGTCACTCACTCGTGAGAGTTGTTATCACCGGCGCGGCCGGCTTCATCGGCTCCCACCTGTCGGAGACCCTGCTCGCTCAGGGCCATTCGGTCGTGGGCATCGACAACCTGTGCACGGGCGACCTGGCGAACATCGCGCACCTGACGGGGCGGGATTTCGAGTTCATCCGGTACGACGTCACCAACTACATCAACGT
>CAYHEX010000464.1:0-2346 GCA_964355365.1 uncultured Solibacteraceae bacterium | reverse complement strand
CGCGCGCAGGTCGTTGCGCACGCGTTGAGCTCTCAGGCCCGCGTCTTCGCCCGACTTCACGACCGTTTCGAAACCGGCGGCCCGTTCGGTGTACTCGATGAAGTACGAGAGATCACTCGTGGGCGGATCGATCGTGCGCAGCTCGAGCCCCGCGGCCTTCAACGCGTCGATGGCGCGCGTGTTGTTGGCGCGCACGGCCTCATCCCGCTCGCGCTCGAGCATGCCGGCCACGACGCCCACTCGACGGCCCTTGGCCGACTCGCGCGCATCGAACGCATAGGGCATGTCGGTCGGCACGGCGAGGTCCCAGCCGTCAGGTCCTTCGATCGCGGCCAGCACCATCGCGCAGTCTTCAACCGTGCGGCAGATGGGGCCGAGCTTGTCGAGTGTCCAGCCGGCCGCCATCACGCCGCGCCGGCTCACACGCCCGAAGGTCGGCCGCAGTCCGACGACGCCACAGCGAACAGCGGGGGAGAGGATGGAGCCGCCCGTGTCACTGCCGATCGAGAAGCCCACCAACCCCGCGGCCGTGGCCGCGCCCGATCCGGCCGAAGATCCGCTGGAGCCTTCGGCGACATTCCACGGGTTGTTCGTGCGCCCGCGCGCCCATTGATCGCCAAACGCGAATTCTCCCGTGCTGAGTTTGGCCACGAGCACGGCGCCGGCGGCGGTCAACCGCTTCACGACCTCCGCGTCTTCATCGATCACGCGCCGCTCGAACGGCGGCGCGCCCCAGGTCGTGGCGTATCCCTTGGCCGCGATGATGTCTTTCACGCCATACGGAATCCCATGCAGCGGCCCGCGATAGCGACCCGCGCGGATTTCACGGTCGGCCGCGATGGCTTCCGCGCGCGCGCGCTCGGGCGTGAGGGTGACGACGCAATTGAGCGCGGCGTTGTGCTTCTCGAGCCGACGCAAGTACATGTCGGTGAGCTCAACCGACGACACCACGCGACGTCGCACGAGATCCGCGAGTTGCGCCACTGAACGAAAGGCGAGATCGTCGAGCGATGCCGGGCGTGTCTGCCGGGGCGTCGCCGCGAGGCGATGCACGCGAGCCGGCACGGTCACGGGTATTCCGGGCACCCGCGGATTGAACAGAATCGGCGACGGCGCGTCGTTGGCCGGCGGCGCCTTGTGCAACTCATCCGCGCGCGCGAGGATACGGTTGAGCGAGGCCACCATGCCCTGGCGCTCCGCGTCACCAAACGTCAGGCCGGCGAGCTGCGATGCCTCACGCACCATCGCGTCGGTCACGCGAGATGCGGGCGCCTGCTGCGCCTGCGCCCATAACGTCTTCCCGAACGCTGACGTGACGCCGAGGGCAGAAACGGTGGCCAGAAAACGGCGCCGCGAAGCGGGATTGTGCATCGGCGGATCATAGCAAGGCCACCCCCAGGGGCGTCCGGTCCGTTGCTTCGGGCTCCGGGATCGGCCGGCCCAGGTCGGCCAGCGTCAGGAGCCGAAACCGGCGATCAGCAGGTCGGTCATGCGCGGACTGAGTATAATCACGCGGTTCGGTTCCCCCCGTCACTCTGGAGCGTTCAATGACACAGCATTCTTCCCGGTTCGTCACAGGGGTCGTCGCCACGATGGCGATGGGTCTCGGTGTGGTGCTGGCCGCGCAATCCGGCCAGGCTTCTCGCGCAGTGGTTACTCCCGACAACCCGATCTGGGCCTCGACTCTGCAGGATCCGCCGCCCGCCGGTGGCGCGCAGGATCCGGCTACGCCGCCGGCCGGTGGCCGTGGCGGTGCCGCCGCCGCCGCGCCGCGTCCCTATGCGCAGGTCATTACTGCCGCGGCCAAGACCGACCCCGGCATCTTCACGGTGCATCGCGTCGGCGAGACGATGTACTACGAAATCCCGAAGGCGGAACTGGGCAAGGACTATTTGCTCGTCACGCAGCTCAAGAAGACGACGCTCGGCGCCGGCTACGGTGGCAACCCGGTGGGTAACCGCCTGCTGCGGTGGGAGCTCGTGGGCAACCGTGTGCTGCTCAAGAACGTGAACTACAACATCGTCTCCAGCAATCCGGCGAACGAAGTGGCCAAGGCCGTGGCGGATTCGAACACGCCGGCGATCATCCGCACGTTCAACGTCGCGGCGTTCAGCGCGTCGGGCGACCCGGTGATCGACGTGACGCCGCTCTACGCGACGGAGATCGCGGAGTTCTCGGCGCGCCGCAGCGTCAACGGCCGCGGTTTCGACGCGTCGCGCACGTTCATCGAGAAGGCGGTCTCGTTCCCCCAGAACATCAACGTCGAGGTGACCCAGACCTTCACGGCGCCGATCGACACCGCCGCGGCGGGTGGTCGCGCCGCCGGGGCCGGCATGGCCGGCAACA
>CAYHEX010000463.1:0-2373 GCA_964355365.1 uncultured Solibacteraceae bacterium | reverse complement strand
TCGGGCGGCACCGACTTTGCGGGGGCCTTTTTGGGCGGCCACCGCGAGCTGCCGGTCCGGATGGAGCAGCACGACCAATGCGAAGGCGGCGAGGAATAACCGCAACGGCACATCGATCGCGCCGCGGTCGGAAAACCGCGCCTGGATGCTGAAGGTAATGCCGATGGTCGCGGTCAGGATCAGCAGCATCGCGCCGATCTGCGCAATGCCGGGTTCGAGCACCAGTTCCGGCCGGGTGAAGACTCCGGCCATGAGGACAAACAGCGACACGCAGATCGTTATCGCGCGGAACAACGTCTGCATAAAGGACGCGCCCGCGATCTTCGCCGTGACCGCGGCGGCCACCGAGGTGGGCGGTGTGAGCTCGCCCCAGACTGCGAGAAAGAAGGCGAAGAAATGCACGACCCACGGGTCCACGCCGACGCGGATCATCGGCGGTGCGATTACCAGCGCGGTGATGATGTAGGTCGGCGCGGGCGGAAGCCCCGTCCCGAGCAGTGCGCCGAAGACGAAGGCGAGTATCCCCATGGCGAGGAGATTGACTCCGGCGGCCGCGATCAGAATGCCGCCGATCTTCGTCGGCACGCCGGTGATGACGAATGCCCCCGTCATGATCGACAGCGTTGCGAGCAGCAGCGTCAGGTCGGCGGTCATTTCAGCAAAGTTGTCGATGAGGCGCCCGAACGGGGCCACGAGCGTGCGCCAAGACCAGCTGCGCGCCCGAACGATCGCCACCAGGTGGGCGACGATCAGGGCGCCGGCCACCGCCAGGAAGACATAGAGCGCGGCGAACATCGGCGCCAGGTTCAGCGTCGCCATCAGGCCGATCAGCCCGCCGACGACGCCGACGAATGCGGCGATGTTCATCCAGTCGGTCCAGTGCATCGTCGCCGCGACGACGGAGTCGAGGCGCGCGCGGTAGCGCGTCGAGAGCAGGTAGACCGACACACTGACGCCGACGTAATAGATGATCGCCGGCGCATAGCCGCGCGCGACCACATCGAAGTAGCTGCGCCCGAGGAATTCCGCCATCAGGAAGGCTGCGATGCCCATGACCGGCGGCATCAGCTGCCCGCCGAGCGATGACGCGGTCTCGATGGCGGCCGCGACCACCCGCGGCATGCCGGCGCCGATCATGGCTGGAATGGTTGCCGAGCCCACGGTGATGGCATTGGCCGCGCCGCTGCCGCTCACGGTGCCGACAGCCATCGAACCGAGCACGGCGGACTGCGGCAGCGCGTGCGGCGAGCGCACGGCGATCTGCGAGGCGCCCCGGAGGATCGAGTCCACGCAGCCGAAGGCGCGCAACGCGGACAGCACGAGGATGAACGAGCCGATCAGCGTCAGCGCGAGCTGGGGCAGGCTGGAAAAGACACCGGTCGCCATCTCGACGCTCATCGCGCTCACGATGCGTTCCCACGACAGCCCGGGATGGAAGAACATGCCGGGCACCACCTGGCCGTACGCCGCGTAGAGGATCAGGAGGATGTTCAGAATGAACAGCGCCAGGTGGCGTTTGCGCGCGTATTCCATGATCAGCGCGACCATCAGCGCGCCCATCGCGAGATCGGCCGTGCTGTAGATCCCCGCCCGCACCGTGCCGATCTCGAAGTATTCCACGTGCATGTAGACGGCGACGGCGATCGAAATGACGATGTAGACGGTGGCAATGATGGTGTTCGCGGCCGGCGCAAGCCGCGGGTAGAACTCGTTCTTGCGCAGCTCGTCCAGCGTGAACAGGATGAAGGTAACCGGCACCAGCGTGAGCGCGAGCAGACTCGGTCCGCCCGCGCTGGTCCAGTAATACGCGAAGAGATAGACGAAGAAGAAGACGCCGGTCAGATAGTAAAGCCTATCGACCGCGACGCGCGGCCGGGAGGAGGGCGCGGCGGATTCGGTCATTGCCTACTTTTTCGCGACCCGGGCGTCCCACTTCGCGTCCCACACGCCCTTCTCGCGCATGTACTTCGCGAGGCCCGGATGGATAGGCACGAAGTCCACCGAAGAGGCAACGCCCTTGCGCTGAAAGCCGGCCATGTCATTGGCGATCTGCGCATAGGCCGCATCGGCCTTGGTCAGCTCGGCGGCGTTCTTCTCGATCACCTGCAGCATCCGGTACACGTCGTCTTCAGGCACTTCGAGGCCCACGTGGAAGCCGTAATAAAACGGCAGCAGGACTACCTTGTCGGCGTGAACGTCTCTCTTGAATACGTCGGGTTTTACCTCGGTGACGGCGAATCCCGCCTTCCTGAGGGTGGCGATTTCGTCGGCGCTCGGGTTGAGAGTGGCCCAGTCGGCCGCCAGCGAGGCCTCGGTGATCCAGGGCGCTGTCGTGGCTTCGCTGTTGGTGTAGATGATGAACGCGTCGATACC
>CAYHEX010000462.1:0-2376 GCA_964355365.1 uncultured Solibacteraceae bacterium | reverse complement strand
CCGCCGGCACACGCGCGCGAGAGCATGGCGGCCGAGCCGATCACTTCGTAGCTCAGCATCCGGAACAACTCGCCGAATCCGTCGAGGCGTTTCTCGAAGAGAGCCGATACCGCTTCGTAGGTGTTGTCGCGCGGCGAGATGCCCGTGCCGCCCGTGGTGATGATCGCCGCCGCCGGTCCGTTCAGTTGCTCCCGCACCGCCGCCGCCACCGCGTCGCCATCGTCTGCCACAATCGCTCGACCCGCGATGGTGTGATCTTCCTCGAGCAACAGCTCGGCAATCGTCGCGCCGCTCTTGTCCGTGTCGAGCGTGCGCGTGTCGCTGACTGTCAGGATGAAACAGGCAACGAACGGGGGCGCGGTTTGGCGATGAAGCTGCACGGACATAGCAGCATCTTGTCAGGGCAGAGGGCTGAGGGCAAAGGGCAAAGGCGAGGTTGGAGGTGAAAGGGAACAGGGTAAGATTTTCGGCACGGTGAAAACGCGTTTCCTTGTTCTCTTCCTCGCGCTGGCGGTGTTGCGGACGTCCGCCCAGCAGTTGCCCGTGGCGCTCGACAAATCGGCGGAGAAGTGGGTCGACACGACCTTCAAGGCGATGACGCTCGACGAGAAAGTCGGCCAACTCATCGTCACGTCGACCGAGTCGGAGTATTTGCCGACCGACAGCGATGAGTTCGACCGGCTCGCGAAGAAGGTCACCGATCTGCATCTGAGCGGCATTCACCTGTTCGGCGGCAGCGAACGCGCGACAAGTGCGCTGCTGAACGTGGGCGCCGGCACGGTGATTCTGGGCCAGCCGCTGGCGGCGGCGTCAGTGCTCAATCGTCTTCAGGCGCTGTCGAAGATTCCGCTGCTCAACACCGGCGACTTTGAAGCCGGCCTGGGCTTCCGCATTCAAGGCGCCACGTTGTTTCCGCGAGCGATGGCGTTCGGCGCGGCCGGTGACGAGCAGCTCGCGTTCGACGCGGGCCGCGTCACGGGCGTTGAGTCGCGCGCGATCGGCGTCCAGCTGAACTTCTGGCCGACCGCCGACGTGAACAACAACGCGCGCAATCCGGTGATCAACACGCGGTCGTTCGGTGAAGTGCCGGACGCCGTCGGCAAGATGGCGTCGGCCTACGTGCGCGGCATGCACGCGGGCGGCATGATGGCCACGCTCAAGCACTTCCCGGGCCACGGCGACACCGACGTGGACTCGCACCTCGGCCTGCCGATCATCAAGAGCCCGCGCGAACGGCTCGACGCGGTGGAGCTGCCGCCGTTCAAAGCCGGCATCGCGGCCGGCGTAGACGCCGTGATGACCGCCCACATTGAATTGCCCGCGCTCGATGACGGCGCGTTCGCACCGTCATCACTCAGCTCGAAGGTGGTCACCGGCCTGCTGCGCGGCGAGATGAAGTTCGACGGTCTCATCTACACAGACTCGATGGGTATGGACGCGGTGGCCAAGGCGCTGTCACCCGGCGAAGCCGCGATGCGCGCGATTCAGGCCGGCAACGACATCGTCCTGCACTCGCCCGACGATGCGGCGGCGTTCGCGGGGATCAAGGCGGGAGTTGAGCAGGGGCAGATTCCGATGGCGCAGATTGATGCGTCAGTGAAGCGCGTGCTGCGCGCGAAGGCGCGCGTCGGTCTGCATCTGCAGAAGATCGCGCCGCTCGATCGCGTGCCGGATCTGGTGGGCGGCCGCGCCAATGCGCTGATCGCGCAGCAGGTGAGTCAGCGGTCGATCACGCTGATCAAGGACGAGCGCAATCAGGTGCCGCTGAAGTTGCCGAAGGGGTCGTCGGTGCTGTATCTCAGCGTGCTCGACTATCCATCAGGCTGGCGCATTGCCACGCCGAGCCGCACGTTCATTCCGGAACTGCGCCAGCGATACCCAGGCCTCACGTCGATCGAAGTCAGCGATCGCACGACGCCGGCGGAGCTGGATCTGATCCGCTCGTCCGCGGGCCGTTACGACGCGGTAGTCGTGTCCGTGTTCGTGCGCGCGTCGTCCGGCAGCGGTCGGATGGACCTGGCGCCGCTGGTCAGCAAGTTGCTCAACGACATCGCGCGGGCCACCCGCACCAGCGGCAAACCGATGGTGACGACGTTCTTCGGCAATCCGTATGTGGCCATGTTCATGCCGGATCTGCCGGCCGTGATGCTCACCTACGACTTCTACGACGCGGCCGAAGCCGCCGCCGTGCGCGCGCTGGTGGGCGACGCGCCGATCACCGGCCGGCTGCCCATCACCCTGCCCGGGTTCTTCGACGTGGGCTGGGGCATTTCGCGATAGCTGGACAGGTCGACGTACCGGCCTATACAATCAGTTGTTCCCGCGCCCTTAGCTCAGTTGGATAGAGCGTCTGGCTACGAACCAGGAGGTCGCACG
>CAYHEX010000461.1:0-2388 GCA_964355365.1 uncultured Solibacteraceae bacterium | reverse complement strand
CGCCGCCATCGTCAGCATCGTCTCGAGCGGCACCTCGGCGTCGCCCAAGTTGACCGACACGAACGTGGCGCCCGCGGCGTGATGTCGCTCGAGCCGATCGAACCAGGCGTCATCAGGTCGGATGGGCAGGCAGACGTGGTTGTCCCAGACGATGAGGTCGTTGTGGCGCACGAGGCAGAGGATACCTCTGCTATTCTCCGGCGCACAGGCCTCTGACTGGAGCGGACGTATGCGTCGATGGGTAACGGCGGTGCTGATCATGTGCGCGGGACTGCCGCTGCTCGCGCAATCGCGGGCCGGCAGCGCTCCAGCCGCTGACCCGGCAACCATCAAGAAAGTTGACGCGATCTTCGCCCGTTACACGGCAGAGGGCTCGCCAGGGTGCTCGGTCTCCGTCGCCCGCGCCGGGAAGCTGCTGTTTGCCAAAGGCTACGGCACGGCCGACCTCGAGCACCGCGTGCCCATCACGCCCGACACGCTCTTCTACGTGGCGTCGGTCTCCAAGCAATTCACCGGCATCAGCATCGGCCTCCTCAGTCAACGCGGTGTGATCTCGCTCGATGACGACGTGCGGAAGTACGTGCCGGAGATGCCGGACTTCGGCGTGAAGGTCACGATTGGGCACCTGTTGCATCACACCAGCGGCGTCCGCGACTTCCTTGGCCTGCAGGGCCTTGCGGGATTCCCCGAAGACGAGCCGCTCACCGAACGTGGGTTCCTCGCGATGATGTCGCGCCAGAAGGCGCTCAACTTCGCGCCGGGTGATGAGCACCTCTACAGCAACAGCGGCTACGCGCTGCTCGCGATCATCGTGAAGCGCGCAAGCGGATCGTCGTTGAAGGACTTCGCCGCGAAGGACGTGCTCGGGCCGCTGGCCATGAAGACCAGTCGCTTTCGCGATGACCACACCGAGCCGATTCCGAACCGCGCCATCGGCTACGCGCCGCGCGCCGGCGGCTATCGGCAGAGCGTGCCGACGTTCGACGTCGTCGGCGACGGCGGGCTGTTCTCATCCGCGCGCGAGTTGGCGTTGTGGGATCCGACAGATCTTCCAGCGACCATTGGAAAGCCCGGACTGACCGCACTGCTCACGGCGCCGGGCACACTGAACAACGGCACGTCGGTGCCGTACGCGATGGGACTGCGGCTCGACACCTATCGCGGGCTGCCGATCGTTCGTCACGGCGGGGCGTATGGCGGCTACCAGACGGACGTCACGCGGTTTCCCGGTGAGCGGATGGGCGTGACGGTGCTCTGCAACCTCTCGAATGCGCCAGCGTGGCAGTGGGGCAGCGGCGGCCTCGCGCAACAGGTGGCGGACGTGTTCTTCGCAGATCGGTTCACGGCGCCGGTGCCGGTGCCGCCTGCGCCGCCGCCAGGCCAGACGGGATCCGCGCTCGGCGCCATCGTCCGTGGCCCGGTGGAGACGGCGTCGTTGTTCAGCGAGGAACTCGACGCGCGTTGGACGATCACCGTGCAAGGCGCGCAGTTGCAGCTGACTCGCCGCAATCAGCCGGTGGAAGTGCTGAGCGGCAGCGGCGAGTCGAACGCTCCGTACGTGCGAGGCACGATGACGATCCGACTCACGCGCGGCGCGGACGGGAAGATCACCGGCATGACGGTCGATGCTGATCGCGTGAAGGGACTGAAATTCGTTCGGGTCGGCGGGTAGGGCACTTTCATAACGCTGTAGCGTCGTCCCAGGGGCCAGGTCCCGGGTTCCGGGTTCGATCGTCGTCCCTGGTTCAGGGCCCGACCTCTAACGAACCGGACGGATCGGACCCCGGACCGAGGCGAACCCGGAACGTGGGACACGGGACCTGGGACCACACCACACGGCACTGAAACCGGTTCTAACGCGCCGAGATCTTGACCGTCACCCGCGCCGCCCCGAGCGGCCGCGTGCGCGTGTAGATCTCGATGTAGCCATTGCCTGATTCCACAGCGCCGCGATCGGACTCGCGCAGCGTCACTCGGCCGTTCATGGTTCGCGCGCCCGTGCGCGTCAGCGGCACGACGATCGGACCGTTGCCGCCGGCGTCTCCGCGGTGCAACGTGAGCAGGATCACGTCGCGCGGATCGCCCGTCATGGCGACGGCGTAGTCCAGGGTCCGCGTCGCGGCATTCCAGGTGAACTGGCCCGTCAGCGTGACCGGGGCGTTGTTAGGTACACCGGTCGCGCGGGACGGCGACACGCGCACGGTGCTCTTCAACGTCAGCGGCGGCGCCGACGCCGGCGCCTTTCGCTGCGGTGCCGACTGTTCGAGCGCGAGTCCCGCCGAAAGCAGCTCCTGTTCGCTCCACGGCCGGCCCAGCATCTCGATGCCGACAGGTAGGCCATCGGGCGTGAAGCCGGCCGGCACGACCAGCGCGGGGAATCCGGTGCTT
>CAYHEX010000460.1:0-2418 GCA_964355365.1 uncultured Solibacteraceae bacterium | reverse complement strand
GGCCTTGCGCCTTCGCTGGTTTCCGCTGTTAACGCACTGGGCTACGAAGAGCCGACGCCCATCCAAACGGAAGCGATTCCGGTCCTGCTGTCCGGCAAAGACCTCGTCGGTCAGGCGGGCACAGGCACCGGCAAGACCGCGGCGTTCGCGCTGCCGATGCTCGAGCGTCTGCTGAAGAACAAGACCGCGCCCGCGTCGAAGTCCTCGACCAGCCGCTTCCCCGCCGTGCTCGGCATGGTGCTCGTGCCGACCCGCGAGTTGGCGATGCAGGTCGCCGAAGCCGTTCAGAAATACAGCAAGGGCACCGACCTCACGGTGGTGCCGCTCTACGGCGGCGCGCCGATGGATCAGCAGATCCGCGGCCTCATGCGCGGCGCGTCGGTCGTCGTGGCCACGCCGGGACGCGCACTCGATCACATGCGGCGCAAGACGCTCGACCTCAGCGCGCTGCAGGTGCTCGTGCTCGACGAAGCCGACGAGATGCTCGACATGGGCTTCGCCGAAGACCTCGAAGCCATCCTCAGCGAAACCCCCTCCACGCGCCAGACGGCGCTGTTCGCCGCCACGATGGCACCGCGCATCGCGTCGATCGCCAACAAGCACCTCAAGCAGCCCGAGCGGATCACCATCGCGCGCGAGAAGCGCCCGGCCGGCAAGGTCGCCCGCATCCGCCAGGTGGCCTACATCGTGGGCAAGCACCAGAAGATGGAAGCGTTCGGCCGCATTCTGGAATTCGAGAATCCGAAGAGCGCGATCGTGTTCTGTCGCACGCGCATCGAGGTCGACGAACTCAACGACACGCTGAAGGCCCACGGCTACGGCGCGCAGGCGCTGCACGGCGGCATGGAGCAGAAGCAGCGCGATCGCGTGATGACGATGTTCCGTAATGGCAAGGCGGACATGCTGGTCGCCACCGACGTTGCCGCGCGCGGACTCGACATCGACCACGTCTCGCACGTCTTCAACTACGACGTGCCGAGCGCGCCTGAGGTCTACGTGCACCGGATCGGCCGCACGGGCCGCATGGGCCGCGAAGGCATCGCCATCTCGATCGTGGATCCACGCGAACGCCGCCTGATCCGCATGATCGAGAACCTCACGAAGCAGCCAATCGAAATCGCTCAACTGCCGACGGTTCAGGATCTGCGCGCGAAGCGACTCGAGGCCACGCGGACTGCGCTCACCGATCGCATCGCGGCCGGCGACCTCGAAGGCGTGAAGGTGTTCGTGGGATCGCTCGCGAAAGATTTCGACGTTGCGGATATCGCCGCCGCGGCGATCGCGATGCTGCACGAAGCGGCGCACGGCGACGGCACCGAAGAAGAGGCCGAGATCCAGACGCCGTCCTACGCGCCGTCGTACCCATCGCGCGATTCCCGCGAATCGCGCCCGTCGCGCGGCCCGTCGTCCTCCGATCGCGGCGATCGCGGTCCCCGCGGCGACCGAGGCGCGCGCCCGGAGCGCGGCGACGGTGAGCGACCCCGCGAGCGCACGCGCGACCGCTCGGCGAAGCCCGCCGGCGCGCCGGTCGGCGACATCGATATGTCCAAGACGACGGTGCTTCGCATTGGCGTCGGCAAGAAAGCCGCCGTCCGCCCGGGTGACCTGGTGGGCGCGATCACGGGCGAAGCGGGCATCGAGTCGAAGTACCTCGGCGCGATCAAGGTCCAGCACGACCACTCGCTCGTCGAGGTGCCCGCAGCGATCGCCGATCGCATCATCACGGCACTGAAGAAGACCACGATCCGCGGCAAGAGCGTGGACGTCAAGATCGAAAGCTAAGACACAGACAGGTGCGCACAGGTGCGGGCAGGTGCGGGCAGGTGCGTGCTATCCTCCGCGGGTTCCCGCATGCGCGTTTCCCAACGGATCGGCTTGGCAGTGGCGTTGCTCGCTCTGGCGACGCTGCCGGCCCATGCGCAACGCCGCTACGACAACGGACGCTCGGCGCCATCGCGGCGTGAGACGCTCTACGACGGTCGGTTCTCGTTTGTGCGGCTGTTCTACGATCGCTACGCGGGATGGGCGTTCGATTACCCCGACATGGAGCAGAACCTGACGGGGATCCTGGGCGCCATCACGGCCCTCGAGCCGCACCCGGACGGCACCAACATCCTGCACATGGACGACCCGGCGCTGTTCCGATACCCGGTCGCCTACCTGTCGGAACCCGGCTCCTGGTTTCCGAGCGAAGACGCCGTGCGCACTCTGCGCGCCTACATCCAGAAAGGCGGCTTCCTCATCGTCGACGACTTCCACTTCGACAACGAGTGGGCGGTGTTCGAGGCGGCGATGCTGCGGGTGCTGCCTGGTGCAAAGATCGTCCGGCTCGACATCACACACCCGATCTTCAACACGTTCTTCGAGATCAAGACCCTGCGTGTGCCGTATCCGGGAAACATCGGGCAGCGCGGACTG
>CAYHEX010000459.1:0-2425 GCA_964355365.1 uncultured Solibacteraceae bacterium | reverse complement strand
TCACCATCAATAGTCCGCGTACCTTCATCAATAACACTCCGTCGAAACGCGAGCCCCCTCGAGGGACGCCCGCAGAGAGCCGCCATCCGTGAGGATGGCGGCCCGTGGGTTGAGGACTGTGTGACTAGTTGCCGCCGCCGGGGTTGGGCAGGAGCTCGCGTAGAAGCGCCGAGGCAGGAAACTGCGGCCGCGCCGTCGGGCCGACCCAGAAATTCTTGTAGATGGGACCGCCGCCGATCGTCGCGTCGTGCGGGCCGGCTCGTCCGACTGGCGCGCCGAGGTAGACGGTGTGCGGCACCGGCCGGTAGGGGCGCGACCCGGTTCCGACCACGTAGTTGTAGACGATCGGACCCGTCTCGTTGTCGCGACGCACGGTGAGCTGGGCTTGTCCCGTCTGCCAGGAAAACCGCCAGAAGTACCACCGCGAGGAATCGAAATTGACCGCCGAACGCGAGCAGTCGAATATCCGCCCGGCCTCGGGATCGGAGTCCCCAGTGATGATCCGGCAGTTGACCGAGCCCGGTATGGAGTAAGAGGATCCGCGAAGTTCAACCGTCACGCGGTAGTCGTTGTCGGTGATGTCGCTCGTGCCTTCCTGCATGGCGAGCACCTTGCTCTTGTCGCCGGCGCCGCCTTCATCGGCCCCGAGGATGAACACCGACATCTCGCCGGCCTGCAGGTTGGTCGGCAGGTCGTAGCGCACGTGACTGGTCTGCTCGTTCAGTCTGAGGCCCTGGCCTGGCACGAACGTGGTCGAACCCACGCGCTGGCCGACGGTGTTGCCCGTATGCAACGGATCGAAGATTGTGTTGCCGCTGATGTAGGCGGGTGGGATCGCCTGTGTCCGGAATGTGGCGGTTGATGACCAGGGACCAAAGGCGCCCTGATACGTGGCGCGCACGCGCCACGTGTAGATGGCGTCAACCGCCAGCGTGGCCGTCACCGTATACGACGTCGTCGTCAGCGTGGGGTTTGCGACGAGCGTGCCGGCGGCATTTTTCAGTTCGATCTGGTAGCTCGGCACGAATGTGGCGTACGTGCCGGTGATGGCCGTAAACGTCAAGACGGCGGTGCTTGATGTGAGTTGCACGCTGTTGGCGGGTGACTGCACGGTCGGCGCGCCGACCTTCAACGTCTCACCGCTGGCACCCGCTTCGGCGGACGTCGGCGCGGCGGCGGCCGGCGCGGTCGGACTCGGGGTCGTACCACAGGCGATCGCCGTTGCGGCGAGGACGCCGCCGGCAAGGACAAGCCACTTCGATTGCTTCATGCGCGTACTCTCCATGAGAAAGGTCATGTTATTCTACACGAGTTACCCAGTCTTATCGGCGGTTCCGCGATGTCTGTTGAGGGGATGAATGGCGAAGCGAATTGTGTTTGCGTTGGCACTACTACTGGCCGCAGGTGACACCGCGTTCGGACAAGGACTGGGCTGGACGGAAGGCCGCGTGTTCCTCGGCGCCAACAGCGGAACGCAGTTGGGCGCCGCACGCGCGGAAACGCAAGCGCTTAGTTTTGACCTCTATGGCGAGCCGGCGAAGGTCACGGTGACGCGTAGCGTCAAGAGCGGCATCCTGTTTGATGGCACAGCCGGAGGCCGCGTCCTGGGCAATCTGGGCGTCGCCGGCACACTCTTCATGCGAAGCGCTCCTGGCGACGGCGTCGCCGCGGCGACGGTTCCGCACCCGCTCTTCTTCGATCAGGCCCGCGCCGTTGATGCCGGCCTCAACAAGATGACGCACACCGAGCTGTGGTCCGCGGTGCAGGCTGCCTACCTCTTGCGAATCGACGATCGCATTGACGTCATGTTCCTGGCCGGGCCGACCGTGGTCTCCGTGAAGCACGACGCGATCACCGCCGCGTCAGTGGCGGAAGGCAGCAGCAACCCGGCCGTGACGGTCACCGTGACGGAGCTGAGCAAGATGGTCTGGGGATACATGCTGGGCGCCGACGTCCGCTACATGGTCACGAAGAACATCGGACTCGGCGCGTTCGCGCGGTATGCCGGCGCCACGGCCAATATGAACCCGGCCCTGAGCCTCAAGCTCGGCGGGTTGCAGGTCGGCGGCGGAATTCGGGTGCAGCTCAAGTAACAGACAACAAGTTGCAAGTTGCAAGTTGCAAGTAACACGGAACACGAGGGGCCGGGCGTTGCGCCCGGCTCCTTTTTTTGTGGCCCGGCGCGGTCAGCGCGTGTGGCCCCGCGCGTCAGCGCGTATGACCCACGCGCTTAGCGCGTGTGACCATAGATCAGATAGTTGATCATGAACTTGAACGCCTCGTTCGACGGATCAACGAGGTAGAAACCGCTACCCGAATACTCCATGTAATCGCCGATATCCATGTTGTAGTTGATGACGACCGACAGCGGCTTGTTCGGATCGTTGTCCTGATGGATGCCGTAGAACTCGCCGTACAGTCCGCG
>CAYHEX010000458.1:0-2427 GCA_964355365.1 uncultured Solibacteraceae bacterium | reverse complement strand
GATCGAGCTGGAGCAGCGGCTGCAGGACCACGAGTCGATCGGCAAGAAAGAAGAAGCGCAGCGGCTGCATCAGCGGACGATGTTCGATCTCGAGATGATGAAGGAGATCGGCTACTGCCACGGCATCGAGAACTACTCGCGGCATTTCTCCGGCCGGTCGGCGGGCGAGCCGCCGCCGACACTGCTCGACTACCTGCCGGAGGACACGATCACCATCATCGATGAGAGCCACCAGACGATTCCGCAGATTCGCGGCATGTATGCCGGCGATCGCTCGCGCAAGACGGTGCTGGTGGACTACGGCTTCCGACTGCCGTCCGCGCTCGACAACCGGCCGCTGAACTTTCCCGAGTGGGAGGCGCGCGCCAAACAGGTGGTCTTCGTCAGCGCGACGCCCGGGCCGTGGGAGCTGAAGGAAGCCGGAGGCGTGATCGTTGAGCAGATCATTCGTCCGACCGGCCTCGTCGATCCGACCATCGACATCCGGCCAGTGACCGGCCAGATCGACGACTTGCTCGGCGAGATCCGCGCCGTGGTGGCGAAGAATGAACGCGTGCTCGTGACCGTGCTGACCAAGAAGATGGCCGAGGACCTCACGACGTACTACCAGGAGCTCGGCGTCCGCGTGCGGTATCCGCATTCGGACATCGAGACGCTGGAGCGGGTGGAGATCCTGCGCGACCTGCGGCTCGGCAACTTCGACGTGCTCGTCGGGATCAACCTGTTGCGCGAGGGTCTCGACCTGCCTGAGGTGTCGCTCGTGGCGGTGCTCGATGCCGACAAGGAAGGCTTCCTGCGTTCGGCCGGCGCGTTGATCCAGACCATGGGCCGCGCGGCGCGTCATGTGAACGGGCGCGCCGTGCTGTACGCCGACCGCATGACCGATTCGATGAAGCACGCGATCAGCGAGACCGAGCGGCGGCGCGAGGTGCAGGAAGCCTACAACCTCGAGCACGGCATCACGCCCGCGTCGATCATCAAGAACATCGACGAAGTCATGTCGAGCGTGTACGAGCGCGACTACCTCACCGTGCCGCGCGTGGCGGACGAGCGCGAAAAATTCAAGTCGCGCGCGGCCCTTGACGCGCACATCGTGGCCCTCGACACCCAGATGCGCGCGGCGGCCGCCAACCTCGAGTTCGAGCGCGCCGCGCAGATCCGAGACCAGCTGCGAAAGATCCGCAACCCGGACCTGGTGCTCATCGAGCAGGAGAAGAGCGCATGACGTGGCTCACCCGGTGGGTCAAGGACGGTCTGCAGGAGGTGCAGCAGTACTTTCAGCTGCTGGCGAAGGTGGGCCGCGGCCTGGTCACGCGGCCGTTCTACCTGCGCGACGTGGTCGAGCAGTTCGACGCCATCGGCGTGGGCTCGCTCACCGTGGTGCTGCTGACGGGCACGTTCACCGGCATGGTGCTGGCGCTGCAGTCGGGCATCACGCTCGACAAATTCGGCGCGCGCTCGATGGTGGGGCAGTTGGTCAGCGCGTCCATGATCAAGGAACTGGGGCCGGTGCTGACCGCGCTGATGGTCTGCGGCCGCGTCGGCTCCGGCATTGCGGCCGAGCTGGGCTCGATGACCGTGACCGATCAGATCGCCGCCCTCCGCGCGCTCGGCACCGATCCGGTGCGCAAGCTGGTGATCCCGCGGGTGATCGCCGGCACGCTGATGGTGCCCGTGCTGACCGGGGTGGCCGACGGCGTTGGATTGGTCGGCGCCTGGCTCATCGCCGTCACTCAGCTCAAAGTGGCCTCCGCACCCTTCTGGAACAGCGTCGTCGCCGGGTTGTATATCGAAGATGTGTGGATGGGGCTGATCAAGCCGTTCTTCCTCGGGTTCGTGCTGGTGTCGATCGGGTGCTACGTCGGGTTGCAGACCAAAGGCGGCACGCAAGGCGTGGGTCGCGCCACGACCAATGCGGTGGTTGCCAGCTCGGTCGTCGTGCTGGCCGTCGACTTCCTCGTGACGAAGCTGTTGTTCATGGTGATGTACTGATGGATCTCGCCATTGAATTCAACAAAGTCTCGCTCGCGTTCGACGAGAAGGTCGTGCTGCGCGACGTGAGCTTCACCCTTGAGCGCGCGCACACGAAGATCGTGATCGGCGCATCCGGGTCGGGGAAGTCGACGATCCTGCGACTGATTCTCGGATTGCTCAAGCCGGACGGCGGCGAGATCCGCATCGACGGCGAGCGCGTGGACCAGATGCGCGAGGAAGAGCTGATGAAGGTGCGTGCCGGCCTCGGCATGGTGTTCCAGGAGGGCGCGCTGTTCGACTCGCTCACCGTGCGTGAGAACGTGGGGTATCGGTTGTTCGAAGAGACGTCGATCCCGATCCCCGAGGTCGATGCCCGCGTCGGCGAAGTCCTCGGCTTTGTGGGCCTCACGGAGTTCGTCTCACGCATGCCCTCTGAGCTCTCCGGCGGCCAGC
>CAYHEX010000457.1:0-2428 GCA_964355365.1 uncultured Solibacteraceae bacterium | reverse complement strand
GCCTCGGTCGCGTGGCCGCGTCCCCACGCATCGCGCGCCAGCACGTAGCCCACCATCGCTGACGTGGCCGACTCAAACGCCAGCCCCGTGCTACCCAGCAGTCGGCCGTCGTCTGTCGATTCGATCAGCAGCGGACCCGCAGGCCACTTCGCCCACTCGCTGTCGCTCCACGCGATGAACGCCCGCGTGTCGTCAACGGACCGATGCCGCGGCCACGCCAGGTAGCGCGTGACATCGGGATCGCTCGCGTAACGCGCGAAGATCGCGTCGGCATCGGCCAGGACGGGACGACGGAGGTTCAAAGACATAACACCTGACACCGGGTTCGTGAGGTTCGAGGGTTCGGAAGGTTCGAGAGGTTCTGTTCGTGAGGTTCCCAGGGTGCGGGGGGTTCGTAAGGGTGGTTCTGGGGTCCGGGGTTCGCCGAACCCTCCGAACCACCCTTACGAACCCCGCGAACCCCATGCACCCTACGAAGAGAACCCCACGAACCTTTCGAACCTAACGAACCTAACGAACCTCTCGATCTACTTACCCGCTGCCCCCTGGTACGGCCGGAGATTCCAGTCGAGGAACGTCCATACGCGATTCCAGGAATCGCGCTGTTCGGGCGTGTTGGTCGGCGTGTAGCGGCTCAGATCTGTTGGATCCGGCTGCGCCGGCGGTGTGACCGGAGCGCCCGGCGCGCCTGCGGCGCCCGCGCCACCGCCGCGACGGCCCTGCCCCGGCAGTGTGTCGGGAGCCATGCGGTCGAACAAGTGCCCGCCGAGCGGGTTGTCGTAGATCTTCGTCTCGGACGTGAACGGCTTGCGCGCGCGCAGCGCGTCGACCAGCTGCGCCGCTTCTTCATAGACGACGTCGGCGTCGTTGCGGGTGATGTGCACGAGCAGCGGGATGTCGATGGCGTCGATCTGGTAGATCGGCGACCGGCGTTTGTACTCATCGCGCTTCTGATGCGGCAGGCCGCCGTAGCGATTCTGTGGATCGATCGAGGCTTTGCGCTGCTCGACGCCGTTCCAGGCGAGACGCTGAAAGAGATTCGTCACGGGCACCATCGCGACAGCCGCCTTGAACATCTTTGTTTCACGCTCGGCCGCGAGCAGCGTGATCATGCCGCCGTGGCTCCAGCCGATGATGCCGACCCGGTCGATGTCCACAATCGGCATCGTCTTCAAGAACTCCGTCGCCGACGTGACGTCGTCCACTTCTTCGCCGCCGTAGTCGATCGCGTCGTAGTGCGCCTGCCCGTAGCCGACGCTGCCGCGATACTCGGGCGCGATCACCACGTAGCCGCGCTTGACGGCTTCCTGCACGTAGGGGATGTAGTAGGCGTAGACGCGGCCGCGGATGTCGGGGTGCACCCACACGAGCGCCGGATGGCCTTTCGGTCCGCGCGGCTGCAGCGGCGAGAAGACGAAGGCGGGAATCGACATACCTCCCGCCTTGCTCAGATACGACGTCTTCTCCATCTTCATCACGCCGTCGCTGGCTTTGCGCCACGCGGCGTCGACGCGCGCGGTCTCTTCGATCTGGCGGTCGAACATCGCCTTCAATTGCTCGGGCGTCTGCGCGCCACGACCGCCACCCTGCACCTGCGGCGGCGCTGCGGGCGGTGTCTGAACCTGCGGATTCTGTGCGGACGTTGGCACGACCAGAGCGACAGCGAACACGGACGCGATCACGACACGAAACATGGAGATCTCCTCAGGGGAAGGCTACTGCAGAAAGCTTGAATCTGGCTATTTGTTAGCTGGTTAGCTGGTTATTGGATTGGGGTATTGGGATAGCTCGCTATTGGAGTGAGTCATTGGGTCATTGGGCAATTGGGTCACTCCCTCACTCCTTCACTCCCCCATTCCCGCATTCCCCCATTCCCGCATTGCTTCATCGACGCCCCTGTCGGTACGCGGGGTTCTTTGCGGCTGTGGCGCAGGAGGCGCCGAAGATGGCGGCGAGTTCGGCGGCTTCGGCGGTGACGGCATCCAGTTCGTCGCCCGAGGCGAGTCCTGCGTCACGAATCATCCGCAGCCAACGGGCACTCTCGTCAGCCTCCTCAAGGGCAATGCGCAGCTTCGACAGGAAGTCGGCGTGCGACCTCGCCACCGTGCACGCCGCGTAATTCTGCGCGACGGATGTCGCCGACCGCCGAAGCTGCAGCGCGCAATCACGCGTGGCCAGCGCATCAAGCAGCGGCGCCGAGAACCTCAGAACCCGAACCGAAAACCGCTCACATCGCTCCCGAAGCTCTTTCGAAGTCATCCCTCGCGGCATTGCACGCGCCGTGCCAAGCGATGCGCCGGGGAATACGCCTCGACTCGCCGTCACATTGGCAATTTCTGCCAACTTTCACCCGGGAGAAAATGGCAAATATTTCAATGAGGCAATGAGGCAATGAGGCAATGAGGCAATGAGGCAATGAGGCAATGAG
>CAYHEX010000456.1:0-2435 GCA_964355365.1 uncultured Solibacteraceae bacterium | reverse complement strand
TGAGCTTGTGATTGATCCGAAGCGCGGCCGTGATCTGTTTCTGCGCCTCCGGCACATCGTCGGCGTTCACGGTCGACGTGATGATGTACTGCAACGTGTCGGACCGTTGCAGCTTCTTGGTCACGGTCGTCCACGGCACGAACACCTGATCGTCCTGGTTCTGTCCGCTGGACGACGAGCCCTTCTGCGCCATGATGCCGATGACTTTGAACGGCTGGTTCTTGATGCGAATGGTCTCGCCGACCGGATCGTCGGTGCCAAAGAGCATCTCGGCGACGTTGGTGCCGAGGCAGACGACTTTAGCGGCGCCCTTCACATCCTGTTCGCTGAAGAACATGCCGCTCTTCATCGGCCACGTCTTCACTTCGAGGAAATCCAAGTTGGTGCCGACCACGGTCGATGACCAGTTCTGGTTGCCGTAGACCATCTGCTGCCGGCTCTGAATGCCCTCGGCCACGTAGGCGACGATCGAGAGTTCGCGCAGCGACTCCGCGTCGGCCGGCACCAGTTTGCTGCTACCGCCTGAACCGGACTGAACGCCGCCCATGTTCGCGCTGCCGGGGAAGATCGTGACCGTGTTCGTGCCCGCGCCCTTGATCTGGTCCGCGATCGAGGCCTGAGCCCCGTTGCCGAGCGCGACCATGGTGATAACAGCGGCTACGCCGATGATCATGCCCAGCATCGTCAGCGTGGTGCGCATCTTGTTGCGGGCGAGCGCCTTCAGCGCGATCCGGATGGTCATAAATAGGGACATGGTTCGCGCATCCTAGCACCGCCCTGCCGGGAAACCTCACCCGAACTGAACTTCGCGTCGCTATTGTGCGTCACACACTAGCATCATGGGTACTCTGGACATCGGCGACTGGTCCTCACAACTGAAACGCGGTGTGCTGGAGCTCTGCATCCTCCAGCTCCTGCGCGAGGACCCCAGTTACGGCTATGAAATCGTCACGACCCTGGACACCCCCGGCCCGTTAGCCGCCGGCGAAACCACGGTCTACCCCCTGCTCCGCCGGCTCAAGGCCGACGGATTGATCGAAACCATCCTTCGCGAGTCGCCCACCGGACCGCCCCGGCAGTACTACCGGCTCACGACAGATGGACGCAAACGCCTCACCGCTCTTGGTAAGGAATGGCAGGTCATGGCCGACGCCGTGGATCAGTGCCTGCACAAAGGAGACTCGAAATGACGACTGACCTGCCCCTGGTGACTCGCTATCTGAACGCCTTCGACGCCGCGCTGGTGTCGCTTGCTCCCACTGAACGCGCCGAGGTGGTCGCGGAAATCCGCCAGCACATCGCCGACGCCACCGACGCCGGCAAGCCAATCGACGAAGTATTGCAGTCGCTGGGTTCGGTCGACGCGCTCGCGCGCGCTTACCAACTGGAATTGCTCGTGACGCCGCGGCCCAACGCGCCGAAAGCGCCGCGCTCCGATCGCTGGCTGCGCATCGTCGGCCTGCTCGCGATCGGCAGCATCCCGACGCTCGTCATCGTCGTCACGCTCGGCGCGATTGGCATCAGCTTCACGCTGTCGGGAATCGCCGTCTTCGTCGCTGGGCTCATGGCGTCCGCAGGCTCCCTGCCCTACTGGATGACGATGGACGTCGAGCCGTGGGTGGCGATCGTCCTCAGTGTCGTGATGTTCCTGGTGGGCCTGCTGTGCAGCTGGGGCACGATCGCCTACTTGCGGTTCGTGGTGCGCGTGGTCCGGCGGGTCGTGCCGGATCGCGCGCCCGCCTCGCTATGAAGAAGCGGCAGGCATCCCGACTGGGCCGTCGAGGCTCCGGCGCATCGTGGCGAGCAAGAGTTCAAGCGTGAACGGCTTCGCGAGGAACAACGCACCGGCCGGCGCCGCGCTGGGTTCCTGGTACCCGCTCATCAGAATCACGCGGAGTGCGGGCCGGGCCTGGGTCAGCCGGAGCGACAGGTCAAACCCCGACAATCCGTCGGGCAGCACCACATCGCATAGCAGCAGCGCGATGGACGCCGCGTGCGTCTCCCATGCGGCCAGTGCCTCTGGTCCGCTCGCGCACTCGATGACGGTGTAACCAGCGCCCGATAAGGCTTCGCTCAAGATGAGTCGCACGGGTTCCTCATCCTCGACCAGCAACACGGTGCCGGTGCCGCGGACCGTCACGGTGGGCGTGACCTGGCAGATGCCTGTCTCATCCACGCCACCGGTCAACGGCAGGTACACGGAAAAACGTGTTCCGCGTCCCACTTCACTCTCGACGCCGATCCAGCCATCGTGCTGCCGCACCACGCCATACGTGATCGCCAGGCCAAGACCGGTGCCGCGATCCTCTTCCTTGGTGGTGAAGAACGGCTCGAAGATATGCGGCAGATCCTTTGCGGCGATCCCCGTGCCGGTGTCGACAACGTGCACGCAGGCGAAGCGTCCGGGCCGCGCTTCAGGCTGCCTTGCCGCCGCC
>CAYHEX010000455.1:0-2443 GCA_964355365.1 uncultured Solibacteraceae bacterium | reverse complement strand
TCTCCCCGGGCTGTCTCCGATGCCGATGATGCTGCAGGCGACGCGGGTCTCGAGGCCCAGGGCGCGGGCCCGCGCCACCACCTCCGGGCCGTCGGCGCCCGGATTCAGCCACACGACCGGCACGCCCTTCTGCTGCAGTTGGTCCATAGCCGCGACGCCGATCGCGGGCGGCAGGTAGACGCTCGCCTCATCGATGACGCCCGGGTAGTCCAGCACGCTCGCGTAGGCGGTCTCCCCTTCCACACTCTGCTCGCGCGGGTTGATCGGCACGACCGTAAATCCCTGGGCGCGAAATGCGCGGACGGCCTTGTTGCCGAACTTGCTGCGGTCTGACGACGCGCCGAGGATGGCGATGGTGGGCATGGGGGGCCTATTTCTTCCTGTACGCCTTCAGAATGGCGATTCGCGGCGACAACGTCTGCTTGTTGCCTTCGGTCTGGGTCGGCGACATCTGGATCTTCTTGACGACGTCCATGCCGGCGATCACCTGCCCGAACGCACCGAAGCCCTGACCGTCCGCGTTTCGTTTGCCGCCGAAGTCGAGCGCGGGAGTGTCGGTCACGCAGATGAAAAAATCACTGGTCGCCGTGTCCGGCCCCGCGCGGCCGTAGGACATCGTGCCCGCGACATGCTTCAGTCCCGTGACGTTCGTCCGCTCGAGCGGGATCGCGGGATAGCGCTTGCTGCCCCGCACCACGCTGGCCTGCACGACCTCAATTGGATAGTCGGTGCGCGTTTCGGTATCCGGCCGCACCGCACGATGGAAGGCCCCGCCGTCGTAGGCGCCATCGTCCACGTACTTCAGAAAGTTGGCGCTGCCGAGCGGCGCGCGCGTCACATCCACAGCCACTTCGAAATTACCGGCCGCCGTCTCGAAGACCACGACGACCGGCGGGGCCGTCTGCAGAAACATCGCGAGCATCGCCACAAGTAGTGTCATTGAAAGATCTTCCCTGGATTGAGGATCCCATTGGGATCGAAGGCCTGCTTCACGCGCTTCATCGTCTCGATGGTCGGGCCGGTCAGTTCCATGGCGAGGTACTTCGCCTTCGCAAAACCGATCCCGTGTTCCCCGCTGATCGAGCCCTCGAGCGCAAGCGTGCCGCGGAACAGCACACCCTCCGCCTCGTGCGCGCGACGGATCTCGTCGTCATCACCGGGCGTGACCATGATGTTCACGTGAATGTTACCGTCGCCCACGTGCCCGAAGCACGGAATGCGCAGACCGAACTCCGCTTTGATCCGGTCGACCAGTTCGAAGAGTTCAGGCACACGGCCTTTCGGCACGACGACGTCGTGATTGAACTTGAGCGGCGTGATCATCTTGAGCGACGGCGAGATCTCGCGCCGCACCCGCCACAACTCCTGCCGCTCGGCATCATCTTTCGCGCGGAGGAACTCCGAAGCGCCCGCGTCAAGACAGGCTTGCTCAACGCGCAGCGCCTCGGCGGCCACTTGCTCCGCGATGCCGTCGACCTCCAGCAGCAACAGCGCCGCCGTGCCGGCCGGCGCGAGCGAGCGCACGTTGAGCGCCTGCGCGACCGCCTCGAGACAATCGCCGTCGATCAGTTCCAGCGCAGCCGGCACGACACGCGCGCGGATGAGATTCGTCACGGCATTGACCGCGTGCCGCACGCTCGGAAAACTCGCGCGCATCGTGACCTGCACCGGCGGCTTCGGCACGAGGCGCAGCGTGATCTTCGTGATGATCGCGAGCGTGCCTTCCGAACCGACCAGCAACTGCGTGAGGTCGTAGCCGACGACGTTCTTGACCACCTTGCCGCCGGTGCGGATGATCTCTCCGTTGGGCAATACCGCCTCGAGACCCAGCACGTACGCTTTGGTGACGCCGTACTTGAACGCACGCGGACCGCCGGCGCACTCGGCGACGTTGCCGCCGATCGCCGACTGCCGCAAGCTGGCCGGATCTGGCGGATAGAACAGCCCCACCTTCTCCACGGCGTCCTGAATGTCACCGGTGATGACATTCGGTTCGACGACACACAAGAGATTCAGCTCGTCGATTTCCAGAATCCTGTTGAGCCGTTCGAGGCTGAGGACGACGCCACCCTGCACGGGCACGGCACCGCCCGTGTAGCCGGTGCCGCCGCCGCGCGGCACCAGCGGTGTGCGCGTCTCGTTGCAGAGCGCCGCGATCGCCGAGATCTCCGCCGTGTTGGCGGGCGCGACGACCGCATCCGCCGGATGCCCACGCTTCAGCGCGTCGGCACCGTACTCGATGCGGCTGACCTCATCGACGCGCACATGCTCGGCGCCGACGATGGCGCGAAGACGGTCGAGGACCGCCGGCGCGATCATGACAACGAGCGGGCGTAGCGGATGATCCGCGTTACGCCCTCGCGCAGCCGATCGAGCGACGTCGCGTACGACAACCGAAACGCACCGGTCGCTTCAAACGCTTCCGCCGGCGGCACGACGACGA
>CAYHEX010000454.1:0-2443 GCA_964355365.1 uncultured Solibacteraceae bacterium | reverse complement strand
GAGACGCGCAGGACGCCATCATCGGCTATCTGCTGATCGGCACCGACAATACCGCGCGCAAGCAGGTCGAAGAGGAGCGGCGGAAGCTCGACCAGCGGCTCCGCGATCAGCACTTCTACACGCGCTCCCTCATTGAATCGAACATCGACGCGCTGATGACGACGGATCCGCGCGGCATCATCACCGACGTCAACAAACAGACGGAGGCGCTGACCGGGTGCACGCGCGACGAGCTGATCGGCGCGCCGTTCAAGACCCACTTCACCGATGCGGGCCGGGCCGAGGCCGGCATCAACCGCGTGTTGAACGAGGGCAAGGTCACCAACTACGAGCTCACCGCGCGCGCCCGCGACGGCACGCTCACGGTCGTGTCCTACAACGCCACGACCTTCTACGACCGTGACAGGAGCCTGCAAGGCGTGTTCGTCGCGGCGCGCGACGTCACGGAGCTGAAACGCTTCGAGCACACGCTGCAGCAGAAAAATGTGGAGCTCGAAGCCGCGAGCCGCATGAAGTCGGAGTTCGTGGCCAACATGTCGCACGAATTGAGGACGCCGCTGAATGCCATCCTCGGCTTCTCCGAGCTGCTCAAGGACGGGATTGCCGGCGACATGACGGAGCGGCAGCGAGGGTTCATCGCCAACATCTTTACGAGCGGCACGCATCTGCTCTCGCTGATCAACGACATCCTCGACCTCTCCAAGGTGGAAGCCGGCAAGATGGTGCTCGACCTGGAGCCGGTCCAGATGTCGCCGCTGTTCGTGAACAGCCTGTCGATCGTCAGGGAGAAAGCCGCGGCGCGCCAGATTCATCTGGTGCTGGATACCCCCGACGAACTGGGATCGGTGCTCGCGGATGCGCGCAAGGTGAAGCAGATCATCTACAACCTGCTGTCGAATGCGGTGAAGTTCAGCAACGACGGCGGCCGGGTGACCCTGCGAGCCGAATCCGTCTCGCGCGCAGAGGTCGGCCTCCCCACCGGTCCGCGGCCGGGCCGGACCTTCCCGTTGGCCGGCAGCGACTTCCCGACGTTTCTCGAGGTGAGCGTCACGGACACCGGCATCGGCATCTCGCCGGAAGGGCTGACGAAGCTGTTCACCCCGTTCAGTCAGATCGACAGCGGCCTGTCGCGGAAGTTCGAGGGCACGGGACTCGGCCTGGCGATGGTGAAACTCCTCGCAGAACTGCACGGCGGATCGGTGGCGGTGGAGAGTGCCGTGGGCGAAGGCTCGACGTTCACAGTCTGGCTGCCGCTCAGGGACGCGGTCGATGACACATTCACGCCGGCCGGGTCGCCGACCGGCCCGCCGATCGCAGTGATGCCTGGCACCCGCACGGCGCTGGTCGTCGAGGACGATCTCAAGGCCGCTGAACTGATCGGGCTTCAGCTCGAGGCCGAGGGGTTCCACGTGCTGCACGCGACGTCCGCCGAGACCGCGCTCCAGATCGTGACGCAGCAGCCGTTGTCGCTCATCACGCTGGATATCATGCTGCCCGACATGGATGGGTGGGAACTGCTCAGCCGCCTCAAGCAGGTGAAGGCGCTCAAGCGCATTCCCGTCTTGATCATCTCGATCGTGGCGGATCGCAACAAGGGGTTCGCGCTCGGCGCCGCGGCGGTCATGCAGAAGCCGATTTCCCGGCAGGAATTGTACGACTCGCTGGTCGACCTGAGTCTCTTTCCGTTGTCGCAGAACCAGACGTTGAAAGTCCTGGTCGTGGACGACGATCCCAACGCGGTGGAGTTGATCTCGGACAACATCACGGGCCTGGCCAGCATCATCCTGCGCGCGTACGGCGGGCGTGAGGCAATCGACATCGCGCTTCGCGAGCTGCCAGACCTCATCGTGCTCGATCTGATGATGCCGGACGTGAACGGATTTGATGTGGTCGAGGCGCTCCACCAACATCCCGAAACGATACGCATTCCGATCCTCGTGGTCACGGCCAAGCAGATCAGCGCGGACGATCGCGCCAAGCTGAACGGCTTCGTGACGACCATCATGGAAAAAGCCGAGTTCAACCGCGCACGGTTTACAACGGAAATTCGGCGCGCGATGTCGGGGCGCGCCGTGGTCGCCTGACATGGCGAGAGTGCTGATCATCGAAGACAACCCCGCCAACATGACACTGGCGATCTTCCTGCTGCAGTCGGTTGGCCATACCGTGCTTAGCGCGACAGATGCTGAGGCTGGCCTCACCCTGGCGCGCAACGAGCAACCCAACCTGATCCTGATGGATATGCAGCTGCCAGGCATGGACGGGCTCGAGGCGGCTGCGCTGCTCAAGGAGGACGAGGCGACGCGCGCCATACCAGTCATCGCACTCACCGCCCTCGCCATGAGGGGCGACGAGGAGCGCATTCGCGCCGCGGGCTGTGATGGGTACATCGCCAAGCCGATGCAGTATCGGGAATTCCTGGAAACGGTCGCCGCGCACCTCG
>CAYHEX010000453.1:0-2478 GCA_964355365.1 uncultured Solibacteraceae bacterium | reverse complement strand
GCCGAGGTTGCCCGATGGCGTGAGGTCGCCCGCCACGCCGCCGGGCGCGGCCACAAAGGTGAGGAGCGCCCAATACGTCAGCAGCATCACCGCCGCGATCGCCAGCACGGCCTGCAGCCGAGCCTCGTCGGCCACTTTGAGCACCTGGCGATAGATGAGCGACGCGAAGAGTGAGCACAGCGCGAGACGTGCGAGCACGCCGGGGATGCGAACGCGACTGAGGTCAAACCGGACGTAGTACGAGAGCAGCAGGCCGCACAGGAAGATCACCGCCGCGCGTTTGACGATGCCGCCCACCGACTGCAGGCTGCGCTTCGACAGCGTGAGCGACACGCCCAGAATGAAGACGAAGAACGGGAAGATCAGGTCCGTTGGCGTCCACCCGTTCCATTCGGCGTGTTCGAGCGGCGCGTAGATGTTGCCCCAGTCGCCCGGGTTGTTGACGATGATCATCGCGGCGATCGTGAGACCGCGAAAGACGTCAAGGGACATCAGACGAACGGGCGCCGGCGTCTCGGTCATGTGAGTGCGGCCAGTATAGCCAAGTCGCCGCGAGACGTGACGCTAGGAATCGGCCGACATTTCCGGCCGCGCGCCCTGCTTGCGGGCGTAGGCATACGCCGCCGTGAAGATCACAAAGATCACCGCCAGCGAGTACTTTTGCTCGATCGTCCAGCCGATCCAATGGACTTCGTGGGCGTACTCCACACACAGCTTGATGGCCACCCACGCAATGATGACGAACGCACCGTCGACCAGCGGCGGATAGCGCTGCACCAGCGCCATCAACTGCCCGACAACGAGCCGCATGGCCACGATGCCGAGGATGCCGCCCGTGAGCACGACCCACAGCTTGGGTGACATCGCCACCGCCACGAGAATCGAATCCACTGAGAAGGCGAGGTTCATCAACTCCACGCGAATAACCGTGGCCCAGAACGCCGAGACGCCGAAGGCCGGTTTCGCGGCCGGGGGCGTCGTGCGATCAGCACGATCGCCGTGACTGAAGAAGTGCTGCCAGACGAGATAGAGCAGATACGCCCCGCCGGCCACCTTTACCCACAGGAGCTTCATCAAGAAGACGGCGAGCAGCGTGGCGATAATCCGAAAGACGAACGCGCCGATGAGCCCGTAGCTCAGTGCTTTCTTGCGCTCCTCCGCCCGCAGACCCAACACCATGACGGCCATCACCAGCGCGTTGTCAGCGCTGAGCAGGCCCTCGAGAAGAATGAGCGTACCGACGGTCGCCAGGTCGGCGGGGCTGAAGAGCATGCCTACATCATACGGAAAGCGCGAGTAATATCAGAGAGACGGTATGGAGTTTCAGGATTACTACGCCACGCTCGGGGTAACCAAGACCGCCACCGACGCGGAGATCAAGAAGTCGTACCGAAAGCTGGCCAGGCAACTGCATCCGGACCTGAATCCGGGCAGCAAGACCGCGGAGGCGAAGTTCAAGGCGCTCAACGAAGCGAACGAAGTGCTGAGCGATCCCGAAAAGCGCCGGAAATACGACGAGCTTGGCGCGAACTGGCAGAACGGCGCCCCGCCGCCCGGTGCGGCAGGTGGCCCGGGAGCGCGGCGCCGGTCCCGCACGGTGACGCCCGATGAAATGCGCGACATGTTCGGCGCCGGCGCGGGGGCGCGCGACGACCCGTTTTCGGATTTCTTCCATACCTTCTTCGGCGGCGGCGGCGGTGGCGCGCAGACCGATCATCGGCACGCGGGCCGGTCGTCGCGCGACTTCAAGGGCCGCGATATTGAGCAACCGATCGACCTCACGCTTGAAGAAGCGTTCCTCGGCGCGACACGGCGTCTGGCGTCCGAGCATGGTGGGCAGCACAAGTCCGTGGAAGTGCGCATCCCCGCCGGGATCCGCGAAGGCTCACGCATCAAGGTGGCGCGCGAGGGAGAGCCGGCGCCGCATCTCGACGCACAACCCGGCGACCTCTTTCTCATCGTCCGCCTCGCGCCGCATCCGCGCTATGACCGCCGCGGGAACGACCTCTACATCAAGGTCCCCGTTCCAGTCACGACGGCAGTGCTTGGCGGTGAGATCACCGTGCCGACGCTCGCCGGCACCGTATTGCGGCTTCGGATTCCGGAAATGACGAACGGCGGACGCGTATTCCGATTGAAAGGGCACGGGATGCCGGTCGCGCGCGCCACCGATGAGCGGGGCGATCTGTACGCCACCGTTGAAATCGTGCTGCCGGCCGAACTCGCACCGGCCGCTCGCGCCCACTACGAACGTCTGCGAGAGCTGGAACTCCCTAAGTAGGCCCCGGAGGTCGGCGTCATGAACCTCAACAAATACACTGAAAAAGCGCAGGAAGCGGTCGTCACGACCCAGCAACTCGCGGAGCGCGCCGGGCATGCGGAGATGCTGCCCGAACACCTGCTCTCCGCGCTCCTCGATCAGGCGGACGGCATCGTCCCGTCGGTGCTCGGCAAGATGCAGATCGATCCGGCGGCGCT
>CAYHEX010000452.1:0-2491 GCA_964355365.1 uncultured Solibacteraceae bacterium | reverse complement strand
AATCCGCTTGGGCTGGTGGTGGACAAGGAAGGCAAGCTCTGGGTGGCGGAAGCCAACGAGACGCCCAAGCGCTTCAGCGTGTGGCAGGCCCGGGCGGGGGCGGACAAGAAAGAGGGGGCCTTCCTCAAGGAGTTCTTCGGCCCCACGCACTACGGCGCCAGCGGCGGCGCGATCAACCCGCGCGACCCGAACATCATGGCCGGCGAGGGCTGCGAGTGGCGGGTGGACCCCAAGACCGGGCGCGACGCCTGCCTGGGGACGTTCGAGAACCACTTTGCCGGGGTCGCCCTCTATGCCGAAGGCAGCAACGGCAAGCTCTACCTGGTGACAGGCAGTCGCGAGACGGGCCTGTCCGTCCGCGAGCGGCTGGGCGACGCGAAGTTCGCCCTGCGCGGGAGCATCGTAACCAACCCCAAGGAGAACAAGACGGTCTTTTGGGCCGACGCGAACGGCGACGAACAGCAGCAGCCCGACGAACTGACGACGCATCCGGCGGCGCTGACGATGACCGGCTATCTGGACTGGTCGCTCAACATGAACGGCGATCTGACCCTCTACGCCAACGGGCTGCAGTTCAAGGTCGCGGACTTCACGAAATGCGGAGCCCCCCGGTATGACGTCGCCGGTGCGCGCAAGATTGCCGGTTTTGGCGGCGGCGCGCTGTCCACGCCGGACAACCGCAAGCTGGTCGCGGTGAGTGAAACGTTCTTCGATTGCTCCGATACGGCCGACGGGCGGCAGCTCTGGAAGTATCCCAACACCTTCTCCGGCGTGCATGGCTCGCATAAGGCGCCGCCGCCGGAAGTCGGCCTCATCCGGGGCGCCTTCGGACTGGTCGGCAACGCAGTGCTGCCCAAACCGGTCGGCGGCATCTGGGCCATCAACGGCAACATTGGCGAGTGGCATGTGCTGACCGAGGACGGCTTCTACCTCACGCGCCTGTTCCAGGGCGACCCGTTCAAGACCCAATGGCCGGACCAGGCGGTGCCGGGCACCATCCTGGACAACGTGCCCCCCGGCCTCGGCGGGGAGGATTTCGGCGGGTCCCTGCGCCAAGGCATGGACGGAAAAGTCTATATCCAGGCCGGCAAGACCGGGCTCTGGAATGTCGAGGTCACGGGCCTGGATACGATCCGGGAAATCCCCGGCGGCAAGGTGACGATGGGCGCCGGCGACGTGAAGACGGCCCAGACGATTCGCGAGAAGCAGTTGCAGGCCGCGGAAGGCAACAAGAAGTACGCGGTCCGGAAGGCCACGGTGGCGTTCAGCGGCAACCTCGACGCGGACTTCAAGGGCTTCCAGGATGCCGAGAAGCCGGCGTTCGAGAGGCAGTCGGGCACGCGGGTGCGGGTCGCCATGGCCCGGGATGAGGCCAACCTCTACGTCGGCTGGGAGGTGCAGGACGACTCGCCGTGGGTCAACGGCGCGGACGCCCCCGAGTTCCTGTACGCCCGCGGCGACACCGTGGACCTGCAGCTCGGGACCGACCCCGCCGCCGACAAGAAACGCGGCGAACCCGTGAAGGGCGACCTGCGCCTGTCCATCGGCAACTTCAAGGGCCAGCCCACGGCCGTGGTCTATCGCAAGGTGGCGGACGCGAAGAAGCCCAAGACCTTCAGCTCCGGCGTCATCAAGGAATACGTGATGGACAGCGTCGTGGTGCTGGAAGAGGCCAAGGTGTCCGTGAAGGTGGACGGCAAGCGCTACGTGGTCGAGGCCGCGATCCCGCTCGCCTCCCTCGGCCTGAAGATCAAGGACGGCCTGGCGCTGCGCGGCGACTTTGGCGCCACGCACGGCGACAAGTCCGGCGCCGACACCGCCCTGCGCACGCACTGGAACAACCAGACCACGGGCATCGTCAACGACGAGGTCTTCGAACTCAAGATGGAACCGGCGAACTGGGGCGAGATCACGTTCGCACCGTGACGATCACCGAGTGTACTCCACCCATTAACCTTGCCCATGAAACCAACCATCCTTCCCGCAGGAGTCACCGCAATGATGAACGAACAACCCAAACGGCAGGGCATGAGCCGCCGCGATCTGCTCGCATCGGCCGGTGCGGCTGCGGCCGGTATGCTGCTTTTGAACGAAGTGTCAGCGGCCGACAACCCTGCGGCGAATGTTGGCGACCGCGCGTCGTCGATCAAGATCACCGGCTTCAAGACCTACCCTGTCGGCAACAAGACGCTGTTGAAAATCGAAACCAACCAACAGGTTTTCGGCTGGGGCGAGATTTCGCAATTGCCGCCGACGGTCGCGGGGCCGCTCATGCAGTCGATGTTTGAACTGCTCGACGGCGAGAACCCAACGCGCATCGAGCATCTCTGGCAGAAATTGTATCGCGCACACCGGGATTTTCGCGGCGGCGCGTTCATGCTGCACACCATTGCGGGCATCGACATGGCCCTGTGGGACATCACCGGCAAACTGCATGGCGTGCCGGTTTATCGGCTGATGGGTGGCCCGACGCGCGACAGGATCCGCGTTT
>CAYHEX010000451.1:0-2505 GCA_964355365.1 uncultured Solibacteraceae bacterium | reverse complement strand
GTTGATGGTGGTGGTCCTCACGGCGGGTGTCATCGCCGGTGCCGCGCTCCTCGGGGGATCCGCGACGGTTCAGGAGTCCCCTTGGCTGATCGGCGCGATCGTGCTCGGGCTGGCGCTGGACGTCTTCTGCTGGTTCGGGCTCACCGTCGTCAACCCCAACACCGCGAGGGTGGTCGTGCTGTTTGGCGCCTACCAGGGTTCGCTCAAGGAGCCGGGGTTCATCTGGGTCAACCCATTGACGATGCGGCGGGCGGTGTCGTTGAAGATTCGCAATTTCGAGAGCAGCAAACTGAAGGTCAACGACCATATCGGCAACCCCATCGAAATCGCCGCGATCGTGGTCTGGAAAGTGGTCGAGACGGCGGAAGCCATTTTCCAGGTGGATGACTACGAGCACTTCGTGCACGTGCAGACCGAATCAGCGGTGCGCGTCCTTGCCACGACCTTCCCGTACGACGCGCATAACGACGGCGAGTTATCCCTGCGCGGGTCCGGAGCAGAGGTGTCGCACCGACTGCGGCAGGAGATCCATGAGCGCCTGACCAAGGCCGGCGTCGAAGTCATCGAAGCCCGCATCAGCCACCTGGCGTATGCGCCGGAGATCGCCAACGCGATGCTGCGGCGTCAGCAGGCCACAGCCATCATTGCCGCGCGCCAGAAGATCGTGGAAGGCGCGGTCGGCATGGTGGAAATGGCGCTCGACATGTTGAGCGCGAAGCAGGTGGTCAAACTCGACGAGGAGCGCAAGGCCAGCATGGTCAGCAATCTGCTCGTCGTGCTCTGCAGCGATCGCGACGCACAGCCCATCGTCAACACCGGCACGTTGTATCAGTAACGGCCGCACCGCTCAGGGACACGCGATGGCAGACCGTAAGGCATTTCTCGTACGCCTCGACCCGGCGTTGCACGAAGCACTGCAGCGTTGGGCCGATGGCGACCTGCGTAGTGTGAACGCGCAGATCGAGTTCCTGCTGCGCCGCGCGCTCCGAGACGCGGGCCGGCTGCCAGACCCTGAGAGCAGCGCGGCCGCCCGCGTGCCTTCAGTGAAGTCGGAGGAGTGAACGTGGAAATGACGTTTGTGCTTCCCCGCGAGTTGAGTGCCTCACGACCGCGCGATGTGCGCTTGAACGCTGGCGGCTGGGCGCTCGCGGCACTGACGGTGTCGTTGTTTGCGGCCGCGGTGGGCGCCGGCATTGGACTGCATGGCGTCGCGGATCGACAGGCTCGGCAGCAGCGCGCCTGGGCCGATGAGGGGATCGACACGCAGGGTGTGGTGAATCGGCTGTGGCGCGACTCGGGCGAGAACAAGTCGCGATGGGTGTCGTACCGCTACGTGGTCGACGGGCGCGCCTACGAGGGCCGAACGAAGGTGGGATCGTCGAAGTGGAATGCACTGCGGGTCGGAGGGACGTTACCGGTCCGGTACCTGCCCGCCGATCCGGCGCGGAGTTTCGGGGCCGGTGTTCGCCCACGGGCGATTCCGTTCTGGCTGCCGTTCGTGGCCGCCGGTGTGCTGGCGATCATCGGTTGGCTCAGCACGGCCACGATTCGTGGGCAGATTCGGCTACTGGCGGAAGGACGAGCGGCGCCGGCCATCGTCACTCGGCACACGCAGCACCGCACGCAGCACGGCGGCACGCAGCAGTCGTTTACTTACACGTTTCGTCTGATGAGCGGGGCCACAACTGAAGGCAAGGGCGGCCTCTCGACCAAGCCGCCCGCCGTCGGCAGTGTGATCTGTGTGCTCTACGACGCCGAACAGCCGAGTCGGAGCGCGCCCTATCCACTGGCGCTCGTGCGGCCGGCGCAGGGGTAATCCCGATCAGAACGTCGTACGGGTCGCCGAGAATCGCATAGACTCTGCCGCGAGGTTTCGGAAATGACGCTTCAGACGCTCGACTGGGTCATCATCATCGGCAGCATCCTCGTCTGCTTCATTCCGGCGCTGTTTTTTGCCAAGCGCGCGGGCAAGAACACGACGGAGTTCTTTGGATCGGGCCGGTCGGTGCCGTGGTGGCTGGCCGGCATCTCGATGGTGGCGACCACCTTCAGCAGCGACACACCCAATCTCGTCACCGATATCGTTCGTCGCACGGGCGTCGCGGGCAATTGGGTGTGGTGGGCATTCGCGCTGTCGGGCGTGGCGACGGTGTTCTTCTACTCCCGCCTGTGGCGACGTTCCGGCGTGCTCACCGACCTCGAGTTCTATGAGTTGCGCTATTCGGGCACGGCGGCTTCTGTGGTGCGAGGGTTCCGCGCGGTTTACCTCGGACTCTTCTTCAACTGCATGATCATGGCGGCAGTGAACCTGGCCGCGGTGAAGATCGCCGGCATCCTGTTTGATTTGCCCCGCTGGCAGACGCTGCTGGGCGTCGGCGTCCTCAACGTGGCGTTCGCCACCCACGCGGGGCTCTGGGGCGTGCTGGTGATCGACCTGATCCAGTTCTTCATCATGATGTCGGCCATCGTTGCGGCCGCGTACTTCGCGGTGATGACGCCAGCTGT
>CAYHEX010000450.1:596-2523 GCA_964355365.1 uncultured Solibacteraceae bacterium | reverse complement strand
CTCGCGCTGCGTCCGTCCGCGATCCAGGATCTGGTCGATGACGATGCGCAAACGCTGCGGATCGACGGGTTTCATCAGGTAGTCGTACGCGCCGTCCTTGATCGCCTCGACGGCGGTTTCGATCGAACCCTGCGCGGTGAGGATGACCACCGTGACCGACGGATCGTGCTGCTTGATGGACTTGAGCAACTCGATGCCGCTCATGCGCGGCATGACCATGTCGCTCAGCACGATGGTGGGCGGGTGCAGGACGACCTTCTGCAGCGCTTCCTCGCCGTCAGCCGCCACATCCACGGTGAACCCCCAGCTGCGAATCAGCTGCTGGAGACCGACGCGTTGGGCGGGATTGTCTTCGGCGACAAGTATTGATTCAGGCATGACGCTCTCATGTTAGCTTGCGTCAGCGCACCTTCACGTCCATGATCTTGTCGAGTTTGGGGTACATCCGGTCGATGTAGGCGTTGCCGCCCTCGAAGAGCGGGTCCTGCTTGCCGGCGCGGATGCCGCCGCCCGCGTTGTCGCCGTACTCCTTGTTGAGCGCGTCGAGGACGTCCATGCCGGTGATGACGCGGCCGAAGGGCACGAACGGTTCCTTGTCGTGCGTGGGCGAGTTGTCGCGCAGGTTGAAGAAGACCTGGGTGGTCCGGGCGTTGGGGTCTTTGAAAGCGAAGGCGACGGTGCCGCGGACGTTGGAGTGGGCGGGAATGAAGGGATCGTCGGGGAACGTCGCGTTGCGCCAGGCCTGCGCGATCGCGGGCGTGCCGTTGATGCCAAACTGCGCCCACTTGTCTTCGACGACCCGGTGGATGCGTATGTCGGTGTAGTAGCCGAGGCGGGCGAGGTTGTAGAAGCGATCGGCGCCGAGCGGTGCCCAGTCGCGCAGCACTTCGATCACAATGTCGCCCTTGGTGGTGACGAGGGTGACGAGCGATCGGGCGGGCGCAGACCGCGTGAATTCGGGCGAGTCGGGATGGAGCAGCGGGTTGGTCGCCTGCGGCCCCTGAGTCACGACCAGGGGCAGACAGAGCAGGGCAAGGAGCAGTCGCATGAGGAGACGTTACATGAAACGGATGCTGGTACTTCTGGTGATCGTGGCGGGCGCGTTCGGGCTCACGGTGTATGCCGGCGCGCAGGCGCCGACGGCGCAGGACGCCGTCAAGGCGGACTACGACCGCGCCGCCAGCCTGGCCGCCCGCACGGGTGGCAAGGTCTATCACCAGGCCGAGGCGCCGACGTGGATCGGCACGACGACGAAGTTCTGGTATCGGGTGAGCGTGAAGGGCGGCAATGAGTTCGTGCTCGTCGATGCGGCTGCGGCAACCAAGGCGCCGGCGTTCGATCACGCGAAGCTTGCCGTGGGCATCAACGCGTTGCTCGGCGGCACGGTCACTGGGGTCACGCTGCCATTCACGACATTCACATTCGCCGACAACAACGCCGCGATGGAGTTCGCGCCGGGCGGCGGGCGCGCAGGCGGTGCGGCCGCGGCGCCGGCGGCCGGGCCGGCTGCCGCGCCTCAACGCGTGCGCTGCTCGCTGACCGACTACACGTGCACACGCGTGACGACGCCGCCGGGGGCCGGCAATGGCCGCGCGGGCGGCGGGGCCGGTGGTGCGGCGGGGCGCGGAGGCGCATCCGGAGCGCCTGGAAATGACGTCCCACAGTTCAAGGCGTCGCCCGACGGCAAGTCGGAGGCCTTCATCCAGAACTTCAACGTGTTCGTGCGTCCGGTCGGCAAGCCGAGCGAGGCCGCTGCCCTCAGCTGGGAAGGCAGCGAGGGCAACTTCTACACGTTCCAGTCGATTCAGTGGGCGCCCGATTCGAAGAAGATCGCCACGTATCGGCGCGTGCCCGGTTACAACCGTCAGGTCAGCTACGTGCAGTCGTCGCCGACCGATCAACTCCAGCCCAAGGTGTCGTCGCGCTT
>CAYHEX010000450.1:0-586 GCA_964355365.1 uncultured Solibacteraceae bacterium | reverse complement strand
CGCAAGCCGGGCGATACGGTCGACATCGACACGCCGGTGATGTTCAATCTCGAGACAAAGAAGCAGGCCATCGTCGACAACGCGCTGTTCCCGAATCCGTACTCGAATCAGCGGATCGAGTGGCGCAAAGACAGCCGCGCGTTCACGTTCGAGTACAACCAGCGCGGCCATCAGGTGTACCGCGTGATCGAAGTGGACGCCGCCACCGGCAAAGCGCGCGCGGTGATCGAAGAAACCAGCAAGACGTTCATCGACTACCGGCGCACCGCGGCCGGTCTCAGTGATTCGTCCCGGATGGAGCGCTTCGACATCGCCGACGGCAAGGAGATCATCTGGATGTCCGAGCGCGACGGGTGGGCGCATCTCTACCTGTATGACGGCGTCACCGGCCAGCTGAAGCAGCAGATCACCAAGGGCAGCTGGCGCGTGCATCACGTCGAGAAGGTGGACGAAGCGACGCGCCAGATCTGGTTCACGGCCAACGGCGTGGACCCGGGCAAGGACCCGTATTTTCTGCATTCCTATCGCATCAACTTCGACGGCACCGGACTCACGCGGTTCACCACCGCCGACGCGATGCACAGCG
>CAYHEX010000449.1:0-2529 GCA_964355365.1 uncultured Solibacteraceae bacterium | reverse complement strand
CGATCACACAGACCGCCACCGCGAACGAGACGATAGACGCGACCGTCGTCGCCGGCTCGATGGCGATCGCGGGCGGCGGCACGGGAGCGGTCGGCCTGAGCGGCTCCGGGGTGAATGCGAAGAACCAGATTTCGAGCCTGGTCAAGGCCTACATCGACGGTGACGGGGCGAGCGGGATTTCCGGAACCGCGTTGACCTTGAGCGCGCTTGACACCTCCACCATCGACGCCACCGCAGGCGCGGCATCGCTGGCCGGGTCATTCGCGGGAACTGGCGCGGTGGCGTTGTCCATCGGCGTTGCGCTCGGCCGCAATACCATCGACAACAAAGTCGAGGCCTACATCAGGAACGCGGATGGCGTGACGGCCACCGCGGGAGGCATCGGCATACACGCATCCGAAAGCGCGATCATCAACGCCATCTCCGCGGCGGCATCGGCGTCGGCGGCGATCGCCGGAACGGCCGGGATATCGTTGAGCGGCGCGGGCGCCGAATCGACCAACGTCATACTCGGCAAGACCAACGCCTACGTGCAGGATAGCCAGCTCGAAGCCGCGGGAGACGTAACAATTGACGCCACCAACACCTCTGCCATTACGGCGAAAGTGCTCGCCGTCACGATAGCAGCCGGCGGTGGCGGCACGGCGGGTGTCGGCGCCTCGATCGGCGCGGCGTTGGCGCAGAACCTTATCGGCTATACGTTGGGCGGAACCGAAACCCCGGTTCAGGTGCTCGCATACGTGCAGGACTCGAGCATTGCCGCAACGGGGGCGATCACACAGACCGCCACCGCGAACGAGACGATAGACGCGACCGTCGTCGCCGGTTCGATGGCAATCGCGGCCGGCGGTACGGGCGCGGTCGGCCTGAGCGGCTCCGGCGTGAACGCGGAAAACCGGATTTCCAGTCTGGTCAAGGCCTACATCGACGGCGACGGCGCGACGGGCATTAGTGCCGACACGATCACCCTCTCAGCCGCGGATAGTTCCGCCATCGACGCCACCGCAGGCGCGGCTTCGCTGGCCGCGTCGTTCGCGGGAGTTGGCGCGCTGGCGTTGTCCATCGGCGTTGCGCTCGGGCGCAATACCATCGACAACGAAGTCGAGGCCTACATCAAGAACGCGGATGCCGTGACGGCTACCGTCGGCGGCATCGAAATCAAGGCCAGGGAATCGGCAACCATCAACGCGATATCCGCGGCGGCATCTGCGTCGGCGGCGATCGCCGGCACGGCCGGGATATCGTTGAGCGGCGCGGGCGCCGAATCGACGAACATCATTCTCGGCAAGACCAACGCCTTTGTCGAAGACAGCAAGCTCACCAGTTTTGGCGATGTTGTGCTCGACGCGAAGAATACCGCCAGTATTTCAGCGACTGTAATGAGCGCCTCTGCCGCGATTGGCGCCGGCGGCGGTGCGGGATTCGGCGCGTCGATCGGCACATCGCTTGCCCAGAACCTGATCGGCAGCACGTCTTCGCCTGCCGAAACGCTGGCCTACATTTCCAATTCGAGCGTCGACGCGGGCGGCGACCTGACGCAGACTGCGACGGCCGACCAAACCATCGAGGCCACCGTGGAATCGTTTTCCATGGCGATCGCGGGCGGCATCGACGGCGCGGTTGGCCTGAGCGGCGCCGGCGTCAGCACCGAGAACCGTATTGCCGCCCAGGTTCAAGCCTATATCGACGGCGATGGCGCGACGGGCATCACGGCAGACCGGATCACGCTGACCGCGAGCGATGACTCGACGATCACGGCGAATGCCGGCGCAGCGTCGCTGGCGGCATCGTTTGCCGGCGGGGCGGCCATAGCGGCCTCCGCAGCCGTTGTCCTCGCGAAAAACGACATTGCAAACGACGTCGAAGCTGCGATCCGCAACGCGGCCGATACCCACGCCACCGTCGGCGACATCACCCTGACCGCTACCGAGGCCTCGAGCATCAGCAGCACTTCTGTCGCGGCATCCGCTGCGGTGTCCGGGGCGTTGTTGAGCGCGGCCCTTAGCGCCGCGACGACGACGTCGAACAACCTGATCTCGAACTCGGTAACCGCTGCAATCGAGGACTCGGCGAGCGTCACCGCGGCCGGCGCCGTGACATTGTCGGCCAATGACACGGCCACGATGACGGCGCAAATTGCCAGCCTGTCGGCGGCGGCGAGCGCAATCGGTGTCGCGCTGGGACTGTCGTTTACCGATAACGCGGTGAACGATCACGCGTCCGCGTTCATCGACAGTTCGACCGTGACTGCGTCGGGCGGAGATATCTCGGTCACCGCGGACTCGGATCTCGAGATCAATAGCGAGACTGGCGTCTCTGCGCTCGCCACTGGATTGTCGGGCGCCGGAGCCGAATCGCACGTCAATCTGAACAACACTACCGAAGCCTACGTCAACTCTGCGGCGTTGACGGCTACCGGCTACGACGTCACGGTCGCTGCCAACTCCAAGTCAACAGCCGAATCGGACATACTGGGAATTTCCGCGGGCCTCGGTTCGGTTGCGGTGATGCTGTCCGAGTACATCGCAT
>CAYHEX010000448.1:0-2565 GCA_964355365.1 uncultured Solibacteraceae bacterium | reverse complement strand
CTCGGCACGCCGCCACCGCCGCCGCCGCCGAACGTGCCCGCGCTCAACGAGACGAAGGGCGATCTGGGCGGCCGCCTGCTCACCGTGCGCGAGCGCATGGAAGAGCACCGCAAGAACCCGGCGTGCATGTCGTGCCACAAGGTCATCGATCCGCTCGGGCTCTCGCTCGAGAACTTCGACGTGACGGGCAAGTGGCGCATCAAAGACAGCGGCATGCCGGTGGATCCCGCGAGCACGCTGTTCGACGGCACCCCGCTCAACGGCCCGACCGATCTGCGCAACGCGCTGGTCGCGCGCAAAGACACGTTCCAGCGGACGTTCACCGAGTACCTGATGACCTACGCGCTCGGCCGCCGCGTGGAGTTCTTCGACCAGCCGGCGATTCGCGCGATCCAGCGCGACGCCTCGCTGAAGAACAGTCGCTTTTCCGCATTTGTCGTCGGCATCGTCAAGAGCGCGGCGTTCCAGATGAGCCGCTCAGAGGCAGGTCAATGATCCTCACGAAAAAGCACGTCTCCCGTCGCGCGGTGTTGCAGGGCATGGGCGTCACAGTGGCGCTGCCGTTTCTCGACGCGATGGCGCCGGCCGCGATGCCGCTGCACAAGTCCGCCGCGGCGCCACGCACGCGCCTGGCTGCCATCGAGATGGTGCACGGCGCGGCCGGTAGCACCACGGTGGGCGCCGAGAAGAACCTGTGGGCGCCCGCGCTGACCGGCAGCAAGTTTGACCTCACGCCGAGTAGCCTCGCGTCGCTCGAGCCGTATCGCGACTACCTGACGATCGTCAGCAACACCGACGTGCGCAACGCCGAAGCGTTCGAGGCCCGCGAAGTCGGCGGCGATCACTTCCGCTCGAGCGCGGTGTTCCTCACGCAGGCGCATCCGAAGCAGACGGAAAGCTCCGACGTGCAGGTCGGCCCGTCGCTCGACCAGCTCTATGCGCAGAAGTTCGGCATGGACACGCCGATCCCCTCGATGCAGCTGTGCATCGAGAACGTGGATCAGAGCGGCGGCTGCGCCTACGGTTATGCGTGCGTCTACACCGATACCATCAGCTGGGCGGCGGCCAACGAGCCTCTGCCCATGGTGCGCGATCCGCGCGTGGCATTCGACCAGTTGTTCGGCGACGGCGCCACGGAAGTTGAGCGCGCCGCCCGGCGCAAGACCGACTCGAGCATCCTCGACTGGATCGTCGGCGAGGTGGCCTCAATGAAGCGCAACCTTGGCGCCGGCGACCGTCGTCGTCTCGATGAATATTTGGATGATGTGCGCGAGATCGAGCGGCGCATTCAGCGCGTGGAAGCGCGCAATGCGAGCGGCGAGACGCGTGAATTGCCGGGCGCGCCGGTGGGCGTGCCGGATTCGTTCGAAGAGCATGTGAAGCTGATGTTCGACCTGCAGGCGATTGCCTTCGCGTCCGACATCACGCGGGTCTTCTCGTTCAAGATGGGCCGCGACGGTTCCGGTCGCGTGTATCCCGGATCGGGCGTGACCGGCGGCTTCCACGGCATGTCGCACCACGGCGGCACCGAAGCGCGCGTGCTGCAGTTCGAGAAGATCAACCGCTACCACGTCAGCCTCATCCCGTATTTCCTCGACAAGCTCAAGAACACGCCGGACGGCGAGGGCAGCCTGCTCGATCACTCGCTCGTGATGTACGGATCGCCGATGGGCGACTCGAACATGCATAACCACAAACGCTGCCCGCTCTTCTTCGCCGGTCACGCGAATGGCCTGCTCGCCGGCAACAAACACATCAAGGCCGCCGACGGCACGCCGATGGCCAACGCGATGCTGAGCGTCATTCACGGACTTGGTGTCACTGACGTGAAGCAGTTCGGGGACAGCACGGGGACACTGACGCTGTGAAGGCAGAAGGCACAAGGCAGAAGGCAGAAACAAGCCAGAAGGCGGAAACAAAGTTGGAAGGTAGAAACAAAGTTGGAAGGCAGAAACTGATGCGACGCAGGTTGATCGCGGGAGTGGTGTTCGCCGGCGTGGTGTCGGCGATCGCGGTGTCTGCGGCACCGGATGCGGGGCGCGGCGGGGCGCTGGCGTCTGCGGACACGCGCCTGGCCGATGCGGCGATGGACGGGAATCTCACGCTCGTGCGCGCGCTTGTGAAGAGCGGCGTTGATGTGAATGCGCCGCAGGGCGACGGGATGACGGCGCTGCACTGGGCCGCGCAGTTGGACAACATGGCCGTGGCGCAGGTGCTGCTGGTGGCCGGTGCGAAGACGACCGGCGCGACGCGGCTTGGCGGTTACACGCCGCTCTTCTTTGCCGCGAAGAACGGTAGCCCGCTGATGACGCGCGCGTTGATTGGCGCAGGCGCGGACGTGAAGACACCAACGAGCCTCGGCATTACGCCGCTGATGTTCGCGGCGGCCGCGGGTAATGTCGAGACCATCGCGATGCTCATCGACAAGGGCGCGGATGTGAACGCGAAGGAAGCGGCGCTCAGTGAGACGCCGCTGATGTTCGCGGCCGCAGGCGATCGCGCCGCGGCCGTCCGCGCGTTGATCGCGCGCGGCGCCGACCTGCAGGCCACGACAAAGGTCGTGGA
>CAYHEX010000447.1:0-2567 GCA_964355365.1 uncultured Solibacteraceae bacterium | reverse complement strand
CGCACACCACTCTTGTTCTCGGAAAGCACTCCGGGCGTCATGCGGTCCAGAAGCGCTGCGAACAGCTCGGCCACAAAATATCGCGGCAGGATCTTGACCAGGTCTATCAACGCTTGACCACGCTCGCTGATACCCAGAAGCACATTCACGACGCGGACCTTGACGGCATCGTCGCCGAGGTCCGTGGCACACCGCTGCGGGTGCCTGCCGAGATTCTTCCGTCGGAGGCAGGCTACGGATTTGGCGTTTAGGGTTGTTCTCCTGCCAGGTGACGGCATCGGACCGGAGGTCATCCGGGAGGCCCGGCGGGTGCTTGACCGTGTCGGCGTGCTGTTTGGCCACGAGTTTCACTTCACGGAGCGCCTGATCGGCGGCGCCGCTCTTTCGGTGGGACGCCCGGCTCTTCCTGACGACACGATTCACGCGGTCCGGACGTCGGGTGCCGTGCTGCTTGGCGCCGTGGGTGATCCGTTCTTCGACCACCTGCCGCCCGGATCCAGACCTGAATCCGGCCTGCTGGCATTACGGCGGGAGATGGGTGTCTTCGCCAATCTCCGTCCAGCGAAAGCGTGGCCCGGTCTTGAAGATGCCGGACCGCTCAAGCCCTCAGTGCTGGCCGGTACGGACCTCATTGTCGTCCGCGAGTTGCTGGGCGGCCTGTACTACGGCGAACCGCGGGGATGGGATCGCGACACCGATCACGCGGTGAATACCCTGCGTTATTCCCGGCCCGAAGTTGAGCGCATCGCCACCGTGGCGTTCGATCTGGCGCGGGGTCGTCGCAAGCGCCTTGTCTCGGTTGACAAGGCCAATGTGCTGGAAACGTCGCAGTTGTGGCGGACGGTGGTGAGCGAGGTGGCCGGGCGCTATCCTGACGTTCATCTCTCACACGAGTACGTCGATGCCTGTGCGATGAAGCTGGCGTGGTCGCCCTCGGCATTTGACGTCGTGCTGACCGAGAATCTGTTCGGCGATATCTTGTCTGACGAGGCCGGCGCCGTGTGCGGTTCGCTCGGCCTGTTGCCCTCGGCGAGTCTTGGCGATGGGCCGGGCCTGTTCGAACCTGTTCATGGATCGGCGCCGTCGATCGCCGGGACGAATCAGGCAAATCCGTGCGGTGCCATTTTGTCTGCAGCCATGATGTTGCGATTGGGTTTCGGTCTGGGTGAGGAGGCTGAAGCGGTCGAGACGGCTGTCGCTGACACGCTTGGGGATGGGCTCCGCACGGCCGAGCTCGCGTCCCCAAGCGTTGCCCCTTGTTCCACCTCGGCATTTGCCGACGCTGTTGTCCAGCGACTTCGGCGTTGATGGGACTACTCGACAGTGACGCTCTTGGCCAGGTTCCGCGGTTGATCCACATCGCAGCCTCGACGCACGGCGATGTGGTACGCGAGTAGTTGCAAGGGCACGACGAGCAGCACCGGCATCAGCAACGGGTCCGTGTCTGGCACCGACAGCACGACATCGGTGTCATGGAGGATGTCGCTGAATGCGTCGGCCTTCGACGCGCTGGTGATGACGATCAGCGAGCCACCGCGCGCCTTGGCTTCCTGGATGTTGCCGATCATTTTCTCGAAGACCAGGTCGTTTGGCGCCAGCGCCACCACGGGAAGGTCCTCGTCGATGAGCGCGATCGGGCCGTGTTTCATCTCGCCCGCCGGATAGCCCTCGGCGTGGATGTACGAGATCTCTTTCAGTTTCAACGCGCCTTCCAGCGCGATGGGATAGTTGATGCCGCGGCCCAAATACAGGAAGTCGGTGCACTGGTAGAAGCGCTTGGCAATGGCCTGAATTGCGGCGTCGGTCTTGAGCGTTTGCTCGATCAGCAGCGGCAATTGGTCGAGCGCGGCCAACAGCGCCATGGCGCGAGCGGGATCCAGCGACCTGCGCGCCTGCGCGAGGTGGACGGCCAGCAGATGCAACGCCACCAACTGCGCGGTAAATGCCTTGGTTGAGGCCACGCCGATTTCTGGTCCCGCGTGCGTGTAGACCGTGCCGTCTGACTCACGCGTGGCCATGCTGCCCACAACATTGCAGATCGCGATGCTGCGGGCGCCTTTTCGCTTCGCTTCGCGCAGCGCGGCCAGCGTGTCGGCCGTCTCTCCGGATTGTGTGATGACCACTGCCAGCGTGCGGCTGTCGACGATGGGATCGCGGTAGCGATACTCGGAGCCGTAGTCCACTTCCACCGGCACACGCGCCAGTTCCTCGATGAGGAACTTCCCCACCAGCGCGGAATGCCACGACGTGCCGCACGCGAGGATGATGATCCGATCGATGTCGCGCAGCGCCTGGTCATCGAGCGCCATTTCCGAGAGGAAGACCTTGCCGGACTCGACCGATGCTCTTCCGAGAACGGTTTCACGCACCGCCCAGGGTTGCTCGTGAATCTCCTTGAGCATGAAGTGCTTGTAGCCGGCCTTCTCGGCCATCACCGGATCCCAGGTGATGCGCTGGCTCTGTCGGGCATGCGTCGCGCCGCTAAAATCGGTGAACGTCACGCCCGCTCGCGTCAGAATCGCCATCTCGCGGTCATCAAGGAACACGACGTCACGCGTGTGCGCGAG
>CAYHEX010000446.1:0-2577 GCA_964355365.1 uncultured Solibacteraceae bacterium | reverse complement strand
CGTGTGAAGGCGATGCTCTACCAGCTGAGCTAAGCGCCCAATCCAGAGGAACCGTTAGTTTACTTCTTCAGTTCCTTCGACAGCAAGAGCAAGAGTTGGGTGTAGGTCTCATCCGCGCCGGCGAAGGCCTTATTGAAGTCGTCCGCGGTCATCTTCGCCTGCTTCAGCGCGGCCTTGTCCCCATCAAATTTCATCGTCTTGCCTTCGCGCGTGAACGCGTCTTTCGGCGCGTCCTTCTTCGGCAGCGCGATCAGCCCGTTCGCGTTGATGTCGTCGACGATGACGCGCTCCATGGCGTCAACCGCGGCCGTGAGGTCCGCATACGCGCCCATGCAGTCCTTCTGATAGAGCTTGTACGCCATCGACGTGGTGTCGGTGAACCGCGCCATCACGACCGTCAGCTTCGCACGGGGGATCAGCAGAGCCGCCACATAGCCACCGAACACCGAGTTGTGCTCCATGACGACGCACTCCCGATTGCCCTTGGTCATGAGGTCAACAACGTCCTTGGTGGCGACGATTGACTGCGCCACCGGGGGCGGCGGCGCCTGCTCGGCGACGACCGTCGCGAAGCTGCTCATGCCGACAACGAGACCCACGACCAGAGACCCAAGGATTTGCATGGGGCAAATCCTATCCGATAAATAGATTTTCGTCTTCCTCTTCGTCGGCCCGGCGCCGATCCCGCCGTTCCTGCTGCTCACCAAAGAACGTCAGGGCCGCCTGCAAGCCCGACCAGAGAGCCGACCCGTGCCGCAGGGGCCCCACGATGGCCGACTGGATGGCGGCCATCGACTCGTCCACCCGCGCCGTGGCGGTCGCGACAAACGTGTCGACCCGCTCCACCTGCGTCAGTGCCAGCGCCGTGATGCGCGCCGCGTCGTCGGTCGCCTTGCGGGCGTTGGCCAGGATGGGACCAAGCTCGCGATGCAGCTCCAGAGCCGCCTTTGCCGCTTCACGCGCGGCGCGGGCGGCGTAGATGGCGGCGGCCACCTGGACCACCGCCATCACTACGGTCGCGAGCGCGATCAGCCCGAGAAACGTCGTGTCGAGGTTCACACGTTCTCCTTGCGCGCGCGCTCGAAGACCTCACGGCCGCGCTCGACGGCCTTCTCGACATGCTCGCGCTGCCGCGTGACGAAGTCGCGCCCCTCCTCCGCAAGGTCCGCCACGCGGTCACGCCCTTCACGCGCCTTGTCCTTCAGCTTCCGGCGCGTCTCCGCCCCGGATGCCGGGGCATACAGCAGAGCCACCGCCGCACCGGCCAGTGCCCCGATTGCGAACGCCAACAACGTGTTGCCCGTTGAACCACCTTCGCGTGTTGCCATATGAGCCTCCTGAGTTGTGCCTAGAAGATGCTGACGCTGACCCGCAGAAACTTCTTGGGATCCTTGCGGATGTCGGCGAGAAGCGCCTGCATCTCCTTCATCGTACTATTCATGTTGTCGTACAGCTGTCGATCATTTAGCAGCGTGCCGGCGGTGCCGGTGGTGCCCTGCAGGGTGCCAATCAGTTTGTCGATCCGATCGGTCACGCCGTTCAACCGGTCGTAGAGCTGCCGGTCGTTGAGCAACGCGCCCATCGTGTTGTCGGACTTGCCGAGGCGGGCCGCAGCATTCTCCATGCCAGTGACGGTGTTCGACAGGGACTGGCCCATCGCCTGGTCGTTGAGCAGACGGCCGAGCGGAGTCGTGCTGGACCGAAGCGGCGCGATGGCCGCGTCGAGGTCGTCGATGCTCTTCTTCATGCTGTCGTACAGGGCCGGGTCGTTGATGAGCCGGCCTGCCGAGCCCCGGGTGCCCTCGAGGCCGCTCGTCACCCGGTTGGCCGAGGCGAGCAGCGCGTCGAACTGGCGGTACACCGCCTCGTCGGTAAAGAGCTTGCCCATCGTGCCCTTGCCGGCGCGGACATCGGCCACGAGCTTGTTCGCTTCCTCGAGGCTGGTCTTCGCCTGATTCGCGAGGTCGGTGATCGGGCTGCCGGCTCCGGTCGACTCGAGATAGGCGTTGTCGGGCAGTTCGGGCGCACCGGGCGCGGCGGAGATCTCCACAATCGGCTCGCCGAGCAAACTCAACGACCCCATCGACGCTTTCGACTTCGTGGTGATCAGCGCGCTCACGTTCCTGTTGAGCACCATCGCCACTTCCACGAGCGAACCGGAGAGTTCCACGCTGGTGACCTTGCCCACATCCTTGCCGGCCACGCGCACGACCGCGCCGGACTTCATGCCCTGCACGTTGGTGAACTTCGTCCTGAGGCGGTACTGCTGCCAGAAGAACCCGGCCTGTCCGCCCACGGCGATGATGAGCAACGAGGCCAGCACGATCGCGATGACGGCGATGATGCCGATCTTCAGTTCGGAAAATGCGAGAGACCGTGTGCGAGGCATGGTGCTGACTCCTAGGACAGGAACGCTTTGAGGTACGGATCGTCGGAGTGCCGCAACTCGTCGGCGGCGCCTTCAAACGCGACGCCGCCGTCTTTCAACATCAGGAACTCGGTCATCTTCGCCTTGTCCGGCGACGCCGTCACGAAGGACAACTGATCACCGTCGCGAACGGCTTCATGCATGGCGAT
>CAYHEX010000445.1:0-2617 GCA_964355365.1 uncultured Solibacteraceae bacterium | reverse complement strand
CGTTCCCCCGAGCCCACAAATGCGATCGGCACACCGACCACACCGACCACCGATAACGCCGCACCGCCGCGGGCGTCACCGTCGGTCTTCGTCAGAACAACGCCGGTCACCGTCATCTGCCGATGAAACTCACCGGCACTCTTCACCGCGTCCTGCCCCGTCATCGCATCCGCAACGTAGAGCAGATCCGTCGGATCCACCGCGGTGCGAATCGCGCCCAGCTCCTGCATCAACTCATCATCGATATGCAGGCGGCCTGCTGTGTCGACGATGAGCGTGTCGAAGCCCGAGTTCTTCGCCAGTGCCAGCGCGCCCGCGGCGCGCGTCACTGGATTCATCTCACCCGCCGGCTCGTGCACGCGGACGTTCAATTGGCGCGCCAGCACAGAGAGCTGCTCAATTGCTGCCGGGCGCCGCACATCGGTGGACACCACCAGCGGGTGCTTGCCCTGCTTGGTCAGCCACCGCGCCAGCTTCGCCGTCGTGGTCGTCTTGCCCGAGCCCTGCAGGCCCAGCATGAGGATCACGCGCGGCGATCGCGACGCCGGTGTGAGTCCTCCGGTTGTCGTCCCAAACAGCGCCAGCATCTCGTCGCGCACAATACGCACGACCTGCTGACCCGGGGTGAGGCTCCGGAGCACTTCCTGATCGATCGCCTTCTCACGAACGCGATCGACAAACGCTTTTACCACCCGGAAATTGACATCGGCTTCCAGCAGCGCGAGACGAATCTCGCGCAGCGCGGCATCCACGGTCGCTTCGGTGAGGCGAGCCTCACCTCGGAGCGATTTGAATACCCCCTGAAGGCGATTACTTAGCGAATCAAACACTGCGACGCTAACCGGTTCAAGCGCAAACACTTACGATAGCAGAACGGCACGCGTCCGGGCAACCGAAACGGCACGTCAGACCGACGACAGCTTGTGGCCAAGCTTGTCCTTCTTGGTCTTCATGTAGCGGCGGGTGAACTCGTTCTTGGGCGCGATCTCGAGAGGCACCGACTCGCTCACCGAGAGCCCGTATCCCTCCAACCCGATGAATTTACGTGGGTTATTGGTCAGCAGCCTCATCGACTTGACGCCGAGATCGCGCAGGATCTGCGCGCCGATGCCGTAGTCGCGCTGGTCGGGTTTGAACCCGAGACGCACGTTCGCCTCAACTGTGTCCAATCCTTGGTCCTGAAGCTCGTACGCCCGGATTTTGTTGGCCAGGCCGATTCCCCGCCCTTCCTGGTGCAGATAGACCAGGACGCCGCGCCCCTCGGCGGCAATTCGGCCCATCGCCGCATGCAGTTGCAGGCCACAGTCGCATCGGAACGAATGGAAGACGTCGCCAGTCAGGCACTTCGAGTGCACCCGGACGAGCACATCGCGACCGCTGCTGATGTCACCGCACACCAATGCGACGTGCGTCTCGCCGTCCAGTCCGTTCTCGTAAGCGAAAATCTCGAACCGGCCGTCGTTGGTCGGCAACGCCGCCCGCGCGACGCGACGCACCATCTTCTCAGTGCGGATGCGATAGCGGATGAGGTCCGCAATCGTGATCATCACGAGCTTGTGTTTCTTCGCGAACTTCGTCAACTCGGGCACGCGCGACATCGTGCCGTCGGGGCTCATGATCTCGCAGATCACACCGGCCGGGGGCAAACCGGCGATGCGCGACAGGTCCACGGCGGCTTCGGTATGCCCGGCCCGCACCAGCACGCCACCGCTGCGGGCGCGCAATGGGAACACATGGCCGGGCCGCGCCAGATCGACGGCCTTCGTGTTCTGCCCGATGGCCACCTTCACGGTCTTTGCTCGATCGGCCGCCGAGATGCCGGTCGTGGTACCCACGCGCGCGTCGATCGATACCGCAAACGCCGTATCGCGACGCGTGGAATGCGCGGCCTGCTCGAGCGGAATCTCCAGCTCGTCGAGACGCTCCGCCGTCATCGCCAGACAGACGAGGCCGCGGCCATGCGTCGCCATGAAGTTGATGGCATCCGGCGTCACCTTCGACGCCGCCATCGTCAGATCCCCTTCGTTCTCGCGATCCTCGTCGTCAACGACGATGATCATCTTGCCGGCGCGATAGGCGGCGAGGCCGTCCTCAATGGTCGCAAAGGGCGACTTGGAGCGACGTGTCTTGCCCTTGGCGAGTTTCAAGCGGACGGCCATAAGAGGATTGGGACCTTACCGGGCCACGGGCCCGCGAGAGAGTTCGGCGAGACGCGCCGCGTACTTACCAATGATATCGGCTTCGAGATTGACGCGGTCCCCGGCGTGCCGGTCGACCAGCGTCGTGTGGTCGCGCGTGAACGGAATGATCTGGATCCCAACACGGTCGTCGTTGAGGGACGCCACCGTCAGGCTGATACCGTCAACCGCAATCGACCCCTTTTGCACCACCCACGAGGCGAGCGCGTCGGGCAATTGCACCTCGAGCCACCAACTCTCCCCCTGCGGCTCCCACACCGTGACAGGGGTCGTCGCATCCACGTGTCCCAACACGAAGTGCCCGCCAAGCCTGGCGTCCGCGCGCAGCGACCGTTCGAGATTCACGCGGCCGCCAATCGCGAGCCCGCCGAGGGTGGTCACGCGCAACGTCTCGGGCGACACATCGGCGGCAAAACCAG
>CAYHEX010000444.1:0-2625 GCA_964355365.1 uncultured Solibacteraceae bacterium | reverse complement strand
GCCGATCCGCACGAGCACGGTGGCTTTCTGCCGGTCCGCCGCCGGCACCGTCGTGATGACGTGAGCCGGAATCGCAAAGTCGGGATACGCGTCGAGTACTGCGGTGACGCCCTGGGCCGGCTTCACGCGGTTGATGTAGCTCTCGTTGACGTCGACTTCGATCTCGAGCGAGCGCATGTCGACGATCGTGCAGATGCCGGTGCGCGTGAATCCGCCGCCGGCCGAAACCGGCGACACCATCTCGCCCGGCTGCGCGTCCTTCGTCACCGCGATGCCGCTGAACGGCGCCCGGATAATGGCGTTGTCGAGATTCGTTTGCTCGAGATCGATCTGCCGCTTGGCCACTTCGACCAACTGCCGGAACTGGTCGACGCGGGCGACGAGCGCATCCACTTCAGCCTTCGCGTCATCAACTTCCGACTGCGTGGCAAAGCCATCCTTCACGAGGCGTTCCTTGCGATTGAGCGTGACCCGCGCGTTGGCGAGCCGGACCTCGTTCTCTTTCGCGTTGCGCTCGGTCGATACCTTCTGGGCATCCGCCAGCGCCAGCGCCGCGCGAGAGGTCAGGTCGTCGAGCCGCGCGAGGATCTGGCCTTCCTTGACGGCCATGCCCTCTTCCACGTTCACTTCAATGACCTTGCCCGTGATCTTCGATGAGATCGTGGCGCGGCGCCGCGCCGTGACGTACCCGGATGCGTTCAGCACCGCCGCCTGCGTGCCCACCGCGCGCTCCGTGACCGCGGTCACCTGCACTTCCACCGGGCGCTCGCGCGTGAACCACCGGTAGCCGGCAAAGCCGCCGCCACCGATGATCGCCAGCACGATCACCCACTTCACCCAACCGTAATTGGACTCTCGAATCGGCTCACGCTGAATCCGCAGCGCCGCCAGATCGTCTTTCAACTCAGCCACAGAAACACCTTCTTCGATGCGATGTGGAGCCGAGACCCCCAAGGCCCCCGTAGTCGTGGACCTTCAGGTCCCCGAGGTATCCACAGGCCCCCGTAGTCGTGGACCTTCAGGTCTCCGAGGTATCCACAGGCCCTCGTAGTCGGGGACCTTCAGGTCCCCGAGTGTACGCACGTCAGTGTGACGTGCGCGACCGGCCGGAAGATGCGATGAATCGGCCAGTGGCGGCCGACATTCGGCGAATTGCGGTCTATCGCCCGGCGACGCCGAGCCAGCCGCGTGTGAGGTAGTCGTTCATGCCCATTGCGAACAGGATCAGGATCCAGACGAAGCCCGAAACAGCCACGGTCTTGGTCAACGGCGTGTTCCAGCGGACACCCATGAAGAAGATGATGACCAGGCAGGCCTTCGTGATGGCGACGAGCAGCGCCACCGGCGTGTTGAGCGCGCCGAGGTCCTGGCTGGCGATGAAGACCGTGAAGCCCGTCAGAACGAGCAGGGCCAGCCAGACCCTGACGCACATGCCGACGGTAGGAACGTGATGACCAGACCCAGACATGGTTAAGCTCCGTGCGCGCCGAGCAGATACAGCAGCGGGAAGAGGAAGATCCAAACGATGTCGACAAAGTGCCAGTAGAGGCCAGACACTTCAACCGGTGCGAAGTACTCCGAGTTGTACGTGCCCTTCCAGGCCTGCCACGTGATGTAGGCCATGATGCCGAGGCCGATCACCATGTGCAGCGCGTGGATGCCCGTCATCATGAAGTAGAGCGAGAAGAAGATCTGCATCCCCTGCTCGAGCGCGGGATTGAAGTTCGGCCCCGGCACGAGGTGGTGCTCGAACTTCGCCTTGTACTCGAAGTATTTGACGATGAGGAACACCGAGCCGAGCGCCATCGTCAGGACGAGATTCACGAGCTGCTGTGTGCGGTGGCCGATCATCGCGGCGCGCACGGCCAGCGCCATGGTGATCGAGCTGCAGATCAGCACGCCGGTGTTCAGACCACCGAGCTTCCAGTTCAGCTCGTGGCTCGCTTCCACCCACGCGTGCGGGTACATGTTGCGGTACACGATGTAGGCCATGAACAGGCCACCGAAGAACATCACTTCGGTGACGAGGAAGACCCACATCCCGAGGGTTGAGGCCTCGAGCTGCTGCTCCATCGAGTGGAAGTGCGGCTGCAGCTTCGGATGCGTCTTGGTAGTCGACACGGGGTTGCTCATTTACTTGCCCCCCAGCTGCGGCGCGGGCGCGTGCAGGTAGTCATAGGCTTCTTCGGTGACCACCGGTATTTCGTGGAAGTTATGCGTAATCGGCGGCGACTGGATCTTCCACTCGAGGCCGGTAGCGCCCCAGGGATTCCACGGCGCTTTGGGTCCTTTGAAGATCGAGTAGATCAGGTAGAGCACGATCAGCGTGTAGCCGATGCCCAGCAGCATGGCGCCGCCGGTCGACATGACGTTGAACACCTGGAATTCCGCCGGGTAGGAATGGTACCGGCGCGGCATGCCCATGTAGCCGAGGATGAACTGCGGGAAGAACGTCAGGTTGAAGCCGAAGAAGATGAGCATCGACGCGATCTTCGCGAGCGTCTCGTTGTACATCCGGCCCGTCATCTTCGGCCAGTAGAAGTGCAGACCGCCGAGGAAGGCCATCACGCCGCCGCCGACCATGATGTAGTGGAAGTGCGAGACCACGAAGTAGGTGTCGTGCAG
>CAYHEX010000443.1:0-2647 GCA_964355365.1 uncultured Solibacteraceae bacterium | reverse complement strand
GCGAAACCGAGTGGTGTATGAAGATCCTTCGCCACGAAGCCGGACATGCGTTCGACAACGCCTACGACCTGCGCAAACGGCGGACGCGCCTCCGCCTGTTTGGCTCGCCGAAACAGGACTATCCGGATTTCTATCTGCCCAAACCGTATTCCAAGAGCTTCGTGCTGCATCTGGACTCCTGGTACGCGCAGAGCCACCCCGACGAGGACTTCGCCGAGACGTTTGCCGTCTGGCTCTCGCCGACGGGCGACTGGCGGAACCGCTACCAGGATTGGCCGGCGCTCAAGAAGCTCGAGTACGTTGATCGGTTGATGCACGAGATTGCGGGCCAGCCGCCGGTCACCAAGTCGCGGCGGCAGATGGAGCCGCTCCATTCGTTGCGCCGTACCTTGCGCGCCCACTACGCCCACAAGCGCAAGCACTACGGCGTCGAGTACCCGAACTTCACCGACCGCGATCTGCGCAAGCTGTTCTCGGACGATCCCGCGTTTGCCAGAAACAAGTCCGCCGCCCCGTTCATCCAGCGGGTCCGGCGCGACGTGCGCCGCGTCGTCGCAGAGTGGACAGGCGCGTACCAGTACACGATCGATCAGGTGATCGAAGACATGATCACGCGCTGCCGGGAGCTCAAGCTGCGGCTGAAGTACCCGGAAGACCGCACGCAACTCGATTTCACGATCGTCCTCACGGTGCAGACGATGAATTACCTGCATTCGGGACGACACCGCGTGGCGCTATGACGCCGACGGTCCTGTACGACGGCACGTGCCAATTCTGCATCGCGCAGGTCGCGCGACTCCGAGCCCTTACACGCAACCGCGTGGCGTTCGAGTCGGCGTACGCCGACGGCGTCCGTGCGCGATTCCCCATGCTCCCGCCTGACGGCATGCTCGGCGAGATGAAATTCGTCGACGCCGATGGCCGCCTCTACGGCGGCGCGGCCGCGATCGCGCGCGCGTTTGTCGTCAGCGGCGGCGTGCTCGGTCTCGGCGCGCGGGCCTATGCCCTGCCGCCCGTCCGCTGGGCCGCCGACCGCGCCTACACGCTGGCCGCCGCACGACGCCTCCGCCTCAAGCAGACCTGCGCCGACGACAGCTGCAAGGTATAAGACATCGGGAGTCGTTTTCGTTCGCCCTTCGGGACTCACGGGCAGAAAACGACTCCCGATGTCTTCGAACGAAAACGACTCCCGATGTCATAATCCGGCGCATGAAGCGCATCCTTCTTGTCGCCGCCCTCATCGCCGTCGTCGCTCCGCTCTCCGCGCAGGCGCCCAACTGGCTCGATCCGTATCGACCGATCGCCCAGCGCCTGATCACCGAAGCGCAATCGAACGACTTCACGTGGAACCGGCTCGCCGAAGTGACCGACACGTTCGGGCCGCGGCTCTCCGGATCGGACAACCTCGAGCGCGCCATCGACTGGGCCGTCGAGACGATGAAGAAGGACGGCTTCGAGAACGTCCACAAGGAACCGGTCATGGTGCCCAAGTGGGTGCGCGGCGAAGAGAGCCTCGACCTCGTGGAGCCCGTGCGCCAGAAACTGCCGCTTCTCGGCCTCGGCAACTCCGTCGGCACGCCCTACGGCGGCTTCGAATCAGACGTCATCGTCGTGAAGAGCTTCGACGAGATGGAAAAACGCGCGGCGGAGATCAAAGGCAAGATCGTGCTCTTCAACGGCGAATGGGTGAACTACGGCGTGACGAATCAGTTCCGCACGGCCGGCCCGTCACGCGCCGCCAAGGTCGGCGCGATCGCCGCGCTCGTGCGCTCGGTCGGCCCGACCGGCCTGCGCACACCGCACACCGGCAGCACGGTCTACACCGACGACGCGCCAAAGATTCCTGCGGCCGCGATCCCGGCGGAAGACGCCAGCCGCTTTCAGCGCCTCGCCGACCGCGGCGTGAAGATCCGCGTGCGCCTCTCGATGCAGGCGCACTTTGAAGCCGACGCGCAGAGCTACAACGTCGTCGGCGAACTGCGCGGCCGCGAACTGCCGAACGAAGTCATCGTCGTCGGCGGCCACTTCGACTCGTGGGATCCGAGCGCCGGCGCGAGCGACGACGCGGGTGGGTGCATCGTGACGTGGGACGCGTTGCGGCTGATGAAGAAGCTCGGCCTGCAGCCACGCCGCACCGTGCGCGTGGTCCTGTTCACGAATGAGGAGAACGGCGGCCGTGGCGGCAACGGATACCGCGACGCCCACACCGCCGAACTCAAGGATCACGTGATGCTCATGGAGTCTGACGGCGGCATCTTCGATCCCGAGGGCTTCGGCTTCACGGGACCGGAGAAAGCGAAAGCGACCGTGGCCGCCATTGCCAGTCTGCTCAAGTCGATCGGTGCCGACCCGATTCGCGACGGCGGCGGTGGCGCGGACATCGGGCCGGCGGGCACGGCGGCAAAGGCACCGATGATGTCCCATCTGGCGGCGGCCAACTACTTCCTGATTCACCACACGCCGGCGGACACGGTCGAGCGCATTACGCCGAAGCAGGCCGCCAACAACGCGGCGGCGATCGCGGTGATGGCCTACGTGATTGCCGACCTTCCCTGGCGGTTGGGCAGCGAGAAATGACGGACGGCGACACTCGTAGTCGTGGACCTTTAGGTCCACGAGAAGTAGTCGTGGACCTTTAGGTCCACGA
>CAYHEX010000442.1:0-2669 GCA_964355365.1 uncultured Solibacteraceae bacterium | reverse complement strand
GCCTGACCCTGGCCGGCGAGCGGGCCAGTAGACGCCACCAACAGGAAAGCAGCCACGCCACCACAGAAGACGCGAATCGTGCGCATAAGAAAAGACCCCCGAATGACCCGATTCTAGCCCTCGGCGGACTTGATATCCTAGAGGGTAATGCTCAGAGCTGGAATCGTCGGCTTGCCCAACGTGGGCAAGTCCACCCTCTTCAATGCCGTCACGCGTACTCGCAAAGCCGAGGCGGCCAACTATCCGTTTTGCACGATTGATCCCAACGTCGGCATCGTCACGGTGCCCGACAAGCGCCTGTACGAGCTGCAGAAGATCGCGAAGACCAACGTCGTGATTCCCGCAGCGATCGAGTTCGTCGACATCGCCGGCCTGGTGAAGGGCGCGAGCCAGGGCGAAGGCCTCGGCAACAAGTTCCTGACGCATATTCGCGAAGTGGACGCGATCGTCCAGGTCGTGCGCTGCTTCGAAGACGAGGACGTGCATCACGTGTCGGGCACGGTGGATCCGGTGCGCGACATCGAAATCATCAACACCGAGCTGATCCTGGCGGATCTCGAGTCGCTGAAGAAGCGCCGCGACAAGCTGGGCAAAGACATCAAGAAGGGCGAGAAAGGCGCCGCGGCTGAAGACGCCGTGCTCGCGAAGATCGAGCCCGTGCTCGACAGCGGCAAACCCGCACTGCTCACCGAACTCACGCCCGATGAACATGCGCTCTCGGCCGGCGCGTTCCTGCTGACCGACAAGCCGACGATCTTCGCGTGTAACGTGAAGGATTCGGACATGGCCGGCGCGGACACGAATCCGTACGTGTTGAAGGTGCGCGAGTATGTGAAGACCCACCTGGCGTGCGAAGCTGTCGTGATCAGCGCGCAAATCGAGTCGGATCTGACGGACCTTTCGCCGGAGGAGGCCGACGCGTTCCTGAAGGAACTCGGCGTGGAAGAGAGCGGCCTCGGCGCGCTTATCCGCTCCACGTTCCACCTCCTGGGCCTGCGCACCTACTTCACCGCAGGTGAAAAAGAAGTACGCGCGTGGACGATTCACGCGGGCGATACTGCGCCCCAGGCCGCCGGCGTGATTCACAGCGACTTCGAACGCGGATTCATCAAAGCCGAGACGGTGGCCTATGACGATCTCGTGACTTGCGGCTCGGTGGCCGTGGCGCGCGAAAAGGGTCTCTATCGCATGGAAGGCAAGGAATACGTGGTCGCCGACGGCGACGTGTTGTTGTTCAAGTTCAACGTCTGAAGATGCGTGGGTACCTGACGTGCGGGGTTCGTTGGGCGCTGCTGGCAGCCCTTGGGGGAGCGTCGGCCTGCGGGTCGGGCCCGACGCCGCCTACGCCCACGCCGGGCGCCCCAACGATTAGCTGTCCCGCCGACGTATCCCAGACATCGGCGTCTGCGACTGCCGTGGTGACGTTTGCCGCGCCCACGACAGCCGGCGGGGCGCAACCGTTGACGACATCGTGCAACGTGGTTTCCGGTGCGTCGCTGCCGGTCGGAACAACCGCGGTCTCCTGCATCGTGACGGACGCCCTCAACCGCAGCGCCTCGTGCGGCTTCAACATCACGGTCGTCCTGAGCGTCTTCGTTCGATACACCAAGTACCTGGCGTTCGGTGACAGCCTGACCGAGGGTCAAGTGTCGACCTCGTCCATCGGTGTTCGTGTCGTCGATCCGGTGAACAACTATCCTTCGGTCCTGGAGAGCCTGCTGGCCGCGCGATATTCGCGGCAGACGCCGCGGGTGTCGAATCGCGGCATCGGAGGCCGTTTGGCTGACGATGACACCAGCCGGTTGCGCGACGAGTTGGCCGCCGGCCCGGTGCCTGATGTGCTGTTGCTGCTCGAAGGGTCGAACGAAATGACCTCGGGTGATGCCGCGACGGTGGCGTTGATTGTTCCGGCGTTGCGCGAAGACATCGAGATCGCGAGGTCGTTCGGCGTCAAGGCCGTGTTGATCGCGACCTTCCCGCCAACGCGCGCGGGTCGGCTGGGCACGCCGGCCGGTCCGTTCATCGTCTCGACCAACAACAGCCTCCGCGCGATGGCCGCGCAACAGGGCGCCATTCTCGTGGATCTGCACACCGCCATGTTCGGTCAGGAGAGCACGCTGATCGGCGACGATGGCCTGCACTTGACGGTGGCGGGCTACCGCAAGATGGCGGAGACGTTCATGGCGGCCATCCAGGCAAACTTCGAACTCCCGTCGGCGCCGGCGTCCCCATCGGCCTGGTTCATCCGGTGATCGGACGATGAGCGTCGCCTATCGCGTCGTTTTTGTCGGTGAACCGCCGGTCGGATTGCTGGAGTTCGTCAGCGATGCGTGCGCGGCGCTGATCGGCCTCGACGCCGCCGAGATCGTTGCGCATCCGGGCGCGTGGACCGAGGCGATTCATCCGGACGATCGCGACGACTTCGTGCAGACCACGGCGCAGGGGATTATCTCGGGCGCACCGCAGTCGAGGAGCTATCGCCTCCGCCACGTAGGGACCGGCGCCTATCGCATGGTCGAAGACCACCTCACCGCCACGCTACACGACGAAGGTCACGTCGTCGGCTACGAAGCTGTCGTCACGCTCGCGAACTAGATTCCGCACCCGCTCGCACCCGTCCGCCCCTGCCCGCACCCGACCGGACCCCCCCCCCCCCCTGCGCACCGCTC
>CAYHEX010000441.1:0-2675 GCA_964355365.1 uncultured Solibacteraceae bacterium | reverse complement strand
GCCGGCGCAGCGCGCCACCAGCCGCGTGATCGACACCCGGGGCGGCGACATCCTGCGCACGGTCATTCCGGTGCACAACCGCGCCGAGTGCTACACCTGCCACGACCCCACGCATCGCATCAACGGCATTCTGATCCTCGACACCAACACCGGCGCCGTACGCGCGGAGATGAACTCAGACCTGCGCGGGCTTGTGGCCGCCAGCGGCGGCCTGGCCCTGCTCCTCATCACCGGCATCGCATTGGTCGTTCGCGTCGGCGTGCTCCAACGGCTGCGCCGCTTCGAAACGACCGCGCGGCTGATTGCCGCCGGCGATCTGGAACGCCGCGTGCCGGCCGAGGGCCGCGACACCATCTCGTGGCTCGCACGCGAGTTCAACACGATGGCCGATGCCATGACCGGGCTGGTGACACAGCTCAACTCACAGCAACGCCGCCTGGAAACCGTCATCAACAGCATCGACGACGGCATCGTCGTGCTCGACAGGGATCGGCACGTCATCGCCGCCAACGACGCATTCCTCGCACGGACCGGCACGACACGGAATACCACCGTCGGCTGCTCGTGCGACACGCTGGGTGGCGACGGCATGTGCACCACCACGAGCTGCCCCACCGTGGCGTGCCTTCAGACCGCGACCCGGCAGGCCCGGCTGATGGAACGCCGCCTGCCTGACGGCGGCACCCGGTGGGAAGAAGTGCATGCCTCGCCCGTCGTCGGCCCCAACGGCCAGCCACTGCAGGTGGTTGAGGTCTGGCGAGACATCACGGACCGGCGCGCCGGCGAAGCACGAATGGCCGAGTCGCATCGTCTGGCGTCGCTGGGGATGCTGGCCTCGGGGTTCTCGCACGAAATCAACACGCCACTCGCCACGACCCTCATGTGCGTGGAAGGCATCCTGCGAGATATGGCCGAGAGCGGCGACGGGCCCATCGACAAGGCCCAGCTCGGCGAAAGCGCGTCAACCGCACGCGAGCAGGTGCTCCGTTGTCGCGGGATTACACAGCACTTCCTCCGGTTGTCTCGGGGACAGACCGGCCACGCGGACATTGTGCATCTGTCGAACACGGTCGCGGCCGTGGCGCGACTGGTCGATCCCACCGCCCGCGAGCATGGCGTCCGCCTCGCCGTCATCATCGGTGAAGGGGATCTGCATGTCCGCGCCGACGACAGTGAGTTGCAGCACGTGCTGATCAATCTGGTTTTGAACGCCATTCAGTCGAGCCCGGCCGGCTCCACCGTCACGCTGCAACTGGCGACCGACTCGGACGTGCACGTACGGGTGATCGACCGCGGGTGCGGTATCGCGACGGCGGATCAACAGCGCATCTTCGAGCCCTTCTTCAGCCTGCGGCGCGGCGGCACCGGCCTCGGTCTCTTCCTGTCGCGCGACTTCGTGCGCCATTGGGCCGGCGAGATCAGCGTCGAGAGCACCCTGGGCGTCGGCTCCACGTTCGACGTCACGCTGCCGCGCGCGGCTGCGGCGGCCGAGATGAAGACCGCATGAACTCGGCAGCCGAGCCTTGCATCCTTTTTGTGGACGACGACGCGTCGTTTTCGCGTGCGCTGGGCCGCGAACTGCAGCGGCTCAAGTTCCGGGTCGTGCCGGCGGCGACCGGGCGGGAGGCGATCGCGGCGCTGAACGAGATCGCACCAGACATCGTGTTGCTCGACCTCCAACTGCCGGACATGAGCGGCCTCGACGTACTCGCGGTTGTCCGCGAGCGCCAACCGTCCGCCAACGTCATCATGCTCACCGGGCACGGCACGATTGACACCGCGATTGAAGCGATTCGGCTCGGCGCGTTCGACTACCTGTCCAAGCCGTGTCCGCTCGACGAATTGCAGGTGCGACTGCAGCGCGCGATGGAGCGTCAGGCACTGCAGCAGCGCGCCAACCTGCTCGAGCGCGGCCTGACGCCACCTGACCTGGGCAGCGCATTTGTCGGCGACAGCCCCGAATTCAAGCGCATCATCGACCTGATCGCGCGCGTCGCGCCCACCGACTCCAGCGTCCTGATCACCGGTGAAACCGGGACCGGCAAAGAGATGGTCGCCAAGCTCGTGCATGCGCGCAGCCAGCGCTCGAAGAAGCCGTTCGTCGTCGTGGAGTGCGCGGCTCTCCAGGAGACGCTGCTCCAGAGCGAACTGTTCGGTCACGAACGCGGCGCATTCACTGGCGCGGAACGGATGAAGCCCGGACTGTTCGAAGTGGCCGACGGCGGCACGGTCTTCCTCGATGAAATCGGCGAAGTGAGTTTGGCCACACAGGTCAAGCTGCTGCGGGTGCTCGATACCTCGACATTCCGGCGCGTCGGCGCCACCACCGAGCGGAAGATCAATGTGCGTGTGCTCGCCGCCACCAACCGCGATCTGGTGGCGATGGTCCGGCAGGGACTCTTTCGTGAAGACCTGTACTACCGATTGAGCACCATCAGCGTCACGATGCCGCCGCTCCGCGAGCGGCGCGCCGACATCGACCGGCTCGCCGCGCACTTCGTGAGTGCGTTCAACGAGCGCTTTGGCTCGTCGAAGCGGCTGACCGTGGAGTTCTTCGAACGGCTCCGCGCGTACGACTGGCCGGGCAACGTGCGTGAACTCGCGCATGTCGTGGAAGCGACGATTGAAGTGGTGTTTTCGCCGGCGTTGCCGCTCGGGGCGCGTGTCTCTGTCGC
>CAYHEX010000440.1:0-2699 GCA_964355365.1 uncultured Solibacteraceae bacterium | reverse complement strand
CGCATGCCGCAGTAGCTCCATCACGGCTTCGGCGATGTCCTCCGCCGTGAGCTTCCAGCTTTCGTCTTCGTCCTTCGCCGGGTGTGCGAGCCCCGTCGCCCCGGGCCCCGGCATGACGACGCTGACGCGGATGTTGTCGTTGCGGACCTCGAGCATCCCGGCTTCGCTGAAGGCCACAAGTCCCGCCTTCGACGCGCAATACGCCGCCGCATTCGCGAAGTAATTGCGGCCCGCCAGGCTGGCGATGTTGATGATCCACCCACCGCCGGCGCGCTTGAGGTGTGGAATCGACGCGCGCGTGGCATAGAACACGCCCGTCAGGTTGGTGTCGATGACCTGATGCCACGCCTCGTCGGTCATGTTCTCGACGTCGATGAACGAGCCGACGCCGGCGTTGTTGATGAGCGTGTCGAGCGTGCCGAACGTGGCCGCGGCGCGATCGATCGCGGCCTCCAGGCCCTCGCGATTCCGCACGTCCACCGCGGCGCCGATCACCTGCGCGCCGGGCGCACAGGACTTGGCCAGCAACATGAGCGCCGACTGCACGCGGCTCTCGTCCCGACCGGTGATCATCACCTTTCCGCCCAGGGCCAGCATGGCCTCCGCGATCGCAAACCCAATGCCCTTCGTCCCACCCGTCACCAGCGCGTTCATCAGATACCTCTGCTACGATTCTGACCGATGTCCGTGGTTGCGATCATCGGCGCTGGAGAAATCGGCTCGGCCGTGGCGTTCGCTCTCGCCCGCCGGGCCCGCGTGCGGGATGTGCGCCTCGTTGATGCCGCCGCGAGCGTTGCCGCGGGCAAAGCGCTCGACATCCGCCAGACCGGCCCGATCGAGGGCTTCGACACGATCGTCAGCGGCCGCGGCGATGTGCTCGACGCGGTCAACTCCGATCTGATCGTGATCGCCGATGCCGTCACCGACGGCGAATGGGAGGGCGAGCGCGGTCTCGCCATAGTGAAGCAGCTGGTCCGCGCCGGATCGAAGGCGCCGATCGTGTTCGCCGGCCCCAAGCAGAATTGGCTGATGGAAGCGGCCGTTCGCGAAGCCGGCATCGCACCCGACTCGATCGTCGGCTCGGCTGCCGGCGCGATTCACAGCGGCCTTCGCGCGCTCGTCGCGCTCGAAGTGAACGCCACCGGCGTCGACATCGCCGCCGCCGTTGTCGGCCGCCCGCCCGCGTTCACGATTGGCTGGACGTCCGCAACGCTCGGCGGGTCGCTGCTCTCCGCGGCAATGCCCGCGCATCGCATGCTGGCGGTGGGCGACACGCTCAAGAAGCTCTGGCCGCCAAAGCCCCACGCGATCGGCGCGGCGACGACCATGATCGTTGAGGGCCTGCTCTTCGGCGCTCGTCGGCACATCTACGCCACCACCGTGCTCAACGGCGAGTACGGCGAGCGTGGCGTTGCGACCATGCTGCCGCTCGAACTCGGCAACCGCCGTGTGATGCGCAGGCTCGAGCCGTCGCTCTCCGGCATGGAGCGCGTCGAGTTCCTGAACGGCCTCGCGAAGAGGGGCTGACCGGCACACGAGCGCCGACGCCAGCTAGCCCGTTCGCACTATTGCGCGAGCTGTTCCGCTTCGCTAATCTCGCTCGCCTTGACCCATATTCGTGTACCTGAAGGCCTGCCGGGCATCCGGTCTCTGCTGGTGTTTCGCCCGGAGACCGCCGGTCCGCTGAGCGCGCTGGCCGATGCGCTGCTCCACGCGCCGAATACGCTGACGCCCGGCGAGCGTGAGCTGATCGCCGCGCGCGTGTCGAGGCTGAACCAGTGCGCCTACTGCTACGCCAGCCACTCGGCCATTGCCGGTTGCCATCTCGGTGGCGACCACGCTCTGGTGGCCGCCGCGGTCGAGAACCCCGCCGACGCGGCCATCTCGCCCAAGCTCAAGGCGCTCCTCGCGATCGCCGAGCGCGTGCAGCAAGGCGGACAGTTCGTTCGCACCGACGATATTGAGCGCGCAAAGCAGGAAGGGGCGACCGACGTCGAGATTCACGACACGGTGCTCATCGCGGCCGCATTCTGCATGTTCAATCGCTACGTGGACGGCCTCGGCACCTGGGCGCCGACCGACGTAGAGAGCTACCGCGAGCGCGCCGGCATGGTGGCCGAACACGGCTACAGCGCCGCGCTGCCAGCCACACCTCCGCAGGCGCCTCGTTAGACATGTCCGACGCGAACTCCATGCGGCGTGAGGCGCCGCCTGCCTTCGCGTGGGACGAATGGTACGCGCGTGTGGGCGGCCGCTCGATGCAGATCGACAAGGTCGGCGAGTACCTGCAGCAGATCCACACCGAGCAGGAGCCGCGCTTCACGGGTGCGATCAACCCGCAGCAGCTTGCCTTTTCCTCTCCGGCCGCCGCGGCGAGCCACCTCAAGGCCAAAGCGCTCGAGTTCGGCGCGGACATCGTCGGCATCTGCGAGATCGAGCCGAGCGACGTGTACCGCGGGCGCACCGTGACAGAACGGTACGCGATTGCGCTCGGGCAACGGATGCAGTGGCGCGCGTTCCAGGTGGTTCCATCACGCGAGTCTGCGATCGAGTGTCTGCGCATCTACTTCACGCTCGGGGAAACGGTCATCCGATTGGCGGAGTACCTGCGTTCGATCGGCTACGCCTGCACCGTCGAGCATCCGATCGGCGACAGCGACCTGCTGCATGTCCCGATCGGGCTGAAGGCGGGGTTCGGC
>CAYHEX010000439.1:1284-2703 GCA_964355365.1 uncultured Solibacteraceae bacterium | reverse complement strand
GACAAGTTCGTGGGCGAATTACAGACCCGCGAAACCGACAAAGGCGTGGCGATGTTCAGCCGGGCCGAGCAAGACAAAAACTATAGCCCGATTGTTGACCCAACAAAGGAAGAAGCGGAGGCCGTTCAATCTGCAATTGAAGGCAAATCGGTAATTGACGCAGCAAGGTTTATTGCCGAGAGATCGCCATCCGAAGATTACCGGCTAATTGGCAAACGCGTGCTGAACCAATTGCAGTTGCTGCGCGCTGCGGGCATGAAGTTTGAGCTTCACGTCTCACACGTCGGAGACATGGTGCCTGGCGAGTTGATCGGAACGCGAGGAATGGTATTCAGGCCGAATGGATCGGATGTTTCTCATGTTTGGTTGCAGGGTGCAGATGTTGGCGGATACGTCGGGACTTCATATGAAACGGTTTTGCATGAGTTGCTTCACGCCGCCACACAAACTGCGCTCTATGTCGGGAATAGACGCATCGCATCAGGGAAAACACTGGCGCAGAATTTCCTTGATCTGCACGACGTATCGAACGCGATAGTTGGTCACTTCAATAAGAAGTTCATCGAGTCCGGCAGAGACGAAAACAAGTTAACTCCGTTTGATCGGTCAATATATTTGCGTTTGAACAACTCAGTTCAAAATGAGGGAGAGGTGCTTGCATGGGCGCTCACAAACAGGCCATTTCAAGAATATCTTGAAGGCGTACCCTACAAGAGCCGCAGCTTGTGGACTTCATTCGTCGCTGCCGTTCGTAAATTCCTTGGTCTTCCGGTAGAGGCGGACACGGCCCTGTCTGAAGTGCTGCGGATCACCGATGATTTACTCAACTTGCCAGCAACGGAATTGCTCGATATGGCACATCAGATTGGCCTGCCGACGCAGATCAATCGATCGGGCGGGTTGCTGAATAATTCAGTCGATTCCAAAACGCAGATACCCGCTGACGATCAGCCATTTTCCAGGTCTCCATTCAGCCTTGGCATCAAGCCCGAGGACGCCCGCGCTGAGTTCGTGGTAGCGGCAAGTCAGGGGCCGGAGGACAAGGCGGCGGCAGATGACGAAAACACAGCAAGGTCACCAGAGTCGTCCTATACTGCTGGCTATGAAGTACGCCAAACAGAAGGAAGGTCTGAAACGAGCGGGACACCGGCCGCCACGGGCCAACTCGACCTACACACCGCCTCCCAGATACCGGGCACGCCGGTCCAAAGGCTCGAAACAGTCGTCGTAGAGCCGGAACGGATCGGCAAGCGCAAAGTCGCCTTTGCTCGCATCCGCACCGCCGGCCAGGCAGCCAACGTTTTCCAAGATCTGAATCGCTCGCCGCGCGAGCGTTTCCAGGCGCTCGGCCTGGATAAGAACGACAAGCCGATCGCGTTTTTCGACCTGTTCGCCGGGACGGTATCTCAGACCAGCGTG
>CAYHEX010000439.1:0-1274 GCA_964355365.1 uncultured Solibacteraceae bacterium | reverse complement strand
GAGCTTTGGTCCGTCATTTATCAAACGCCGGGCATCAAGAGCGTGTGGATCGCACACCAGCACCCGAGCGGCATTGCCGAAGCCTCGAATGCAGACCGAACGCTCACGAAAGCACTGCAGTCCGCCTTGACTCCTGACATTGGCGTGACACTGCGCGGCCATCTGGTAATCGCAAAGAACGCAACGACGGACATTGGGCCAGACGGCAATCAAAATACGCGGATTCAGATTGAGCCCGGCGAACCTCGCTTCACGCTGCCGATTATCGAGCGCGTAGTGGTCAAGCAGGAAACCTCCAGCGATCCACTGAGTTCACCGGCAGCAGTGCGCGCGTTCTTCAGAAATCTCAAGCCAGGCGAGACAGGCGTGATCGTCATGGACCCGCGGCATCGGCCAATAGGGTGGTGGCCGATGTCGATCGCGCAGATGTCAAGACTCCGCACCGGCGACGTCAATACCGGCATGGCCGCCTTGATGCGTGCCGTAGGCCGCTCGAACGCGGCTGCCGCGATTGCCTACGCTCCCCCTGGAACATCGCAGCGGGCATTCGAGAGCGCCGCGCAAAACGTCGGCGAGGCATTGTCGCTTGCGGATGTGCGCATGCTCGACATAATTGTTGACGATGGCGCGACGATGTTGAGTTTGGCTGAGCGCGGCGAGAACACCAGGACTGGAACCACGTTCTTGTCCCGCGCCGGCTTCGATACTGGCATCAAACCCGAAGACGCCCGCGCCGTCGCCGAGAAGCACCGCTCCGTCTTCCGCGGTGCGCCGCCGGTGCATGTGCTGGAGAACGTGAATCAGGCACCAACCGAGCTGCTGGCCGACATCGAGCGAGCCGGTGCACAGAACGACGTGGCCGGCGCCTGGCACAACGGCGAAATCTACCTGTTCGCCGGCCACCTGAAAAGCGTGGAGCACGCCGGCTGGGTGCTGCTGCACGAAGCGACCCATCATGGACTGCGCGGTGTGCTCGGCTCTCAGCTCGACCCGCTGCTGCTCGACATCTACGCCAGCAACGAGGGTTTCCGCGCGAAAGTGAAGGGGCGCATGAGCAAAGAGGGCCTTTCGACCGTGCGCGCGGCCGAGGAAGTGCTGGCCGACATGGGCGCCGATAACCTGCCGCGTGGCGTGATGCAGAAGATCGTCGCGGCCGTGCGGAACCTGCTGCGCCGCATGGGGCTGGTGAACGAGTGGAAGGACGGCGACATTCGGGCGCTGGTGGCCGACGCGCTGGGCTCAGTGAAGAAGCCGACGAAAATGCACTGGATGCG
>CAYHEX010000438.1:0-2705 GCA_964355365.1 uncultured Solibacteraceae bacterium | reverse complement strand
GCCCGGTTTCGAGGTCGCCGGCCAGCGCCAGCGAGGCGTTGGCGGGGTGATAGAACGTCTTGAAGAACGCGTGCACGTCGTCCAGCGAGGCCGCGACGAGGTCGGCCGGCGCGCCGATCGTCGGCCAGTGATAGGGATGGTCCGGCGCGAACATCGCCGCCGACAGCGCCATGCCGGCCATGCCGTACGGACGGTTCTCGTAGTTCTGCCGGCGCTCGTTCAGCACCACCTCGCGCTGGTTCGCGAACTTCTCCTCGGTGAGGGCGGGCAGCAGGTAACCCATGCGGTCCGACTCCATCCACAGCGCCAGCTCGAGCGAACCGGTCGGCACCACTTCCCAGTAGTTGGTGCGATCGGAACTGGTCGACCCGTTCAGCGTGCCGCCAGCCCGCTGCAGTGGTTCGAAGAAACCGTGGGTGACGTGCTCAGATCCTTCGAACATCACGTGCTCGAACAGATGTGCCAGCCCGGTCTGACCGGGCCGCTCGTTCTTGGAACCGACGTGATACCACACGCTGACCGCGGCGATCGGCGTGTGATGATCCTCGTGCACGAGCACGGTCAGACCATTGGCGAGCGTCAGTTTTTCAAACGCAAGTGTCATTGGACCTTGGACGTTGGACTCTGGACGAGTCAAACGGCCGTCATCGGTATAACTTTGCGCGCGTACGAGGCAATCGACACCTGCTGCGCCACGCGCTCCGCGGCCGCCACGAAGGCCTTGGCCGCGGGGGATTCCGGTTCCGCCATCACGATGGGCACGCCGCTGTCGCCGCCGCGACGCACGGGCTCGTAGAGCGGCACCGCGCCCATGAACGGCACCGACATCTGCACCGCCAGCGCTTCCGCACCGCCCTTGCCGAACAGATCGCTCTCGCGACCGCAGTCGGGGCAGATGAAGTGGCTCATGTTTTCGAGAATGCCGATGACGGGGATGTTCAGCTTGCGATACATCGCCACCGCGCGCTTCGTATCCGCGAGCGCCACATTCTGCGGCGTCGAGACCACGACCGCGCCGGCCACCGGCACGCTCTGACTCAGACTCAGCGCGACGTCACCCGTGCCGGGCGGCATGTCGATGATGAGATAGTCGATGTTGGTCCACTTCACTTCGCGGAAAAACTGCTGAATCGCGCCGTGCAGCATCGGTCCGCGCCAGATCACCGGCGCGTCGTCCGGCGTGAGAAACGCCATCGACACGACCTGAATGCCGTAGCGTTCCGCCGGCACGATCTTTCCGTCGTCGGTGTGCAGTTCGGCGGACAGGCCGAGCATCATCGGAATATTCGGTCCGTAGAGGTCACCGTCGATGATCGCGACCTTGCTGCCGAACTTCGAGAGCGCCACGGCCAGGTTCACCGCCACCGTCGTCTTGCCGACGCCGCCCTTGCCTGCGCCAACCGCGATGATGTTCTTGACCCCCGGAACCGGCGACGTGTTGCCCTCGTGGCGCGAGACCGAACGCACTTGCGCGGTCATCTCAATATCCACCTCAGAGGCACCGATCGCGAGCACGCAGGCGCGGGCCTGATCGCGCATCAGATCTTTCACGGGACACGCCGGCGTCGTCAGCTCGATCACGAGCGCGACACGCGAGCCGTCGATCTTCACGCTCTTCACGAAATTGAGCGCAACGATGTCTTTGTGGAGGTCGGGATCTTTCACCGCGCGCAGCGCGTCCAGCACTGCGGCTTCTGACAATGAACTCATGTAGGGATTCTATCGAATCTGGCGCTCGGCCATTTCCCCGATGTAGGGCAATTTATAGCGCTGTCCCGTGAACGCTTTGAACATCAGCACGAGCCAGAGGATGCCCGCGGCAAAGGACAGCAGTCCGCTGAACAGCCAACCCGCCACCGGGACGCTGCCGGCGATGAGCGCCGCCACCAGAATGATCAGAAACGTGAGGGTGGACTGCATCGCGTGGAAGCGCACGTAGCCGTCCCGGCGCTCGATGAGGAGCAGCACGATGCCGCCGATACAGCCGAACAGATAGGCCAGCACCGCGACGATGTTGGAGGGGAGTCCGGTCGTAGACGGTGAATCGCCGGCCGGAGATGTCATGCCGACGTGCCCCGGATGGGCCAGCCGAAGAGGGTGCGGGCGTCGTTGTTCAGCAGCACCCAGAAGGTGTAAACGCCCAAGGCCGTGCCAAACGGGATGACAAGCAGATTGGGTATGGCCAGCGCAATCGCCAGTTGGCGAGCGCGGGCTTCGTGCCTTCGCAACCGACGACCCAGCGCGAACCAGGCCGCCCCGAACGCGATCATGCCCACAGCCGTCACGCTCATGAGCCACACGGCCGCGCGCGGAGCGCCGCCGATGGTGCCAGAGACCGCCAGTGCTGCGTGGGTGCCGGTCGCCAGAATCGCCAGCGACAGCCCGGACAGAACGCCGAACACGCCCCACACCGTGTGCAATAGGCCCAGCACGTCGATGTGTTGGCGCATCACTCGCGCGCCGGCGCTACCGCACGCCGAGCGAAACCATCAGATCCCGGCGCGTCGCATCATCGAGCGTATCGAGATCAATGGTGTTCTCACACTCGTCACACAGGACCTCGAAGAGCGCGGGACGCCCTTCTTCCTGCGGTGGCTGCATCTGGCCGGCCGATACGCGCAGCAGGTGCATCTGCAGGGTCTTGACCAAGAAGTTCTCGCTATTCCCGCAATTCGGACACGTCATCGAATGGAAAGTGTAACTCA
>CAYHEX010000437.1:0-2706 GCA_964355365.1 uncultured Solibacteraceae bacterium | reverse complement strand
TTCGTTCCTTCAACACGGAGACCGGAGTTCACGGAGGGCCACGGAGTACTGCAACAACTCAAAAGGGGTCGTGGCGGAGAGTACTGTCCGCCGCGACCCCTTTGATTGTTGCTGTTGCCGTACTCCGTGGCCCTCTGTGCAACTCCGGTCTCCGTGGTAAACAACCAGGGCCAGGCGAGCGCAGGCGAGACCCCGACTAGAACGTCAGCGCCTTGAGATAGTTGTAGCTCACCCGGATGCTGTCCATCGGGTCGGCGGGCTCGTCGTGCTCCACGAAGTAGTGCTGGATCCCCGCCTTCCGGTGCTGCGCGAAGATCCCCTTCCAGTCCATCGATCCAGAGCCGACCTCGGTCATCGTGTGGGCCGGCGCGCCCTTGGAGTCCTTCACGTGCACCAGTTCGAAGCGCCCGGGGAAGCGCGCAAAGTACGTGCGCGGGTCGTAGCCGGCCTTGACCGCCCAGTACAGGTCCATCTCGTACGTCACCAGGGCGGGGTCGGTGCGCGCGAGCAGGATGTCCATGGGCACCTGACCCTCGACCGGCGTGAACTCGAAGTCGTGGTTGTGATAGGCAAAGCGATAGCCGGCGCGCTTGGCCCGTTCGCCGGCGGTGTTGAACGCGTCGGCCAGCTTCTTCCAGGCGTCGAGTGAGGTGCGGTCGCGTGCATCGAGCCACGCCACCGTCAGGTACTTGTGCCCCACGACGTGCGCCGCGTCGGCGGTGGCGTCGAACCCCTGCTGCAGGTCGGTCAGGGCCAGATGGGTCGACGGCGACGTGAGGCCGTTGTCGTCGAGCATCCGGCGGATATCGGCCGGCGAATGCTTGAAGTAGCCCGCGAACTCCACCTCGCGGTAGCCGAGCTTGGCCACCGCCTTCAGCGTGGCTGCCACGTCGACGCCCATGGCTGCGCGCACCGTATAGAGCTGCACGCCCACGTACTTGATGGACTCGGCGCTCCACGGCAGGGCGCGCGCGGCGCGGGGGAGCAGGCCTGCGGCCGCGAGCGCGGCCAGGGTCTTCAGGGCATCACGGCGCGACGTCATGGATTCTCCTCGGAAGCTGGCGGCAATGATGGCGAATGTGCTGCGCGGCAAACAATACCAGTTCGTACAGCGGCAGCGCGCCGAGGTACGGATGCACCAGCCGGCGGTGCGGCCTGCGCACGTGCAGGATCTCGAGGTCCCGCAGGCAGGCTCCTCCGGTGGCGCGAAACAGGGCAACGCCGTCGGCGGGCGTGGCCGGCCCGCTGCTGGGCCGCAGTTCGCGCGGGGCGCGGGCCTTGGGAAAGGCGGCGCCCGCCAGCAGGCGCGGTTTCACGACGATGCGCGCCAGCGTGCGCTTCACCAGCCCCAGGCGAATGCGCAGCGAGTTCTTGCCGCGCGCCTCGCCGGCATACTGCGAATACGTCCGCGCCAGATGCTCCGTGATCTCCGCGGCCGACCACGCCTCCGGGGACGGCCGCACCGTCCACTCCGCACCCGTCAGCGCGCTGATGGCCTCGACGAATTCGTCGGCCGCCGCGGCGTGGTCAGCCATCAGCGCCGGCCATCGCTGCTGCGTGATCGCGGCGTGCAGCCGTCGCGTGCCGTACCAGAGCAGGCCCACGTCCACGAGCAGCACGGCGACGAACGCATTGGCGGCGCCAAGCAATGACTCGCCGCCGTAACTCCACGCGGCCATCGTCGCGGCGTACAGCGTGCCACCGGCAAAGACCCAGAGCAGCGAAATTCCGTAGCGTCGTCCGGTCACAATCGCCACCACGACGCCCAGCGCCGACAGACCAAACACGACGTTTGCCGCTTGTACCGAGAATTGGCGCACCCCGTGAAAGTCTGCGGTGAGTCCGTTGTGAATGGCGTTCACGCCGAGCGCGCCGAACGCCACCAGAAAGAGCCACTCGCCCCCCGGCCGCCCGCGAAAGGTCCAGTCGCGAGGCGCGCGAATCATGCGGTGGCCACGGGGCTGGCGCTGGACAACTCCGCGGGCGCGATCGTCGCTACCGTGACGCCAGAGCGGGTGACGATGCGCCGGTGATAGTCCACCTGACCCAGATGATAGCCCAGGTGCACCGCGGCGTGGAGCAGAAAGTCCTGCGTGTTGACCATCACCGCGCCAATGGCCACCGGAAACTCGGCCGCCAACGCCTCGGCCGTGATGTTCGGCAGCGCGCGATCCACGGCGGCGATCGTCTGGTCGATGTCGTGCAGCAGTTCGGCGCGCGGCAGATCCCGCGACGAAAACTCGCGCGGACGGTCGCGTTCGTAGGCGTCGCCGCCGATGATGCGGCCCACGTAGCTGCGCAGGTTGCCCACGAGATGCAGCACCAGCGTGCCGGCGGCGTTCGATATGCCCTCGGGGACGGCCCACACCGATGCGTCGTCGGGATAGGCCTCGATCTCGCGGCGCAGGGCGCGCAGATCGCGCACCAGAATGGCGCGCAAGTGGTTGCCGAATGGGGATGCCGTCATCGTCCGCTCCGTGCTGGTGATCAGGGCAACTTACCGGCCGTGTGCGTTTACCGCACGAGCGCAGGCAACTCGCGTATCAGCGTCTGCGCGCTCAACCAGGCCATCGACAACGCGACCACCGCGCCGCCTACGGTCAGCGCCACCGGATGGCGGTAATCGCCCACCACGCTCCGGCGACTGGCCGCCACGAGCATGACGCCCAGCGACAACGGAAGGATCAGGCCGTTCAGCGCTCCCAC
>CAYHEX010000436.1:0-2727 GCA_964355365.1 uncultured Solibacteraceae bacterium | reverse complement strand
TCGATGTCGTCGGCGAAGCCGAGGCGCTCACGGCGGATGCGATGGCGGTCTCGCCCAGCGGCCGACCCGATCTCATCCTGCAAGACCTCGAGTTGGTGGAGACTCGTCTGGGGCGGAACCCGGACGAGGCCGAGCGAGTGGTGCTCGAGAAGATCCGAGCGTGCCTCGAGAGCGACAACGTAATTTCCGCGGCCGGTCTGACGCCCGAGGAGCTGCAGGTGGTTGGCGCGCATGCGTTTGCCACGACGAAACCGATCGTCGTCGCGACACCCGAGGACGTCGAGCGCTTCGACGCGTTCCTGCCTCGTGTCGTGGCCGAAGGCGGCTACATCAGCTTCCTGACCGTGGGCGGCGCCGAGAACCGCGCGTGGCTGATCAAGAAGGGCGCGACCGCGGCGGAAGCCGGCGGCGCCATTCACACCGATATCGAGAAGGGTTTCATCCGCGCCGAGATCATCGGCTTTGCGGACGTCATCGAAGCCGGCGGTGAAACGCAGGCCAAGCGCGACCACAAGCTGCGCCTGGAGACCCGTCAATACGTCATGCAGGACTGCGACCTCACGAATTTCCGATTCAACAAGTGAGTCGCTGCCGGGAGTCCGTCCGTCACGGAATCTGAAAGCGCAGCACCGCTCAGCAGCGTGCGCGGTGTGCGCCCGTGGCACCTACCGCTGCTGCTTCGGTCGCCGGCAGAAGACGACGCGCACACCAGCAATGCGGCGCAGTGCGGCGTCAGCCGTGATCAACGCGCACTCGTGCGCGCGCGCCGTGGCCGCGATGAAGCGGTCGGCGGGATCCTGAGTGGGCAGCACCAGCCGACGGCTTTCGAGCGCAATGGCCGACGTGAGTGGCGCTTCTCGAAGACTCAGCCCCGCGACCGCCGCGGCGATCCATCGATCAGCATCGGGTCGCACGTCGATCCGACCGCGTTCCGCCAGCATCGCCAGTTCCCATGCGCTGACGGCCGACATCCAGAGTTCGTTGCGCGTGTCGGTGATGAGCGCGGCCACCCGCGGTTCGAGCTCGACCGCGCCGGACACGGCCCACACGATGATGTGTGTGTCGAGCAAGAGGCGCATGACTACTTGAGGGCGTTCCAGTCGCTGGTGGCGGCGGCCGGCGCGATCAGATCGCCGGTGATCGTGGTGGTGTCTTTCAGGAAGCCCAGCGTCCGGACGTCATGCGTCACCGGCGCCGACGGCACCACATCGGCGATCGGCCGGCCGTAGCGCGTGACGCGGACGGGCCGGCCGGTCCGACGCACGCGATCCATCACCGACAGGCACTGGGCCTTGAACTTCGAGATCGTCATCGCGTCCATGGCCAAACGCTAACATGGTCAACAATAATGGTCAACAGTTGGCACGAAACGCCGCCATCAACCGCTGCGTCACCGGTCCCGGCACGCCGGAACCGACGGCCGCGCTGTCAATCGAGGTCACCGGCGTGATCTCGCGCGTGGTGCTCGTGATGAACACTTCGTCGGCATTGATGACGTCAGCCGCGGACAACTGACGGTCGCCGCCGGGAATGCCCAGGCGGGCGGCCAACGCCAAGACGACCTGACGAGTGATTCCCGGCAGTAAGCCGGCCGACAGCGGGGGAGTCGCCAGCGCGCCATGTGTGACGACAAACATGTTCGACTGCGAGCACTCGGTGACCTGGCCGTCCTGGTTCAGCATCACCGCTTCGTCCGCGCCGCGCCGATAGGCCTCCTGCATGGCCAGCGCGTTATTGAGCAGGTTGTTCGACTTGATCAGCGGGTTCAGCGCCGTGACGTGATTGCGCCGGATGTCAACGAGCGCGACCTTGATGCCGTTCGTATAATTGGCGGCCGGAAACGGCTTCAACGGCTTGATGATGACGACCAGCGTCGGCGCAGGCGTCGCGGCAAGACTGTAACTGAGATCGCCGACCCCGCGGGTGAGGAGCAGGCGGATGTAGAACTCCTCCGCTGCAGCGCCGGCCGATCCCGCGTACGCCGCGGCAGTGCGATCGACCTCGGCTCGCAGATCCGCGTCGCTCATCGGCACCGGCAGTGCGATCATCTCCGCCGATCGGCGTAACCGCGCCATGTGCGCCGCGAACTCGAACGGCTCGCGGCGGTAGGTCCGCAGCGTCTCGTAGACACCCTCGCCATAGACAAACCCGTGATCGAACACCGGCACGACCGCCTCGGCCGCGCTGGTGATCCGGCCGTTCACACTGACGACGCCAGCCAACATGCCGAAAGCATATCGCAGCCACAGATCGGCAATTGCGCTGGCGCGCGGCAAGCGATACGCTCCGAATCGCGATGCGAGTATTGAACACCGCGCAGATGCGCGAAGCCGATCGGCGCACCATCGACGACATTGGCATTCCCGCCGCAGTGCTGATGGAGAACGCGGGCCGGCAGGTGGTGGCGGCGATGGAGTCGTCGTTCAGCGACATGCCGACGTCGCGAGTCGCGATCCTGTGCGGCCGCGGCAACAACGGCGGAGACGGCCTCGTGATTGCGCGCACCCTGCGGGAGCATCACGTGGACGTCGGCGTGTATTTGCTGGGCGGAAACGGCATGAAGGGTGCCGCCGGCGCGAATCTGTCAGCGGCCCGGCAGATGGGCATTGACGTCGTCGAGATCGTCGACGCGCAGGCCTGGGAACTCCATTCCACTGATGTGGTGGGCAGCGACATCATCGTCGATGCAATGTTCGGCACCGGGTTCCGCGGCCCGCTCGAGGGCCT
>CAYHEX010000435.1:0-2730 GCA_964355365.1 uncultured Solibacteraceae bacterium | reverse complement strand
TGATCGAGGGGGGCACGGCGCCGCTGCGATAGAGCGAACCGCCAATGAACAGATTGACGATCACCAAGCCGGTGCCCGAGCCGCCGACGAGGGAGCCGACGGCCGTGACGAACCACGGAGTCGACCAGCCTTCGAGCCGCGCCAACCACGTCAGCAGCGCACCGCTCAACGCCAGGAAACTCAGCGCCGTGGCCCACGAGGTATAGCCGATCGGCGCGTTGTTGACCGAGCCGGAAATGGACAACCCGAGGTGTTCCCACGGCAGATACACGCCGCGAGTCCTCAGGACGAGGACGAGGGCGGCCGTGATGGCGGCGACCGCGTTCAGCGCCATCGCCGCGTCACGGGCCCGCGGCGCGAGACGCGCGGGCGCGCACAGGGCAGTGGCGGCGCCGACCAGCAGGCACAGGACGGCCGTGATCGGCGACATCGGGACCAGGCCCGCTTTCCAGGAGGTGAGGTGGGGGAGATGCAGAATCCACCCGGCGCCAACCGCGAGTCCGACGAGCCCGATCAGCACACCCGCGCCCAGGACGGCGAAGGTCGTCAGATGTTCCGCGCGCGGTCTTGGTGTTGGTGGCATGTCTTCCTCTGGGCGACCACAACTGAGGAATCCGATCAGTGCAGGGTGTGCGCCAGAACTCTACAGGGTGAAGATCGCGATTTCCCCAACAATCGCGCAACGGTCATTTGGACGGGCCCTGTCCCGTGGCACCAGAATCGCGCCGTCGGCCGACAGGGCGTCCGGTGCGCCGACGGTCCCGGCGACGATGCAGTCCGTCACTTGCGCCCCTGCCGAAACTGTCGCGCCCGGCCACATGACGTTGCCGTTCGCATCGACGCCGCCGAAGGCACGACAGGTGTCGATGTAGTCCTGCGGCGTGCCGACGTCGTGAAACGTCGCGTCGACCGGCAACACGCGTACGCGCCCAGGAGAATGCGCCACGAGATCGCGATAGACCTCGCGCACGGTCTCGGCCGGGGTGTTGTCCGGCAGCGCCTCGAAGACGCGCTTGCTGACGATCTGAATACCCACGAAGTGCCACGAGTCCTCGGTGTGGCCCTTCGGGATGAACGCGCGCACGATGCCATCCGCGTCGGCGACGATGCCGTTGTAGCGGTCTTTCGCGGGATTCGGAATTACGACCATCGTCACGTCGGCGCCGCTGCGCGTGTGCGCGTCGATGACTGGCGCAAGTGCGATGTCGGTGAGCGTGTCGCCGTTCACGATCAGAAACGGATCGCTGTCCATCAATGAGAGCGCGTGGCGAGGTCCGCCGGCCGACCCGAGAATCTCGCGCTCCCATGAGTAGCGCACGCGCATGCCGTAGGCCGCGCCGTCGCCGATGAGTCCCGTGATGGTGTGGGGCAGGTGATGGAGATTCAATACCGCGTCGGTGACGCCTTCGCGCGCGAGCCAGCGCAGCACGCGTTCGCCGAGCGCCTGCCCGGCCACGGGCACCGCCGGCTTGGCGACCAGACGCGTGAGCGGATCGAGTCGAGTGCCGAGCCCGGCCGTGAGGACAAGCGTGGCGATCATGATCGGGCCGCCTGCATCATTGCGCGGGTCGCGTATACAACGTCCGGTACGAGTCGAGGATGTAGTCCTTCGGCGCGCGGCCGAGCGCGCGCGCGGTGGCCGCGATCGTTTCGAGGGTGCCCTCGATTTCCACGAACACGCCGACCGGCGTCTGGTCGATGAATACGCACACGTCGCCGATCAGGTAGTCCTCGCGGTGCTTGAGGACGCGCCACCACTCGGCGAACCCGAGCTTGCCGAGCAGCGCCTCGGCGATGTCCGCATCGGCGACCGTGGTCTCGATCTCCTCGCGGCTCTTGACCGGACCGGCCTCGATCGGCCCCTTGAAGGTCAGCGTTGTGACGCCGGGCTCGCGGCGGATGCGCAACGCGCAGCCCCCGTCGCTGAGCCGGTCGTCCGTCGTGTCGAGAAAGCGATCGTCCTGCGGCCGCTCAGAACGCACGAGGCGGCCGCCGGCAGCGATCACTGCCTGGCGGGCCGCCTCGTGCGTGTCAAACCTGAGCTTGATTTCCTGTTCGATCATTCCGCTCCCGCTATTTCTTGCGGAGCGTGAACAGCTGTTCTCCGGTGCCGGCGCGCCACGCGACGACGCGCGCGATCCTTCCGGTCGCGACCTGCTCCAGCACCTTGATCGCGTCGTCGGCCGACGAGACCGCGCGACTGTTGATCGACAGGATGACGTCACCCGGAATGAGCCCGCCCTGCGCGGCGGCACCGCGCGGATCCATGTCGGAGACCACCACGCCGCCGCGTCCGGCCGGCACTTGAAGCCTGCGGGAGAGCTGCGGTGTGAGCGGTTCGATCGTCATGCCGAAGCCGGTTTCCTTCGGCTCGGGTGTCGCATCGGGCTCCGCCGCGGTGGGCTGCGACTGCTTGAGCTCATCGTCGACGTTCAGTTCCTCGATCGTGACATTGAGCGTCATCGGCTTGGTGTCGCGCACGATCTTCATCGGCACGGTGGTGCCGGGCGTGGTGTGCACAACCATGTCGACGAGCGAGTTGCTGTCGGTCACCGCTTTGCCGTTGAACTCCGTCACGATGTCGCCGACCTTCATGCCGGCCTTGGCGCCAGGGCCGCCGGGGTTGACCAGGCCGATCACCGCGCCGTTGGTGTTCGAGAGGCCGAGGTCCTTGAGGTCCGCCGGATCGATGCGCGCCTTCTGCACCTGCACGCCGATGCGGCCGCGCGC
>CAYHEX010000434.1:0-2751 GCA_964355365.1 uncultured Solibacteraceae bacterium | reverse complement strand
GAAGAGCGCGATCGGTTCCGGCCGGCTGGCGCGGTCGTTCATCTTTGCGGGCCCGCGCGGCGTCGGCAAGACGACCACCGCGCGCATCCTGGCGCGCGCGCTCAACTGCGTGCAGGGACCGACGCCCGAACCCTGCGGCGTCTGCGACGCGTGCGTCGAAATCGCCGAAGGCCGCGACATGGACGTGCTCGAAATCGACGCCGCCACCTACACGGGCGTCGACGCGATCCGCGAAGTCATCATCGAGCCGCTCGGCATCGCGCCCATGCGCGACCGCTACAAGATCTTCATCATCGACGAAGTGCACCGCCTCTCGAAGAACGCGTTCGATGCGCTGCTCAAGAGCATCGAAGAGCCGCCGCCGCACGCCAAGTTCATGATGGCCACCACCGAGCTCGACAAAGTGCCGGTCACCATCACGTCGCGGTCGCAGGTGTTCGAGCTGAAAGCGCTCGGCTTCCCGCAGATCAAGCAGCAGCTCAAAGACATCATGGTGGCCGAGAAGATCACCATCGAAGACGCCGCCCTCGCCCTTGTGGCGCGGTCGGCCGAAGGCTCGATGCGCGACGCGCTCAGCGCGCTCGATCAGGTGCTCGCGTTCACCGACGCGAAGGTCACCGCCCAGGACGTCAGCACCGTGCTCGGCCTCATCGGCCGCGACCTGCAGTTCGAAATCGCGAACACCGTGGCGCGCGAAGATGTTGGCGCCGTCTTCGGTCTCGGCGAGCGCGTTCTCAACGACGGCTTCGACCTCCGCATCGTCTGTCGCGAACTCGCGCGGTTGATGCGCGACCTGCTCGTGCTCAAGATCGATCCATCGCGAGCCGACGATCCGGAACTCGCGGCGGAAGGCGAAAAAGAGCCGCTGCTCGCGCTCGCGAAACACTTCTCGCGCGAAGACCTCATGCGCGCGTTCGACCTGCTGTCGAAGACCGAGTACGAGATCCGCAACTCCTCGCATCCGCGCCACCACTTCGAGATGGCGCTCATGAAATGGATCCATCTGCGGCAGCTGACGCCGCTGACGGAACTTCTGAGAGGTTCGGGAGGTTCGTTGGGTTCGGGTGGTTCGAGGGGTTCTGTTCCAGTGGTTGCGCAGGGTTCGGCGGGTTCGGCAGGTTCATCGGTTCGTAAGTTCGAGCCGCCTGCGCGGCCGGCGGCGCCGGCGGCGAGTGCGGCGACGCCCGTCGCTGCGCCTGCGCCGAAGCCGGCTGAACCTGCAGTGAACGTCGTGGCCGCACCTGGCGATCTGAAGGGCGCGCTGATGTCGGCGATCCGCGAGAGCAACAAGGTGTTCTTCTCGATGGTCATCGCGCAGGCGCAAAGTGTGGAAGCCGACGGCGACACGGTGACGTTTGCCTTCGCGCCCGTGCACAAGAACATGCGGACCCAGTTCGAAGGCAAGCGCGCGTGGCTCGAGAAAGTGGCGGCGCAGATTGCCGGCCGGCCGATCAAGATCGTGTCGAAGGACGGCGATCCCGTGATCGCCGCCGCGCGCGCGGCCGCCACGTCCGAGCAGGTCGCGCGTCAGGCCGACCTCAAAGCGAAAGCGCAGGCCGAACCGGCCGTGCAAAATATTCTCGACGTCTTCGGTGGCGAAATCGAAGCGGTAGACGAAATCGACAGGAGCGAGCGATGAACCCGCAGCAAATTCAGCAAATGATGAAGCAGGCCCAGCAGATGCAGGACAAGCTGCAGAAGCAGATGGCCGAGATGCGCATCGAAGGTGCCTCCGGCGGCGGCATGGTCACCGTGGTGATCAACGGCCACAAGGGCATGCTCTCCATCAAGATCGATCCGGAAGCCGTGTCGAAAGACGACGTCCCGATGCTGGAAGATCTGGTGCTGGCCGCCATCAGCGACGCGCATCGCAAGGCGGATGAGATCCTGTCGCAGCAGATGTCCGGCCTCATGGGCGGCATGCCGGGACTCAGGTAGGGGGCCGCAAGGCCCCCGTTTCAAGAAAGCGCGCCGGTGTCACGACCCGATCCCATTGCAGACCTGATGGCCGCGTTGCAGCGGCTGCCGGGCATCGGCGCCAAGAGCGCGCAGCGCCTCGCGTATCACGTGCTGAAGACGCCGCGCGAAGAGGTGGACTCGCTCTGCGACGCGATGCGGTCCGTGAAAGAGAACATCACCTACTGTTCGATCTGCAGCAACATGACCGCGGTCGATCCGTGCGTCTACTGCAGCTCCCCCGAACGCGACTCGCGCCTCATCTGCGTCGTCGAACAACCCGAGAACGTGGCCGCCATCGAGAAGACGCGCGGCTTCAAGGGCCGATACCACGTCCTCATGGGCGCCATCGCGCCGCTCCAGGGCATCGGGCCGGATGAGCTGAAGATCCGCGCGTTGCTGATGCGCATCGCCGAAGCCGACACGTCCGGCATTCCGGTGAAAGAAGTGATTCTCGCAACGAATCCAACAGTGGAAGGCGAAGCGACCGCACTCTACCTCGCGCGCCTGCTCAAACCCATCGGCCTCAGCGTCACGCGCATCGCCATGGGCATGCCCGTCGGCGGCGACATCGACTACACGGACGAGTTCACGATGTCGAAAGCGATGGAAGGCCGGCGAGAGATGTAGCCTCCGCCCTGACAAGGGCAGAGGGCAAAGGGCAGAGGGCAAAGGCGAGGTTAGAGGGGAAAGGGAATAGGAAGGCAAAGGTCGGCTCGTCGTACCTTTTCCTTCCTGTTCCCTTTCCCCTCTAACCTCGCCTTTGCCCTCTGCCCTTTGCCCTTTGCCCTAACA
>CAYHEX010000433.1:0-2787 GCA_964355365.1 uncultured Solibacteraceae bacterium | reverse complement strand
CATCAGGCCTCGAGACCCTTACGACGCCCCGAACCCTCGGTACTACCTGAAGGTCTCCGCCGGCATGCCGTCAGCCCCGGCACTGATCGTTCGATTCAACGAGTCCTCTCCTGCAGCTCGGGCTGCGGCGATTCACGCGGTCCAGCAGCGATTTCATTCAGCCGAACCACCGTACGCCGCGACGCTGCGCGACGAATTGCACCTGCGTCTTGCTCCTTACCGCGGACGCCTAGAGGTGCTTTCCGTCGTCGGATGGATTGCCGCTGCTCTGACGGCCATCGGGATCTTTGGCGTCTGCGCGTACACCGTGTCGAGGCGGCAGCAGGAGCTCGCAATCCGCATCGCAATGGGAGCATCACGAACGCAAGTAGTGTGGGTCTCTATCAGGGCGATGATCGTCGCCGGCTCGGCAGGTGCAGTGGGCGGATCGATCATTGGCGTACTTCTCGGTAGGCAGTTCCAGTCCGCCTTGTATTCCGTGGCGCCCTCAAGCCCTGCGGTTCTCGCAAGTATCGCCGCCTTGGTGGTGGTCATCGCGGTCCTTGGAGCCACGGTTCCCATCCGGCGTGTCTGGGCGACCGACGTCGTCAGCGTGCTCAGACAAGAGTAGAAACGCGACGTGGGCGACTGGCCGCTCCGATACAGCAACGTTCCGCACAACACGACGGCGCCGACCGCGAATCAGCTCACCAACCACGTCACATCCACGAGCGTAGAGCAACGAACGGTGACCGAAGGCTGGTACTACGACGCCACCGATCGCAAGGGCGTAGTGCACGTGAAGATCGCCGGGCAGAAACTCGCGACGGGCTTCACCGTCGTGGTGGGACTTTCGCTAGCGCTCGTCGCGGTCGTGACGTTCACCTTGAGTGACGCACGCCGCCGGCCGACGGAGCCAGGGGTTGCTGATCACGAGACCGACGGTGGTGTTGCAGCCTTTGGGGTGTTCGGTCCGGCCGAGCAGCCCCTGTATTATCGGTCGCCACGATCGACGAGCCGGCGCGGCTCTCGATGCCGACCTTCTTGCCGTCGATGGTGTTCTTCGAAAACGCGATCAACTGGAATCCGCCGCCGTGGGTGGGCTCGCCGAGGTGATAGTCGTCGGCCGCCAATCCGCCGGCGATTACGCTCTGCTTGGAGGAGCCGGTGATCGCGTTGCATGAGGCGGCCACGTTGATCGCCTGCCCATTCGCGGTCCGAATCACGACGCCGGTTTCGAAGTTCTCGATGGTGTTGCAACTGAGCGCCGCCGCCGCATCCCGCTAGCCGTAGCCGAGCGAATCCGTGGTGATGAACACGCCCAGACGTCCATGCCATCGACGTCGTTGTCCTTCACCGTCACACCCGCATACGGCACGAAGACCCAAATACCCCACGAGCCATCGCCGCTGTCGCTGACGTGGTTGCCGGAGATCACATCGGTCGCGCCGGTGTTGTCTGTATGAATCCCGCTGGCAGACTTGCGAACGGTGTTGTTGATGAACTGCACGCCCGCCGTTCACGGTCGGTGAGATGACGAAACACTTCGGCGAGGTCAGCCGGGCGTTCCTTTTCGAGGATGTTTAAGAGATTGGTGGTCGCGCCCATCCGCAAAAATCTGCGGATGGACGTGATCATGACTTCCTGGTTTTTCCGGCCAGCCGTCGAGTGATGCTACCGGACCGACATTAAACGCCGATGACGGTGGTGAGTTCCTTCACGGCCGCCGCCGACTTCTGGAGCGCCGCGTTCTCTTCCGCGGTGAGCTTGATCTCGATGATCTGCTCCACGCCGCCCTTGCCGAGTTTCACCGGAACGCCGAGGAATTGATCCTTCACGCCGTATTCGCCGTCGAGGTAGACCGAGCACGGCATGATCACCTTGGTGTCCTTGAGGATCGCTTCGACCATTTCGGCCGCCGCGGCGCCCGGCGCGTACCACGCGCTGGTGCCGACGAGTTTGGTGATCTCAGCGCCGCCGTTCGCGGTGCGCTCGCAGATCGCCTTGATGCGGTCTTCCGAGATCAACTCGGTGATGGGAATCCCGGCCACCGTCGAGTAGCGCGGCAGCGGGACCATCGTGTCGCCGTGGCCGCCGAGCACGAACGCGTGCACGCTCTTGACCGAGACGTTCAGCTCCATCGCGATGAACGTGCGCATGCGGGCCGAGTCGAGCACGCCGGCCATGCCGATCACGCGGTTGCGCGGGAACTTGCTGAGGCGATACACCGCCTGGCACATCGCGTCGAGCGGGTTCGCGACCGGGATGATGATGCAGTTGGGCGAGTACTTCACGACCTGCTCGGTGACCGCCTGCATGATCTTGTAGTTCACGTTCAGGAGGTCATCGCGGCTCATGCCGGGCTTGCGCGGCATGCCTGACGTCACGACGACGACATCGGAGTCGGCGGTCGCAGCGTAGTCGCTGCCGCCAATGAGCCGCGTGTCGCTGCCGTCAATCGGACACGCCTGATAAATGTCGAGCGCAATGCCTGCGGCCTTGGTGTCGGCGATGTCGACGATGACGACGTCGGCCAGTTCCTTGACGGCGATTGCGCGAGCAACCGTGGCACCAACGTTACCGGCGCCGCCTACAACTGTGACTTTACGATTCATGTCAGCTCCTGAGTCCTAATTGCCCCATTGCCCCATTCTCTCTTTGCCCCCTTTCCATATTCGCAATCATCGCGTCGCCACACTCCGAACACTTCACTTCCTTCGACCCCGGAATCAGCCGCGCGAGGTCGTAGGTCACCGTCTTGTCGGCGATCGTCTTCTCGAGCGACGTCATGATGATGTCGGCCACTTC
>CAYHEX010000432.1:0-2834 GCA_964355365.1 uncultured Solibacteraceae bacterium | reverse complement strand
CAAGTCGCGCAACAAGCTGTTCTTCGAGAATCTCACGCCGCTCTATCCGCAGCAGCATCTCAAGCTTGAAACCGGCACCGACAATCTGTCGGGTCGCGTGATGGACCTGATGACGCCGATCGGCAAGGGCCAGCGCGGACTGATCGTCGCGCCGCCGCGCACGGGCAAGACGATGCTGTTGCAGAGCATCGCGCAGTCGATCACGACCAATCACCCTGAGGTGTATTTGATCGTGTTGCTCATCGACGAGCGTCCCGAAGAAGTGACCGACATGCAGCGCTCGGTGCGCGGTGAAGTCATCTCGTCGACGTTCGATGAGCCGGCGACCCGTCACGTGCAGGTGGCCGAGATGGTCATCGAAAAGGCGAAGCGTCTCGTCGAGCACAAGAAGGACGTCGTCATTCTGCTCGACTCGATCACGCGCCTGGCGCGCGCCTACAACACCGTGGCGCCCTCGTCAGGCAAGATCCTGTCGGGTGGTCTCGATTCGAATGCGTTGCAGAAGCCGAAGCGCTTCTTCGGTGCCGCCCGGAATGTGGAAGAAGGCGGCTCGTTGACGATCATGTCGACGGCGCTCGTCGACACGGGCTCGAGGATGGACGACATCATCTTCGAAGAGTTCAAGGGCACCGGCAATATGGAAATCCATCTCGACCGGAAGCTCGTGGACAAGCGCGTGTTCCCGGCCGTGGACATCATCAAGAGCGGCACGCGTAAGGAAGAGTTGCTCATTCCGAAGGAAGACCTCAACCGCGTCTGGGTGCTGCGTAAGGTGCTCAATCCGCTGTCGCCGGTCGAAGCGATGGAATTGCTCCTCGACAAGATGGGCAAGACCAAGAACAACGCCGAGTTCCTGTCGGTGATGCAGAGAATGAGCTAGTGCGGTGCCTGATAGTCGGGATCGTCGTTCTGACGGCCTCGATCATTGGGCCCGCATCGGTTGACGCTCAGCGCGGGGCCGGTGTCTCTGATCGGTTCGTGTTGAGTTTCCTCGGCCACGCAATTGGCGAGGAGCGAGTTACAGTCACGACCATCGGGCCGGGGCGGAAGATCGCCTCGGCCTTTTCATTTGAAGACCGCGGCACGAAGGTCGAGCTCAACGCGTCGCTCCAGTTGGACGGCGACGGCCTCCCGATTCGCCTGACATCCAAAGGCAAGACCTATCGTCTGTTTTCTACCGACGTCGATGTGGTGCGCGTCGGCGATCAGGTGCTGGTGCGCGATGGCTCAGGTGGTCTGCGCAAAGAAGAGACGATTGATCTCAAGGGACGACCGTTCTTTCCCGTCGACAACTATGCGCCGATCGCTGTTCAGGAACAGCTGATTCAGTTCTGGCTACGCCATGGTCGGCCAAAGGAGATCGTCGCGCCGCCCGCGGGAATCGTTCGCATCGCGACCCGGGGGCTCGCTGTCTCTGGTTCCTTGCGCGGTGGACGAGCGGTGCCCGCGCTCGAGGAGTTGTCGATCGACGGCGTGGTGTGGGGGACGGAAGGCGCGTGGATCGAGCGAGGAACCGGGCGCCTCGTCGGGCTGACGACGTGGGCCGGCAATCTGCCGTTCGAGGCGATAGCGCCTGACGGCGGGTGGCAGGTCACGGGCTTCATCGGGAGTGCCGCGCGTTCCCGGATTGACGAACTGGCCGCGAAGAGCAAAACGATCGCTCCCATCCAGCGCGGGACATTCGCCCTGTTCGGCGCGCGCGTGATTACCGGGGCGGACGCACCGCCGATCGACGGGGGCGTGATCATTGTCAGGGACGGTCGGATCGCGGCGGTGGGCCCACGCGCGGACATCAGCATCCCTAAAGGCATGCCCATCGTTTACGTGGGCGGACGCACGGTCATCCCCGGTCTCTGGGACACGCACGCGCATTCGTCGCAGACCGACTGGGCGTTTCCGTATCTGGCCGGCGGCGTGACGACGATCCGCGACATGGGCGGCGAGAACGGGTTCCTTGTGCCGTATCGTGACGCGATCAGGGCGGGACGCGTGCTTGCGCCGCGGTTGCTGCTCGCGGGACTGGTCGATGGCCCCGGCCCGGGCGCGTTCGGGCAGCTCTGGGCCGCCACACCCGACGAAGGACGCGCGGTCGTACGCAAGCTCAAGGCTGATGGCTTCGAGGAAGTGAAGATCTACCAGCAACTCACCGCCGATGTCGTGAAAGCCATGGCCGACGAAGCGCACAAGCTCGGCCTGACGGTGACGGGCCACACGCCGCGTGGTGCGCGTGAAGCCGTCGAGAACGGCTTCGACGAGATTGCGCACGGCAGTCTGCCGGGGCCGGTCGGATCAGCCGCGACCAGTGAACTCATCACGTTCTATCAGTCGCGTCACGTCACGCTCGACCCCACGTCGTCATGGGGCGAGCTGAGCGGCCGTCCCGCATCGATTCCGATTTCGGCGTTCATCCCCGGCGTGCTGCGTCTGCCGCAGACGCTGCAGCGTCAGTTCGCGAGCATGCCCGGCGGCAACGGCGACCCGGCGCAGTACGAGGCGCGACAGTTGTCGGCCCTCGGCATGTTGAACGAAGCGCGCAAGATGGGCATCTCCGTCGTTGCCGGCACCGACAAAGGGATTCCCGGCTTCAGCCTGCAGCGCGAGATCGAGTTGTATGTGAAGGGCGGCATGACGCCGCTCCAGGCTATTCAGGCCGCCACGATCGTGCCCGCACGTGTCATGAAGCTCGACAAGGAGCTCGGCACGATTGAGGTGGGGAAGCGCGCCGATCTCGTCGTGCTCGATGCCGACCCGCTCGCGAATATCGCCAACATCCGCACGGCCGTGCGCGTCGTCGTCAGCGGCACGCTGGCGCGCGCCGCCGCCAGCGCGCGCAG
>CAYHEX010000431.1:0-2869 GCA_964355365.1 uncultured Solibacteraceae bacterium | reverse complement strand
CTCGTGACCGTCGAGGCGAGCGCGACGCTCCGCGTCACGCTCGCCCCGCACGTCGAGTTCGAGCCCGCGGCGCTGGCCCGCTCGGGCGTGGCCAGCACCGCGTGCGGCCTCTGCGGCCGGCTCTCGGCCAGCCGGCCGACAGGAAATGAAATCGGGAATCAATTCGATGAATTGATTCCCGATTTCATTTTCCAGCTGCCGCAGCGCCTGCGCGACGCGCAGGCGGTGTTCGCCAAGACCGGCGGACTGCACGCCGCGGCGTTCTTCGATCGCCGCGGCGTGCTCGTCGATATCACCGAGGACGTCGGCCGCCACAACGCCGTCGACAAACTCATCGGCCGCGCGCTGATCGCCGGCGCGCACCCGCCCGCCGGCGATCACCTCCTCGTCGTCAGCGGCCGCGTGGCGTACGAAATTGTCCAGAAGGCCGCAATGGCCGGCGTCCAGACCCTCGTCGCCGTCGGCGCCCCATCAAGCCTCGCCGTGCAGGCCGCCAGAGACGCGGGCATCCAACTCATCGGCTTCGCCAAAGACGGATCCTTCAATCGATACGGTTAATTAGCGAATTAGCGAATTAGTGAGTTAGCGAATTCAATTCACTAACTCGCTAATTCGCTAACTCGCTAATTCGTCTACTTGAGGAGTCCCGGCAACAGTCCGCCGATCCCGCGCCCGAGCAGTCCGAACGCGGTGGCCGTCAGCAGGATGCCCATCACGCGCGTGACGATGTTCATGCCGATGGAGCCGAGCCGGTGGCTGATCGGACCGGCTAGCCGAAAGGCCAGCCACACGATCACCGCCACAATCAGCGACACGCCCGAGATGATCAGCAGGTCGCGCGGCGAGTTGTATGTGCTCGCCTGCAGCACCACCGTGGTGATGGTGCCGGCGCCCACCGTGCCGGGAATGGCCAGCGGCACAACGGCGAGCGCCTTCCACTGGCCTTCAGGCACTTCCTCCGCCGTGTGCGCTTCGGCGGCCGTCAACTTCGTTTCCTCGGCGCTGACCATCTGCATCCCGATCCGCAGCAGGATCAGCCCGCCGGCCGCCTGCAGCATCGGCACGCTGATCCCCAACGTGTGCAGAATCGTGCGCCCGAGCCAGGCGCAGACAATGAGAATGATCAGAATCGCGATGCCGCTCTGATTGGCCATGCGGCGCTGCACGAGTTTTGGAAAACGCCCGGCCACGGCCGCAAACATGACGGCTGAGCCCACCGGGTTCACGATCGCGAGCAGCGTCGTCGAGAACAACACGACAGCTTGTAGGGTCACCCGATCAGCCTACTTCAGCGAGACCAGGTATGCGACCAGCACGTCCAGATCACGATCGTTGATCTTTCTGTTCGTCTTCATCCACTCCGACATCCGCACCGCGGGTTGTCTGGGCAGTGCGCGTTCCATCTCACCCGTGTCGGTCAGCCATCGGCGCACATCGTCGGCCGACAGCCTCGTCGCCACGCCGTCGAGCGGAAATCGGATGTTCCCCTTGCCGGCCACCATGTGGCAGGTCGCGCACTTGCGCGCGTCGTACACCGCGCGTCCCGCGTCGACCTCCGACTGCCCATCGTAGATGGGCCACAGCGCGAGCGCGCCGGCAATCAGGACGGGAACGATTCCGGGTGACATGCATCGCAGTGTAAACTCCGACCAGATGACTTGGCTCAGAAAGTTGACGCACAGCGCTGCGTCGCCGAGTGTGTTTGGCCCGCTCGAATGGCGCGTGCTCGAGGCGCTGTGGGAACACGGCGAGGCGGCCTCCGTTCGCGACCTCCAGCCGCGCTTTTCGGAAATTGCCTACACCACCCTGATGACCACGCTCGATCGCTTGCACCGCAAGGGCGTCCTCGACCGCGCCAAGAATGGCCGCGCGTTCCGGTACGGTGTTCGGCACAGCCGCGCGGAACTCGAGTCATCGCTGGCCGCCGGCGCCATGCGTGCGGCCATGCACGTCGATGGGGCCACGCTCAAACCGCTGCTGTCGTTCTTTGTGGACGCGGTCAGCGAGCGAGACCATGCACTGCTCGCGGAACTCGAAGTCTTGATCCGCGCGCGACGCGCTGAGCTGGAGCAGAAGTCCCGGTGACGTTCGACGCCCGGTTCGCGATCGTCATCCTGGCGGCGTTCGCGTCGGCGAATGCCGTCGCGTCGGCCGTGACCGTGTGGCAATGGCGCCACGCGCACTCGCCCGCCGCGCCGGTCGATCGCGCCACGTTCCTGTTTCAGTTGCGTATCCTGCCACTGGTCGCCAGCGTACTGTGGGCGTCGCTGGCCATGTGCTCGTTCTTTGTCTTTGAGCCACGCGCCGAGGACGAACGGATCGGCGCCGTCCTCATCGGCGTGTCGCTGATCGGGCTCGCCCTGCCGCTCGCAGCCGCCGTCCGCGCGTCGATCGCCGTCCTGCGTCATCGTCGAGTGCTCCGCGAGTGGTTGCGCGACGCAACGCCGATCGATTTGCCGGGTATCGACATCCCTGCGGTGGTGATTCAGACCACCTTTCCCGTCGTCGCCGTGGTTGGCGTGCTGCGGCCTCGGCTGGTCGTGGCCCAGCGCGTGCTCGACGCCTGTCCGTCCGATGAACTCGCGGCCATTCTCGAGCATGAGCGGGGACACATCGCCCGGCACGACAACGCGCGCCGGATGCTGTTGCTGGCGTTGCCCGATCCGTTGTCGTGGATGGGGATGGGCCGCGCCATCGACGCGGCGTGGCACGACGCGGCCGAAGAGGTGGCCGACGAAGCCCCCGGCGACGGCCGCGGTGACGTCGGCCGCATCGCCCTGGCCGCGGCGCTTGTGCGCGTGGCGCGCATGGTCACCGCCGGCGAAACCCTGTCGGAGTTGCCGGCCCGCGCGCTCTATCGCGGCGAGGC
>CAYHEX010000430.1:0-2902 GCA_964355365.1 uncultured Solibacteraceae bacterium | reverse complement strand
CGCGGGTACGGAATCGCTTCGCGGAGGTGATCCAAACCGCAGATCCACGACACGACGCGTTCGACGCCCATGCCAAAGCCGCCGTGGGGCACGCTGCCGAAACGGCGCAGGTCGAGGTACCACTCGAACGCTTCGCGCGGAAGTTTGTGCTCCTCGATGCGCTTGAGGAGCAGGTCGTAGTCTTCGAGGCGCTGGCCGCCGCCGATGATCTCGCCGTAGCCTTCAGGCGCGAGCACATCGACCGACTCGGACACTTCAGGCCGGCCGTCGGTCGGCTTGAAGTAGAACGCTTTGATTTCCGACGGATAGCCCGTGACGCACACCGGGCCGTTGAAGTGCTCGGAGAGCGCCGTCTCGTCCGGACTGCCGAGGTCGCCGCCCCATTCGAAGGGCAGGCCTTTCGACTTCAGGATCGTGACCGCTTCGTCGTAGGTGATGCGCGCGAACGGCGTGGTCACGCTCGACAGCTTGCTGGTGTCGCGCTCGAGCACGGCGAGTTCACGCTGGCGGGTCTCGAGGACGCGTGCGATCACGGACACCACGAGGCCCTGCGCGAGTTCGATCACGTCGTTCAGGTTGGCGTAGGCCACTTCCGGTTCCACCATCCAGAACTCGGTGAGATGGCGGCGCGTCTTCGATTTCTCCGCGCGGAACGTCGGTCCGAAGCAGTAGGTGCGGCCGAGCGCCATGGCGTTGGCCTCGTTGTAGAGCTGTCCGCTCTGCGTGAGGTAGGCCGTGTTGTCGTCGAAGTACGGCACCGAGAACAGCGTGGTCGTGCCTTCGCAGGCGGCCGGCGTGAAGATCGGCGTGTCGGCGAGGATGAAGCCGCGGCTGTTGAAGTAGTCGCGCACCGCGTTCACCACTTCGTGACGCACGCGGAGGATGGCCTGCTGGCGCTGCGACCGGATCCAGAGATGCCGGCGGTCCATCAGGAAGTCCACGCCGTGTTCCTTCGGCGTGATGGGGAAGTCCTTCGACTCACCGACGACCTCGAGCCCGGTTGCGTCGAGCTCGAAGCCGGTCTTGGACCGCGCGTCGGCTTTCACGATGCCGTGCACAATCACGGCGCTTTCCTGCGACAGGTGATCGGCGGTGTTGAACACCTCGTCGCCGACCGCGGCCTTCGACATGACGGCCTGGATAAAGCCGGAGCCGTCGCGGATCTGCAGGAAGTGGAGCTTGCCGCTCGAGCGGCGGTTATACAGCCAGCCCTTGATCGTGACCGGCTGCCCGTCGTGCCTGGCGATGTCCTCGATATAGACGTGCATCCTTGTAGTTTAACAGGAGGACACAAAACACCGGTCTGGGACCCCGGACTCCGGACCTTGGACGAACCCTGGACCTTGGACTCTGGACGCTGGACTACCTGAATTCGTCCATGTGCGTCGCGAGCAGGCCGCGAAGTCGGGCGAATCGCGGGTATTTGACCATCGTCTCGCGCGCATACCGCAGCGTGCGCGGCATGTACTGGATGTACACCGGATTCTCGCGCGTCGTCGTCTGGTAGCCGAACGTGCCGAGCGCTTTCATGTTGCGCTGGAGCGCCATGAGGTCGAAGCGCGTGCGGAACGCGGTGGCTTCATTCGACCGGCCCTGCAGGGCGAGGAAGTAGGCCAGCAGGTCGTCGACGACGTCGTCGGTGAGGTCCATGTACGAGTCGCGCAGCAGTGAGGCCAGGTCGTACGTGTCGGGGCCCATCCGTGCGTCCTGGAAATCGATGATGAAGAGCTGGTCTTCGCGCAGCATCAGGTTGCGGCTGTGGTAGTCGCGATGGCAGAGCACGCGCGGCTCGCCGGCCAGCTCGGACACGATCGCCCCGAGCTCGCCGCGCAGCGCTTCGCGGTCCGCGGCCGCAAACTGCACGCCGCGATAGGCCTCGAGGAAGTGCTTGATGAAGAAGTCCATCTCCCACGTCAGCTTGTCGACGTCGAACGCGATGCTGTACGGAATGAACCGCGCGTCGCGCAGATCGGCGCCGCGCCGCTGCAGGGTGTGGATGAACCACACCGCCTGCCGATACAGCGCCGCGTGCGCTTTCGGAGACGCCGCGCCCAGATGCGCCTGGAGCGTGACGTCGCCCAGATCCTGCAACGCGAGAATTCCGAGGTCATCCGCATGCCCGAGGATCGCCGGGATCGGCACGGGCATGGCGGCCAGCAGGCCCGCCACGTTCACGAACGGCAGCGTGCTGTAGCTGAACGGCTGGGCGTTCATGCCGAGCACGAACGACGTGCTGGCCGCCGGGCCGGAGGCGGAGGCGCCGGACGGAATGATGCGGAAGTACCGCCGGTCCGACGCGTCACCCGTGAGCGGGACGATCCGCGACTTCCGGGTCTTCGTGCGGGTGAGGTATTCCTGGATCTGCGAAGGGATCTCGGCCATCACCTGCGAGTGTACCGAAAATCACGCGGACGTCGCGCGCCTCGTGTCGAGCAATCGCCGGATCGCATGTGTGATCTGGGCCGACGAGTACGGCTTGGGGACGAACCGGTCCGCGTCGGCGTCGGGGCCGAGCGTGAGTTTGTCGTCGGTGTATCCGGACGTGAACAGGACCGGCAGGTCCGGATGCGTCGCCGCGACCGTGGCGGCCAGTGCCGGACCGCTCATGCCGGGCATGATCACGTCGGTGAAGAGCAGGTCGATGTGCGCCTCCCCTGAGGTCAGCGCCGCGAGCGCCGCGGGGCCATCCTCCGCGGAGATCACCGTGTAGCCGGCGGAGCGCAGCATGACGGCCACCAGCTTACGCAGCGCCGGTTCGTCCTCCGCGACCAGAATCGTCTCGGTCCCGCGAGCGGCGGTGCGAGACTTCTCGGGCGAACTCGCTCGTTTGGCCGCGGCGCGCGGCAGGAATACATGAAACGACGTGCCCTGACCGAGTGCGCTCTCAATCGTGACGCAGCCG
>CAYHEX010000429.1:0-2938 GCA_964355365.1 uncultured Solibacteraceae bacterium | reverse complement strand
ACGCTGGCCGGACGCTGGCCGGGCACTTCCGGATGCCCCGGCAGGCTCAAACGCGCTCAACCGCTGGCTTGGGCTTCGGTCGCGGCTCGACCCACAGGCGGAGCAATAACTCCGCCAGATTCTTCATGCTCGTCCGCTTCAATCCTTCGCTGCGCACCGCCTCCTTGAAAGGCGACGCGACCGCACTCCGCTCCTCATAGTAGCGCCAAAGCTCGTTCGCCAGCCTGTCGGCTGCAGCATGTTTATCGGCAACGGCTTTGGAGACCGTCTGAAACTTATCCTGCCAAAAGTGTCTCTCATCACGATGACTTTGCAAGTAATCGAACACCCGCTGCTCGCACCGATTGAGGCTCATCGGGCCACGGTGCGAGGCCGCTTTGGAAATTCAACGGCAATTCTCGCGCCCAAGCCGGCGTTGCAATTGAGCGCCGTCTTTGGCTAGCATTTTCGCTCAGGCATTAATCCCGACCCGTCCCTCCTATGTGGCAAAAATTCACCGAACAAATTCCCGCCGTGATCCTCACTGCGCTCCTCGTCATCGGAGGAGCGTTCTGGGTTCACCAGCAAACCGTCAAAGAATTGTCCGCCAAGCAACAAGTGGAGCTGGCGCCCCTGCGAGAGCAAAACGACGCCCTGAAAGCCGCTTCAGACGAAAACCGCCGCCAGATTGAGGCCACCAACAAGCTGCTCAAGGACGCCATCTCCAAGCGCGAGGCCGACATGTTTCGGACCGACGAGGAAGTCCAGAAGCTCAACACCGAGCGCATGGACGCCCTCGCCGAAGCGATCGCGAAGAAGGTGCAGCCTTACAACCCGATGCCCAAGTCCCCTGAAGAGGCCGAGAAGATGCAGAATGAACAGGTCGACAAGGTTTCGACGCGGATGACCGAGCGCATCCAACCGATCCTTTCAGAGATGGCAAAGGATCAGAACCTCACCCGTGAATCCATCGCCCAGTACAGCCAGCGCATCTCCGATCAGGTGGGCAACGTGCTCACGGCCGAGTTGGCCAAGAATCAGCAACTCAACAACAATCTGCAGCAAACGCAGTCCGCCGCTCAGGACGCCCTCAAGCTCTCGCACGAAATCACCGCCCTGTACCTCAGTTCGTTCAAGGATCAGGGTCTGATTACCCGCCTGCTCACTCTGCCGGCCAATGTCGTCAGGGACGCCGCCAGCATGAGCATCGTCACCAGCAGCGATCGCAAGAAGATCGAACAGGATCTGGTCAACAAGATGGCCGAGATCGAACGTCGCCTGACGGAACTCCACTCCCAGGCGCCGCAGTCGGCCAGCGGTCCACAGTTGTCGCCCCCCCAGCGCCCCCCGGCAGCGCAGCCCGCTCCCGGCAAGTAATCAGCCGCTTCTCCAGCAATTTTGCCCCGAGCCACGCGCTGACCGCGCGTGGCTTTTTATTTCGGATCCGAGGTCTCGAACGCGAAATCTCCGCCGGAGGTCGTCAAGTCCAGCCAGTGCAACTCAATCGGCATCGTGCGCTCGATGGACTGCGCGTCGCGCTGCGAGCTCGGAACCGTCGGAATTCGCGTCAGCTTGGCGACGGCCGGACGACGACTTTCGGATCCCCGCCGCGAAGATTTTTTCAACCGGCGGTCAGACAAGCCCACCACGGTGCGAGAGATCGAGTCCGACATATATTCCATGATTCGAACAGGCCGCGGCGAGCCGCGGGCGTCGAGTCACATTGTGGGCACATCCGCATTTTTACAGTTTTTGCACCGCAGGCAAAGTCGTGTTGCCCGCCGGAACCGGCGATGCCGGCGAAACGCCGATCCAGATTGTGGGGTGCTTCGCCTGCCGGCTTGAGCCGGTCTTGGGGCGAAGACCCACGAGCGGCGCCACGCCGCCAGGGCAAAGGTTTTTCTCGCTCCCCGCGAATTCGCGATAAATCCTGATCCCATGGCCAAACGCCTCGACGAAAAACTCAGCCGGATTCACGCCGGCACCGCCACCAGCCGTGATTTCATCATTGCCGATGCCAAGGATGCCGACATGGCGTTCGGCGTGGCGGCACCCGGCCCGAGCCGCGGGAAATGCCGGCACGGCTTCAACGAATCGGAGGGCTGCTGGAAGACGCTGCCCGAGTACCTCGATCAGATTCGTGCCATCGTGCGCCAGGACGTTGTGGATATCGTGCTGGTGTCGGCATCCAACCTCGAGCGTCTCGCCATCGAGGAAGGGCTGTTTGCCAATTCACAAATCACCCCGGCGGCGCGCGCCAACGACACCTCCGACATCTGGGCGGTGCGCGGTGGGAAATATGCCGCCCTGCCCTCGCGTTCCTTTCGGACCGCGACGCTCGATCACATCAAGTACGGCCGGATCACCCACGATCACACGGCGCCGACGCGCGGCGCCGACTTGGGACTCTACTCGATCACGTTCACCAACGATCTCGACTGGGATCACCGCGCGCTCGAGGATTTCCACGCTTTCCGACTCGAGGCCGAGCGGAAGCAGTTCCGGTATTTTCTCGAGGTGTTCAACCCGAATGTCGACCCCGGCTTCGAGCCGAAGAAGACGGGCGCCTTTCTCAACGATCACATCGTCCGCACCCTGGCCGGCGTGACCGCGGCCGGACGGCCGCTCTTTCTCAAGATGCCCTACAACGGGCCCGGCCCGCTCGAGGAACTGGTTTCCTACGATCCCAGTCTGGTCGTCGGCATCCTTGGCGGCAGCGCCGGCACGACGCTTGATGCGTTCCAGTTGCTCCACGACGCGCAGAAACACGGTGCCCGCGTGGCACTGTTCGGCCGGAAGATTAACCTCTCCGAGCACCCCCTGGCCTTCGTCGAATTTCTGCGGCGCATCGCCGATGGCGAAATCCAGCCCGTGGAAGCCGTGAAAGCGTATCACGCGGTGCTGCAGAACGTCGGCATCAAAGCGCAACGTGCGCTTCACGCCGACCTGCAGGCCACCA
>CAYHEX010000428.1:0-2966 GCA_964355365.1 uncultured Solibacteraceae bacterium | reverse complement strand
GGAGGACCACTGTCCCCAAACTGTTAGTTCCTGTGGAAAAGGGCTCTGACCCCCTCTTACCGCAGCGTGAACTGCAACTCAAACACGACGACGCATGCGACCGGCTTGTCGGCCAGCTTGCAGGGCGTGAAGGCTGTCCTGCGCACAGAATCCATAGCGCTTTCGTCGAGCCCGAATGTCTTGTCGAGGGAGCGGACGATGCGGACGTCGGTGACTGCGCCGTCGCTACCGACGACGGCTTCCAGTTCGACCGTGCCCTCGATCTTCTGGTCCATCGCGGCCTTCGTGTAGCGCGGTGTCACAGCGCCATTCCGAAGTGGATTCGTGACGCCGTTACCTGGTCGATAGGCCCCCGCGCCAAATTGTCCAGCCGCGATTGGCGTCGGTGGGCCGGGCGTGAACTGCAGTTCGAATACCACCAGGCACGCGACGGGCTTGTCACCGATCTTGCACGGCACGAACGGCGTCCGTCGGACCACGTCCTTGGCGTTTTCATCAAGCCCGAGCTTGTCGTCGAGCGAGCGGACGACCCGCACGTCGGCGACGGTGCCGTCCACGGCGATGACGGCCTCGAGTTCGACCGATCCTTGCAGTCCGGCCTTGAGCGCTGCGTCGGTGTACACCGGCTTCACTTCGCGGATGCGGATCGGGTTCGTGACGCCATTGCCCGGCCGATACGCGCCCTCGCCGAAGGTGCCGGCGGGGATGGGCTGAGGGCCCGACTGTGGGGATGCCTTCTGTCTGAACGGGAGATGGCGCGTCAGCAGTCGGGGCGTTGCGAGGGCGAGCCGCTCGTTGAGGTCGTTGTGGAAGATGTTCCCGTTTCGCCACGCGCCGAACAGGAAGCCGCTCACGGTCCCGGGAGCTGGCGCTGTCGTTCGTTGCGCGATGCCGGAGGTGCTGGGGCGCGGGGCGGTGATGCCCGGTCGCACGGGCGGTGCCTGCGTTGTGATCGCTGGTCGCTCTTCGCTGACAGCCGTCCGCTCCGTTCTCCCTGGAGTGGTTCCTGCTGGCACCAGCGTCGCCGCGGCCAGTGGCCACTGAGCCGCGAGGAGGGCGCCCGCAGCGATCGCGACTGTGCGCGACGTGCCCGTGCGCCGAGGCGTGGCGTCGAGGATGGACGAGACGCGTGTGCTGAGGCGGTTAGGCCGCGCCATGGCGAGCGCGAGTCGATGGGTGGACGGCGAGGGCAGCGTCTGCGCGATCGCCAGCAGTTCCTCTGCGTAGACGGAGGCGGTGACACCGGCGCGGAGCACCGTGTCGTCGCAGGCGCGTTCGCGTTCGAGCTGCGCGCGCGAGGTGGCGAGCCACACAAGCGGATTCCACCAGGCGAGGGCCGTGGCCGCGCGTGCGATGGTGGCGGCGACGACGTCGAAGCGCGTGATGTGCGCGAGTTCGTGCACGAGCACGACCCGGAGGCGTTCATCAGTCCACGTGGAGGCGCTTGGCGGCAGGAGCAGCTTCGGCTGCCGGAGTCCCCACGTGGCCGGCATCATCTCGGTTGGCGCCATCAGGACAACCACGCGACGCCGAATGCCCATGGCGCGAGCAGCCGCGTCGGTCATCCGCACGATACGTTCGTCCGTGGTCGGTCTGCATCGTCCCTGAAGTCTCGTCCGCAAGAGGAGGCCGAACACGGCGCGCGTCAGGCCGATCGCCGTGCCCAGTGCCCAGACGATCGCGAGCCAAGGCCAGGAACTGCTCGACTTGGCAGCCGGGGTCGCGGCGGTTCGGTTGAGGCCGCGAGCGGACGGGCTCGGGTCAGGGAACGCTGGCGCCGGCACAGCTTCGAAGACCTGCATCTCGGGCAGTGAGGTGTTGGCGGCCAGCACCGTTTCGGCGATCGAGGGGCGGAGCAGCGGCAAGGGCAGCGCCGGGAGGAGCGCGCTGGCGACCGGGAGGAACACGACCGCCAGCAAACCGCAGGTCCAGACCAGATGCCGCGACGCAGCGGATGAGCGGCGCATCAGCGCGGTAACGATGCTGACGATGACGAGGATCAACGTGGTCTTCACGAAGAGCACGATCATTACCGTCCCTCCTTGCGTGCCGCGGCGATGCGGCGGGCGAGTTCGTCGAGTTCGGCCTTGCTGAGTTTCGAATCCGACGTGTCGATGAGCGCCTGCACGGCGTCGGTGATCGAGCCGCTGAAGAACGTGCGGACGAGGTGCTTCAGCGCCGACTTGCGTTCAGCCGCGCGCGGCACCACGGGTTCGAAGACATAGCGGGGGCCATCCTCGTGATGCCGGACGTGGCCCTTCTGCTCGAGGATGCGCATCAGCGCCCGCACGGTGGAGTAGGACGGCGCCTCGGGCAACTCGGCCTGAATCTCGGCCGCGGTCGCGCGCTCCTTGCGATGCAGGACATCCATGATTTGCCGTTCCCTGCGGGACAACGAGTGGGCGGAGGGGCGCTGAGTCATACGTGTGCTAGAGAATTAGCATGATGCTAAGTAATTAGCAAGTGCGGCACGTACCGTATGCTGTGGCCATGCGCGCACACGTGGGGACCTCCGGGTACAACTACCCGGAATGGCGGGGCAGTTTCTATCCCGAGAAGTTCTCGGCGTCGAAGATGTTCGGCTACTACTCGGAACGCTTTCGCACCGTCGAGATCAACTACACGTTCTACCGGATGCCGACCGAGAAGCTGATCGCCGGCTGGGCCGCGCAGGCGCCGGCGGGATTTCAGTACACCCTCAAGGCGCCCAAGCGCATCACGCACGAGCGCCGCCTGAAAGACTGCGCCGCCGACACGACGTTCTTCACTGACGTGGCGCGCGGACTCGGCGGAGGGCTGGCGACGCTCCTGTTCCAACTGCCACCGAACATGAAGTGCGATCTCGCGCGATTCGATGACTTCCTCGCGACATTGCCGAAAGACACCAAAGCGGCGTTCGAGTTCCGCAACGACACCTGGCTCAGTTACGACGTCTATCGGCGGCTCCATGACGCAGGCAAGGCGCT
>CAYHEX010000427.1:0-2976 GCA_964355365.1 uncultured Solibacteraceae bacterium | reverse complement strand
GCTTGTCAGCCTCGCGGCGTGCGGCTGGTCTTCAGGATCCTCGTCCACTCCCATGGCAGAAACTCCGCGAATTACCAAAGTGCCGTTTGGAAAGACCGCCGACGGCGCCGGCATCGACCTCATCACGCTGCGCAACCTGAAAGGCGTTGAGATCCGGCTGATGACCTACGGCGGCATCATCCTGTCCATCAAGACGCCCGATCGGGACGGCGTGCAGGACGACATCGCGCTCGGATACGACACGGCCGAGAAGTACTTCAAGAACGGCACCTACTTCGGCGTGCTCGTCGGCCGCTACGCGAACCGCATCGCGAAGGCGACGTTCGCGCTCGATGGGAAGACCTACACGCTGCCCGCGAACAACGGCGTGAACTCACTCCACGGCGGCACGACCGGTTGGGATCAGAAGGTGTGGCATTCAGAGGAATTCCAGAACGCCGGCGGCGTTGGCACCACGTTGTCGTTGACGAGCCCGGACGGCGATCAGGGCTATCCCGGCGAGGTGAAGGCGAGCGTGAAGTACACGCTCACCGATGACAGCCGGCTGGTGGTGGACTACGACGCGACGTCGAATGCGCCGACCGTGATCAACATGACGCAGCACACGTACTTCAATCTCGCCGGGTCCAAGGCGAATGACATCCTCGGCCACGAGCTGATGATCAACGCCGACAAGTACACGCCGGTGGACGACACGCTGATCCCGACGGGCGAGCTGGCAACGGTTGAGGGGACGCCGTTCGACTTCCGGAAGTCGACGAAGATCGGTGAGCGTATCGATCAGAAGAACGAGCAGCTCACGCGCGGCAAGGGCTACGACCACAACTGGGTGCTGAACCGCACGGGCGATGGCCTGTCGCTGGCCGCAATCGCCAAGGATTCGATTTCGGGCCGCACGGTGGAGATCACCACGACCGAGCCGGGCATCCAGTTCTACTCGGGGAACTTCCTCGACGGCACGAACATCGGCAAGGCCGGGAAGGCGTATCCGCATCGCGGCGGGTTCTGCCTCGAGACCCAGCACTACCCGGATTCACCGAATCAGAAGAGCTTCCCCTCGACCGAGTTGCGGCCTGGCGGCAAGTACGTCTCGCAGACGGTGTTCAAGTTCGGCGTGGAGAAGTAGTCAGCACCTGTTCGAACGCATCGAGCGGCAACAGATCCAGGGACCGGACGCGGAGATCAGCCGCGTCCGTGCCATTGTCACCCACCCCGATACACGCGATGCCCGCTCTGCGCGCGGCTTCGATGCCCGCCGCCGCATCTTCGACCACCACGCAGTGCTCCGGCGGGACGCCGAGGGCTTTCGCGGCCGCGAGGAACACATCGGGCGCGGGTTTGCCGTTCGCCACATCTTCCGCCGCGACGGTGGTCTCGAAGAACGACGCCAGACCAATCGCATCAACCATGACATCGACGTTGCGCCGCGGCGCCGAAGAGCCGATCGCCTGCTTCCAGCCCGCATCATGGAGCCGCTGCACCCACTCCGAAGCGCCCGGAAGCGGTGTCAGGCCGTCGATCTCCACGAACGCCCGGTAGAGCGCCTCTTTGGCCTCGGCCAGTTCCTGCACGAGTCGCGGCGTGGCGCGTGCCCCGAGCCACAGCGGTACGATGAACTCGTTGCGCCGACCGAAGGTCTCCAGGAACTGCGCCTCGGTGATCTCGATGCCGATCGGTGAAAGGGCGGCGCGCCACGAGCGCAGATGGAACGAGCTCGAGTCGGCGAGCGTGCCGTCGAGATCCCAGAGAACAGCTCGGGGACCTGAAGGTCCGTTTCGGGGACCTAAAGGTCCCCGACTACGATTGTCCGTAATAGGCATGCTTGCCGTGCTTGCGACTGAAGTGTTTCTCGATGAGGTAGTCGGCCGGTCGCGGTGCATCCGGTGCGATGGCGCGCTGCGTCGCGGCCATGCGCGCGAGGAACTCGAGCACGGCGGCGCGTTCGACGGCGTCGTCGGCATCATGCCCCCACGCGAAGGGACCGTGGTTGGCGACGAGTGCCGCGGTCACATGTGCGCCCGACAGTCCGAGCGTGGCGAAGGTCTCGACGATGACGAGGCCGGTGTTGCGTTCGTAGTCGGTCGCGACTTCCTCATGGGTCATCGGGCGCGTTACCGGGATGTCGCCGTGGAAGTAGTCGGCGTGCGTGGTGCCCATGCAACAGATCGGCGTGCGCGCCTGCGCGAACGCGGTCGCGAACTCCGAGTGCGTGTGCGCAACGCCGCCGCAGTCGGGAAACGCGCGATACAGCTCGTGGTGCGTGGCCGTGTCGGATGATGGGCGAAACGTCGACTCGAGCGGTAGTCCGGTCGCGAGGGAAACGGGCACCATGTGTTCGGCGGTGAGTTGGTCGTACGGCACGCCGCTCGCCTTGATCACGAAGAGTCCGGCCGCGCGATCAACGCCCGAGACATTGCCAAACGTCTCCATCACGAGGCCGCGCGCGACCAGATTCAGGTTCGCGCGGTAGACTCGCTCGCGTAGCGCCGCCGCCATCAAGCTCATGCTGTGTGATCTCCCTGGGCGCGCTCGCGCAGGGCGAGCAAGCGCTTCATCAGCGTCGGCAGATCGGCGCGCGCGCCGGACATGCCGCCGAACGTATCGTGCAATTCGCGATAGATCCCGTAGAGCGCATCGTAGGCCCGCTGCGCCGTCGGCTGGGGCAGGTAGCGCGTCGCCGAGACCGTCGTCATCTGCGCTTGCGCGGCCTCGAACGTATCGTAGCCGCCGGCCGTCGCGCCCGCGGTCACCGCCGCGGCGATCGCCGAGCCGAGCGCGGGCGTCTGAGGCGAGCCCGCCAGCAGCATCGGATAGCCAAGCACGTCCGCGTAGATCTGCATGAACAGCGGATTCTTCTCCGCGATGCCGCCACACGAAATCACGCGTTCGACCGCGACGCCGTTCGCGTTCAGCCGCTCGATGATGGCGCGCGCGCCAAATGCCGTGGCTTCGATCAGCGCGCGATAGATCTCCGCG
>CAYHEX010000426.1:0-2996 GCA_964355365.1 uncultured Solibacteraceae bacterium | reverse complement strand
CGGCGACCGCGCCGGCGGGCAAGGAGAACACGGCGGCCTGGAACGTCTCGCCGCGCACCGCGCGCGAATTGCAGGGGTTGATCGCCCGCGGCGACAAGATCACGATCCGCTCGATCGTGAAGAGCACGCAGGTGCCGACGCGCAGCGAAATTGTGCATGCAGAAATCCTCGGTGACGGCTCGACGACTCAGGAGGTCGCGATTGGCGGCCACCTCTACGAAGGCGTGATCAAGCAGGGCGCGAACGACGACAACTCCGGCTGCGCGCTCACGCTCGAGATTGGCCGCGCGTACATCAAGCTCATTAAAGAAGGGAAGCTGCCGCGTCCGAAGCGGACGATCAACTTCCAGTGGCTCGCGGAAATCAGCGGCACGAACTACTGGCTCGGCGCGCATCCGGAGAAGGCCGCGAAGCTGATCGGCGACCTCAACTTCGACATGGAAGGCATTCAAGTGTCGAAGAGCCGCAGCTACTGGGTGCTGCAGCGCACGCCGGATTCCTTCCCGTCCTACATCAACGACATCGCGCAGAGCATGATGGAGTACATCGCGGACATCTCGCGTGAGCGCGTCCGCTTCCGCGGCAACGGCTATCTGCCGTCGCAGGCGGTCGAGTCGCTGCGCGGCAGCAAAGACGCGTTCTACATCAAGATCGACAAACACTACGGCTCGTCGGATCACGTGAGCTACATGCAGAAGGGCATCCCGGCCGTCATGTTCATCACGTGGCCGGACATGTGGTACCACTCGTCGGAAGACACGCCCGACAAGCAGGACACGACCCAGTACAAGCGCGCCGCGGCAGTGGGCCTGGGCTCGCTGGCGGCGCTGGCCGGCGGCACCGACGAACTGGCCGCGCGGATTCTGCAGGAGAACATCGGCCGCGGCCTCGCGCGCATGGGCGAGAGCCACACGAAGGGCCTGGGCTACATGGCCGACGTGAAGAACGCCGACCAGCTCAACGGCGCCTGGCGCGACGCGCGCGTCGCGATTCAGCATGCGGCGAGCATCGAGAAGCAGGTCGTCCGGTCGGCGAGCATCCTCTACACGGACGTAGACGCCGGCAAGAAGCGCGCGGCCGCCTTCGAGCCGCTGATTGACAAGCGCGCGGCGGCGCTCCTCGATGAGGCGGCCGCGGTGTACCAGCTGCAGGCTGCGCAACGCGGCGTCGCGCCGGTGGCGCAGGCGCCCGCGGCACCGGCCAAAGGCGCAAAGACGGCCCCGGCAAAGCTCGCGCCGGCACAGCCGCTCGAACCCGTGTTGACGGCCGAAGAGAAGGAAGCGTCGAACCTGGTGGTTGAAGTGACGCCGCCGGCGCCGCCGGCGCCAGGCGCGGCGGGCGCCGGTGGTGGCCGCGGCGCCGGTGGTGGCGGAGGGGCGGGCGGTGGTGGCGGACGCGGCGGACGCGTAGGCGGGCCGAGCCTGCCGACCGAATACAGCGCCGAGTTCTCTGCGATCCTGGGCCGGAAGATGACCGTGCTCGAGATCCGCGACTTCCTGTCGGGCGAATTCACTCCGCTGCCGCTGGCCGACGTGATGGCGGTGCTCAAGGCGCGCGAGGCCGCGGGACAGATCAAGCTCGTGCCGAAGACCGCGCCGGTGGCGACGACGATCAAGAAATGAACGAGTTAACGAATTAGCGAATTAACGAGTTGGTTCCGGGCGGTTGCGAGTGCGAAAGAGGCACTCGCGGCCGCCCGAACTTCTGTACCCTTGGTCCTGCTATGTCCCGATTCCTGAAGTTCCTGTCGTTCGTCCTGTTTGCGGCGATCATCGTCGCGGTGGCGTACTTCGCCTTCGTGCGCCGCGGCCCCGGGGTGGAAACCAACTCCACGCTGTATCTGCGCCTTGAAGCACCGATGAGCGAAACCGGCACCTCGAGCGTGCTGTCGCCGTTTCTCCCCGACCGGCCGACGCTGCGCGACATGGTGGCGACGCTGCGTCGCGCGCGCACCGATCAGCGCGTGAAGAGCGTGGTGATCATTCCCGTCGGCGGCGGCGCCCTGTGGGGGCAGTTGCAGGAACTGCGATCCGCGGTGGTGGAGTTGCGCACGTCGGGAAAGCCCGTCACCGCCTATCTCGAAAGCGGCGGTGCGCAGGACTACTACCTGGCCTCGGCCGCGAATCGAATCCTCCTGATGCCCGGTGGCACGCTCGACGTGTCGGGCGTCGCAACCTACGAGCTGTTCTTCCGCGGCACCCTCGACAAGCTGGGCGTGGTGCCCGATCTGTTGCATATCGGCGACTACAAGACGTATTCGAATACCTTCAACGAGAAGACGATGACGCCCGCGCACCGCGAGATGAACGCGTCGCTCAATCGCGAGACGTATGACGAACTGGTGCGCGCGATCGCGGAAGGCCGCTCGCAGTCGGAGGCCGACGTGCGCAAGGCGCTGGATGGCGGGCCGTATCTCGGCCCCGGCGCGGTCGCCGCCAAGCTGGTCGACGCGCTCGCGTACGAAGACCAGATCGACGACACGGCGCCGGTTGCGGGTACGCACCGGTTGACGGGCGTGGACTACGGCATTCATGGGGATGACCCGCCGTTCCGCGCGCCGAAGATCGCGCTCTTGTACGCCGTCGGAGAGATCGCCAGCGGCCCGAGTGTGGTGCAGCCCACCGGCGCGGTACTGGGGTCCGACACGTTCGTGCAGTGGATCCGATCGGCGCGGGCGGACACCTCCGTGCGGGCGATCGTGATCCGCATCGACAGCCCCGGCGGCTCTGCGGTGGCGTCCGAAGTGATCTGGCGCGAGCTGATGCTAACGCGCGATGTGAAGCCGCTGATCGTGTCGATGGGCGACGTGGCTGCGTCAGGCGGCTATTACATCGCGGCGCCCGCGCATGCGATCGTCGCCCAGCCCGGCACGCTGACCGGGTCGATTGGCGTGGTGACAGGGAAGTTCGTCGTCGCGGGCGCACTCGAGAAGCTCGGCATCGGCACGGGCGTGGTCACCGATGGCGCCATGGCGGACATGAACTCGCCGTTCCGGG
>CAYHEX010000425.1:0-3000 GCA_964355365.1 uncultured Solibacteraceae bacterium | reverse complement strand
TGAAGCAGCTCGCGAAGTTCTTCCGCGACGAAGGCCTTTACACGTTCGTACGCTGGAACACGTTCTTCACCAATCCGCCGCTGACGGTGACCGAAGACGAGTTGAAGCACGGCTTCGACATCATCGATCGCGGGCTGACGCTGATTTCGTAACATCGGACGACGAGGAGCGCGGCAATGAGCGGCATCGGATTCGACACAACGCAGGTTCTGATTGGCGGCGAGTGGCGCGCGTCGGCCAGCGGCGAGACACTGCCGCTCGTCAACCCGAGCGACGGCACCGAACTCGCGCGGATCGCGCGCGGCAACGCAGCAGACATCGACGCGGCCGTCCGCGCCGCGCATCAGGCGCTCGAGGGCGACTGGGGCCGGCTCACCGCGGTGGAGCGCGGCCGCATCATGCTGCGCATGAGCGCGCTCGTACTCGAGCAGGCCGACGAACTGGCGCGGCTCGAAGCGCTCGACGTCGGCAAGCCGCTGAAGCAAGCGCGCGCGGACGCGATCGCGATGGCGCGGTATCTCGAGTTCTATGGCGGCGCCGCGGACAAGGTGCACGGCGAGACCATTCCGTTCGCCAACGGCTTCACCGCGCTGACCATTCGCGAACCGCACGGCGTCACCGGCCACATCGTGCCGTGGAACTACCCGATGCAGATCATCGGCCGCTCGGTCGGCGCCGCGCTTGCGATGGGCAACGCGTGCGTGCTCAAGCCGGCGGAAGAGGCGTGTCTCACCGCGCTCGCCTTCGGCCGCATCGCCCAGGCCGCCGGCATCCCCGCCGGCGCCATCAACGTCGTTCCCGGACTCGGCGAAGAAGCCGGCGCCGCGCTAACCGCACACCCCGGCGTCGCGCACGTGTCGTTCACCGGCTCGGTCGCCGTTGGCCGGCTCGTGCAGATCGCCGCCGCGCGCAACACGATCCCCGTCACCCTCGAGCTCGGCGGCAAGAGCCCACAGATCGTCTTCGCGGACGCGGACATCGACGCGGCGCTGCCCTTCCTCGTCAATGCCGGCATCCAGAACTGCGGACAGACCTGCTCAGCCGCCTCGCGCATTTTGGTCGAGCGGCCCATTTTCGATGAGGTCGTGCGGCGCATGGGCGACCGGTATCGCGCCTTCCGCGTGGGCCCGGCGATGGACGACCTCGACATCGGGCCGGTCATCTCCTCCCGGCAGCAGCAGATCGTCGTCGACTACCTCGGCATCGCCAAGGCCACCGGCCTGACGATTGCCGCCCAGGCCACCCTCCCGCCAGACCTCCCCGCCGGCGGCTGCTACGTGGCCCCAACCCTGCTGGCTCCGGCCTCGCCGGACCATCGGCTGTCGCAGGAAGAGATCTTCGGACCCGTGCAGGTGGTCATCCCGTTCGAGGGCGAGGCCGAGGCGCTAAAGATCGCTAATGGAACAGCTTACGGGCTCGTGGCCGGTGTCTGGACCCGCGACGGCGGGCGTCAACTCCGCATGGCGCGCAAGCTCCAGTGCGGCCAGGTCTTCGTGAACAACTACGGGGCGGGCGGGGGCATCGAGCTGCCGTTCGGCGGGGTCAAACACTCCGGGCACGGCAGGGAGAAGGGATTCGAGGCTCTATACGGCTTCTCTTCCCTCAAAACCATCGCCATTAAGCACGACTGAAGGTAAACTTACTCTTTCGCGCCCATCCCTGAAAAAGCGGCTGGTCACGCATACGGATAGCTGGTCCCGCGCACTCCTGCGCGCTCTGGGTATCCCGTGGAGACACTCGAAGTGCACACCAAAGAACGTAAGACAGAAGTCATCACCACCCACCGCAAGCACGAGTCGGACACCGGCTCACCGGAAGTCCAGGTGGCGCTCCTCAGCGACCGCATCAGCTACCTGACGGAGCATTTCAAGACCCATTCGAAGGATCACCACTCGCGCCGCGGGCTGCTCAAGCTCGTCGGTCAGCGCCGCCGGCTCCTCGATTACCTGAAGCGGGTTGATCTCAACCGCTACGCAGACATCATCCACAAGCTCGGCATCCGTAAGTAAGTCAGGATCCCAACGTGAAACCTACTCCTATCAAACGTGAACTGACTATCGGCTCGCGTACGATCTCGATCGAAACCGGCAAGCTGGCCAAGCAGGCCGACGGTTCCGTGATCGTCCGCTCCGGCGACACCGTGGTGATCGTCACCGCGTGTCACGCCGCCACCGCGCGCGTGGGCATCGACTTTCTGCCCCTCACCGTGGATTACCGCGAATACGCGTACGCCTCGGGTCGCATCCCGGGCGGATTCTTCAAGCGCGAGAGCAAGCCGGCTGAGAAGGAAGTTCTGACCAGCCGCCTCATCGACCGCCCGATCCGTCCGTTGTTCCCGGCCGGATGGATGTACGAAACCCAGATCATCGGGTTCCTGCTCTCCGCCGATACCGACAACGACTCGGACGTGCTCGCCATCACCGGCGCCTCGGCCGCGCTCGCCATCTCGTCGATTCCCTTCGAGAAGACGATCGCCGGCGTGCGCATCGGCCTGATTGACGGCAAGTTCATCGTGAACCCGACCTTCACCGAACGCCGCGCCAGCAGCCTCGACCTCATCGTCGCGGGCAGCAAGGACGCGATCGTGATGGTGGAAGCCGGCGCGAAGGAAGTGACCGAAGACGACATGGTCACGGCTCTCGACACGGCGCACGCCGCGATCAAGCAGCTGGTCGACATGATCGACGACCTGAAGAAGGAAGTCGGCAAGACCAAGAAGAAGCCGTCGCCGAAGATCGTCTCGCCGGAGTTCGCCGCCGAAGTGCGCGCGAAGGCCTACGAGCCGCTCGCCGCTGCCATGCGCATCATGGACAAGCTCGAGAACTACGCCACGGTCGACAAGGTCAAGGCCGACCTGCTCGCGGGCTACGAAGACGAAGCGCAGAAGGCTGACGCCAAGCACGTGTTCGCCGAACTCAAGGAACACGTGATGCGCGACGAAGCCATCGATCGCGGCCGTCGTCTCGACGGGCGCAAGATGGACGAGATCCGTCCGATCTG
>CAYHEX010000424.1:0-3013 GCA_964355365.1 uncultured Solibacteraceae bacterium | reverse complement strand
GGTGATGGCGCCGGTGCCTTTGCTCTCTGGCACGGCCACGAGGAACCGGTCGAGGTCGGGTGCGCTGTCGATGGCCGAGACGTCGGCCGGCAACGTGGCGATCTTGCGAGGCGTGCCGATGGCCAGCCGCGGACCCGGTGTGACATCGACCCGCCACACCTCGGTGAGGTCGACGTTCACGAAGGCGATGGAGCGGCCGTCGCGCGAGAACCGGCCGTTGGCGCCTGGCGCGATGCGCACCGGGCGACCCGTCGGGGGCACCGACTGCGCCATCACTTCGTAGTGCCCCGACTCGTCGGTGGTGTAAACGACCCACTTGCCGTCGCGCGAGTAGCGCCCATCCACGTCACGGAGCGGTCCGTCGATGAATGGTGTCAGCTCGCCGCCGGTGGCCGGCATCACGTAGATGTTCTGCGCGCTGTTCTTGTCGAGCTGATTGACGAGCCAGGTCTTGCCGTCCGGAGACCAGTCGGCCACGTTCTTGAACAGGAACGCTGACTTGAAGACCAACGTCTCCGGCGTCGAGTGCGACACGGACTTCACATAGAAGTTCTGCGCGCCGTCCCGATCCGAGGCGAACACCACCGACTGGCCGTCGGGTGACCACGCCGGATCGTCGTTTCGGCCGCGGCCGTTGGAGAGCGGGGTGGCCGACTGGCGCACGAGATCCGCGATCCAGATCGTCGAGTCTGACGGGGAATTGGAACGCACCAGCGCGGCCTGGGTCGCGTCGGGCGACAGGCGCACAGACTCGATTGGGCCCGGCGGGATGCTGACGGTACCGCGTACCTGACCGTCCGCGCCGATCCACTCGAGCACCGCGTTCATCGACGGCCCTGAATAGTAGAGAAGGCTCCCCGTGGAGGATGCCGACACGAGCGGCGCCGCCGTGTAGGAGCCGCGCGGGTTTAGCACCGCCGTTGGCTGATCGGAGAGCGACACCGGATCGCCGGTGATCTTGAGCGTCGTCGCGTCGAACGGCATCACGTTGACGACACCCGAGCGCGTGAACAGCAGATAACCTGGCGCGACGTAAATGGGGGCGGTGTCCATCGCGCCGAGCGATACACGCACGTCCGGATGCGACACGGAGCCCACATACACGAGGAACTTGCCCTCGCGGCCGGGCACGACCGCGTAGGTGAAGTGATCGCCGTCAGGCAGAAAGTGCGGGAACCGGTGACCGGACTCTTGCTTGGAGGCGTCGAGTGTCGTGAGCGGCGCCGGCTGGCCACCCGGCGACACACGGAAGATCGGCCCCACCGCATCCGGCGCGTAGAGCAGCGTGCTGCCGCTCCACGTGCCGCCGCGCGCGTTCGGCGCGTCGGCGATCGTTTCGACCGGGCCGCCTTCGGCCGGGACGATCTTGAGCTTGTTGTTGGTGAAGAAGGCGAGGCGACGGCTGTCGGGTGACCAGAACGGCAGCGCGGTGCCTTCAGGACCGCTGACTTTGCGTGGCGTCAGCGCGTCGAGGGGACGGACCCAGAGCTGGCCGCTGCCGGCGACCGCGCCCGTGACGAACGCCACGTTGTTGCCGTCGGGCGAGATCGACACGGTGGCGGAATCGGGAAAGAACACTTCACCGGCCGGCGCGTTGATGGAGGTGCGCACCGTGCTCGTTGCCGAATCGGCGCCCGGTGCCACCGACGAGCCCGCCCACAGACCGTTCATCGCCCAGGCACCAAACGCGACGGCGACGCCGACCAACGTCCACACGAACGGATGCCACGCCGACGTCTTCGGTGTCTCGGACGGCCTCGTCGCGCCGCTCGACGTCGGCGAAGGTCGGTCCTCCGCATGATCTTCGAGATCGAGCCGGGCGTCGCCGATGGCGCTGAGGCGCTTCTTCACGTCGCGTTCGAGGCAGCGTTTCAGCAGGCGTCGCACCGACGCCGGCGTGTCGGCCGGCAGGGCACTCCAGTTCGGATCAGAGCGGAGCACCGAGGCGAGCACCTCGGTGATGTCCTCGCCCTCGAAGGCGCGCGCGCCGGTCAGCATTTCGTAGAGCACGGCGCCGAATGCCCACACATCCGCGCGGCGATCCACGACGCGGCCTTTCGCCTGCTCGGGCGACATGTAGGCGGCGGTGCCGAGGATCATCCCCATCTGCGTCGCGCGCGCCGTGAGCGTGGGCGAGTTCTGTGGGTCCAGCGTCCCGGGGCCCGAGTCCTGCGTTCGGTCCAGTGCCTTTGCGAGTCCGAAGTCCAGAACCTTCACGACGCCGTCGGCGCGGACCTTGACGTTCTGCGGCTTGAGGTCGCGGTGCACGATGCCCTGCTCGTGCGCGGCCTCGAGCGCGTCAGCGATCTGGCGCGCGATCGGCAGCGCTTCATCGAGAGGGAGACCTCGCCCCGATGCCCGCGCGATGACCACTGACAGGTCGTCGCCCTCGACCAGTTCCATGATCAGGGCCTTCTGGCCGTTCGAGTCCTCGATCCCGTAGATCTGCCCGATGTTGGCGTGGTTGAGTGCCGCGAGCGCCTGCGCTTCGCGCGTGAAGCGCGCGAGCCGGTCGGGGTCCGCCGCAAAGGCGTCAGGCAGCACCTTGATGGCGACGTCGCGATTGAGACGCGTGTCGCGGGCTCGATAGACCTGGCCCATGCCGCCTTCGCCGAGCTTGCTGAGGATGGAATAGGCGCCGAGCGTGGCGCCGGATGCGAACGTCATCAGATGTAGGCGAATGATAGCAAAGGGGTTTCCCGGAATCCGCTATAGTCAGCGCCCCATGTCACTCGACCGCCGACGCTTCCTCTGCCGCGCCGCCGCCGCTGCCGCGGCCCTGCCTGCGCTCACGCCGACCGCCGGGCGGCTCGCGGCGCTGGGTCTCACGCCGGCCGCGCCGCTGCATGTCAATGGGGACCGCCTCAACAGCTGGCTCGCGGCCTTCGATCGCATCGGGCGCACGCCGACGGGCATCAACCGCGTGGCGTACTCGGAGGCCGATCTGGCGGGCCGCGCGTTTGCTGCGAATCTGTTCAAGGACAGCGGCCTGACGATGCGGCTCGACACGCGG
>CAYHEX010000423.1:0-3013 GCA_964355365.1 uncultured Solibacteraceae bacterium | reverse complement strand
TACGTCCTCTCCTGGCGCCAGCCGGATTCAGAGGCACGCTGAATCACACGAAAACGAAGATCAAGAGCATTCACCATGGAGATCCATTGAGGTCCATGGAGCTGCACGCCGCGGGCCTGGCGGCCCGGCTACGCCGGGCTAACGACGAGTGAGCCAGAACAAGAACGAGAAAGCCCGACGATCGAGGGGCTTTCTCGTTCTTGGTCTGGTTCGCTTGGCGTGCCGCCGAAGGCGGCCGCCAGGCCCCGCGTCAGATCCTCACTCGCGGACCTGAAGGTCCGCGACTACGGCTGTCAGTGATGTGATCGTCTCCATGGAACTCCATGCCCTCCATGGTGAAACGCTCTTGATCTAGCTCTTGGCAGCCAGTCGCGCGATTTCGGCGGCGGCGATGTCGGCGCCGTTGGGTTCGAGGCGCGTCGCTGGCGCGGGCTGTGACAGGGCGGTATTGAGCGCGGCGAGCCAGCGGCCGCCGAAGAGGTCCGCCTGGCTGACAAAGGCGCATCTGAGCACGCGCGGCATCGCCTCAACGAGCACGTCGTACTCGCGGAAGTCGCCCCGCGAGGTATAGACCATCGGCGTGCCGGCCGTGGCGCATTCGCCGATGATGCCGAATCCGGGTTTGGTGATCACCGCGTCAGCCGCCGCCACGAGATCTTCGTAGCGGAACGCCTCCGACGAGAGCGCGGTTTCCGAAATCGCATGAACGTAGGGCAGTGCGGCGACGCGGGCGTCCGTCATGCTGCGATCGGTGACCACGAGGTCCCACTCGCCCGCGCAGTCGACATGGGTGAGATCCAGTTCGTTCAGGCCGTAGCCCCCGAACGACAGCAGCGCCAGGTTGCGCGTCAGCGGCAGACCGAAGTGCGCTCGCGTCTCCGCGCGCGCGCGGGTGGACCGGCGCGCGATCAGCGGCAGGTCGTGCACATTGCGCAGTCCGGTGCCGTCGAACGACGGTGACAGCGGCAGCTTCAGCGTCACGGTCGCCAGCGCGTGCGCGCGCCGAATCGTGTCGACCACATGCGGTGCCTGCGCCGCCAGATCGGCGTGGCCCCCGTAGATCCAATCCCATGTGAAGTTACCGATGAACACCGACGGCGCACCGAGTCGATGCGCCACCGCGAGCCCGAGCGGCGCGATGTCCGACACAATCACCCGCACCGCGTCGTGCTCGAGCGCGGCGGCTTCGGCACGGACGCGCGCGTCAAAGGTTGCGTAGAACTCCGCGGCGGCCGTGAGGGTCGCCGCATCATCGTGCGTGACCGAGTTGGTTTGCACCACGCCGGTGTCGCAGATGCCGGGCCGGAGTGCGTAGGGCACCTTGACGGTGCGCGCCAGCAGAGAGGGACCGACGGCGGAGCGGATGATCACGCGGAGGTCATCGCCGCATCGAGCGCCCAATGCGTTGATCACTTCAACCTCGCGCGAGGCGTGGCCGAATCCGTGCCCGGAAATAAAGAAGACGACCGTCGTCATTGCGCCGGGAGCGCCGTCTTCAGGACGTCGTCGAGCGTGCGTGCCGGCACGAACCGCATGGCGTCGCGCACTTCCTGCGGCAGGTCCAGCACGTCGTCCACGTTGCGCTCCGGGAGGATCACGGTGGTGATGCCCAGCCGGTTGGCCGCGAGGACCTTTTCGCGCACGCCGCCGACGGGGAGCACCATGCCGGAGAGCGTGATCTCACCGGTCATCGCGACGTCGGGCGTCATCGGCTGCTTGCGCAGCGCAGAGACGATCGCCGTGGCCATGGTCACGCCGGCCGAGGGCCCGTCCTTGGGAATGGCGCCCGCCGGCACGTGCACGTGCAGATCGTGGCCGGACAGGAACTGCGGGTCGATGCCGAGCGCCGCGGCCTGCTGACGGATGTGACTCAACGCCGCGCGCGCGGATTCCTGCATGACGGATCCGAGCTGGCCCGTGAGCAGGAGCTGCCCGGTGCCCGAGGGCATGAGCGCCGCCTCGATGTAGAGCACGTCGCCGCCCGCTTCCGTCCACGCCAGACCGGTGGCGACGCCGGGCCGCGATACACGGAACGCGGTGTCGGGTTTGAAGCGCGGCGGTCCGAGCAGCGTCGGCACGTCGTCGATGTCGACGCGCGCGGCGATCGGCGCCGGGGCGTCCGCTGTGACCTGCGCCATGGCCAGTGTGGCCGCGGATTTTCTGGCGAGTGCGCCGAGGCGTCGTTCGAGGCTGCGGACCCCGGCTTCGCGCGTGTATTCGTTGATCACGCGGGACAGCGCGGCGTCGGTGACCTCGAGGTATCCGGCCGGCAAGCCGTTTTCGGCGGTCTGGCGGGGGATGAGGTACTGGCGCGCGATCTGGCGCTTGTCCTGCTCGCTGTAACTGCTGAGTTCGATGATCTCCATGCGGTCGAGCAACGCGGGATGCACGGGGCCCAGTTGATTCGCCGTGGCGATGAAGAGCACGCGCGAGAGATCGAGCGGCACTTCGAGGTAGTGATCGCGGAATGAGTTGTTCTGCGCCGGGTCGAGTACTTCAAGCAGCGCCGCGGCCGGATCGCCCGAGAATCCGCCGGCCGTCAACTTGTCGAGTTCATCGAGCATGAAGACCGGGTTCATCGCGCCGGCCTGCTTCATGGCTTGCACAATCCGGCCGGGCAACGCGCCGATATAGGTGCGGCGATGGCCCCGGATCTCGGCTTCATCGTGAACTCCGCCAAGTGATACGCGTACGAATGGGCGCTGCAAAGCTCTTGCGATGCTTTGTCCGAGTGAGGTCTTGCCGACGCCGGGCGGGCCCACGAAGCAGAGGATCGGCGCACGCCCGAGTGGGTTCAATTTTCGGACGGCCAGGAACTCGATGATCCGCTGTTTGACTCGTTCAAGGCCGAAATGGTCAGCTTCCAATGTCTGTCTGGCTGCGGCAAGGTCGATCGGTGTCTCGATCGGTGTCGACCATGGCAGTTCGACCATCCATTCGAGGTAGGTACGCAGCATCGAGTATTCCCCCGAGGCATCCGACATGCTCTGCAAGCGGCGTAGCTCTTTGCGTG
>CAYHEX010000422.1:0-3060 GCA_964355365.1 uncultured Solibacteraceae bacterium | reverse complement strand
TCGCGCGGGCCGCGGTCATGAAGGAGTCACTGCCATGGTGAGAAAACTCATTGTCTCGGTCGGTCTGGCGTTGGTCGCGATCGTGCCGCTCAGCGCGGACGTCAAGTACACGATGCATATGGAAGCCCGCATGGCGGCCGGCGCCGGCAGCGACCCGATGTCGCAGATGGCGGGCGGCATGCTGACCCAGATGTTCCCGGCCGGCGGCATCGACCAGATCATCATGAGCAGCGAGCGCGGCACGCGGACCGAGCAGAAGCAGGCGTTCGCGACGATGAAGGCCGGCACGGTGACGCTGATGAGCAACGACGGCGCGATGACCATCCTCGATCCCTCGTCCAAGACCTACTGGAAGCAGCCGGCCATCTCTGCGGATTCGTCGGCCGCGTTGGCCGGGATTTCCCCTGAGGTGAAAGTCGCCAAGCGCGGCGTCGAGACGATCAACGGCATGAAAGCCGAGCACGTGACGCTTACGATGTCGATCGCGATCCCCGGCGTGGATCCGAGTCAGTTACCTCCGGGCATGATGCCAGACATCAGCATGACCTACGACGTGTGGCTGACCGACGCCGTGAAGGGCTCGGCCGGCGCCTCGGCGCTCAGCGCCAGCATGTTGAAGCAATTCGGCATGTCCAACGTCAAGGAACTGAGCGACGGTCGGATGATGTTGAAAGGCGTGATCACCATGTTTGGCGTCGAGATCGTGATGACCACCGCCGGTTTCTCGAACGCCGCCGTGCCCGCCGAGATGTTCGACATCCCGAAAGACTACAAAGAGGTCCCGTCACCGATCCGATGACTGACACGAACGGATCGCTGCTGACCCGCGAGCGCGCGTGGGCGCTCGTCACCGAACACGTGCAGGCCGAGAGCCTGCGCAAACACCTGCTGGCGGTGGAAGCCGCCGTGCGCGGCTACGCCCGGCAGACCGGCGCCGATGAAGAGGCGTGGGGATTCGTGGCGCTGGTCCACGATTTCGACTACGAGAAGTACCCGGACCGCGAGAACCATCCCTTTCGCGGCGTCGAGATCCTGCAGTCGCTCGGGTATCCCGAATGGGTGACCCGGGCCATCCTGTCGCACGCCGACTACTCTGGCGTGCCGCGTGTGTCGGCGCTCGAGAAGACCTTGTTTGCCTGCGATGAAATGGCGGGGTTCATCACAGCGGCGGCGCTCGTTCGGCCATCGAAGAGCCTGATGGACCTCGAGGCGTCGTCGGTGATCAAGCGCATGAAGGACAAGGCGTTTGCCCGCGCGGTGCCGCGTGAGGACCTCAGAAAAGGGGCGGAGGAGATCGGACTGCCCCTCGACCAGCACATTACCAACGTGATCGCCTTCCTGCGCGTGGAAGCCGATGCCCTCGGTTTGCGGGGCACGTTGTGAGAACCCACCCCGCGCCCGCGCCGTATAGAACGTCAGCGACTTCATGAGCGAATCCGTCGTCACACTCGATCGGGTCAGTATCACCTACGGCAAACAGCGTGCACTGCGCGATGTGTCGGCCGTGTTTCCGCCAGGTGCGGTGGGGCTGTTGGGCCCGAACGGCGCCGGCAAGAGCACGATGCTGAAGGCGTTGCTGGGCTTTGTGAAGCCGGACAGCGGGCAGCTGAACGTGCTCGGCCTGAATGTCGCGGACAAGCCGCTTGAGGTGCGCGCCCGCCTCGGTTACATGCCGGAGAGCGAAGCGCACATCCCCGGCATGAATGCGGTGAGCTTTGTGGCCTACTGCGGCCAGTTGTCGGGGTTGCCCAAGGCCGATGCGATGCAGCGGGCCCACGAGGTCCTCTATTACGTCGGGCTCGGTGAGGCGCGGTATCGAAACGTCGAGACCTACTCCACGGGCATGAAGCAGCGCATCAAGCTGGCGCAGGCGCTGGTGCACGATCCCGATCTGCTGTTTCTTGATGAGCCGACCAACGGCATGGACCCCAAGGGCCGCGATGAGATGCTCGAGTTGATTCGCGACCTCGCGCACAACAAGGGCGTGAACCTCATCCTGTCGTCGCACCTGCTGCCCGACGTCGAATACACCTGCGATCACGTGGTGGTCATGGACAAGGGCGCTGTCGCCACGTTCGGCACGATCGAGGCGCTCAAGGGGCCGTCCGGTCGCGTCTACGAGGTCCGCGTGAAGGGCGAATTGCCGGTGTTCATCGCGGCGCTGAAGTCTGCGGGCCTCGAAGCGTCCGAGACCGACGAGGACGTCATGCGCGTGTTCGTGCCCGGCGTGCCCGCCGGCCTTGGTGAAGATCAACAGCGAATCTGCGGCGTGGCGATGTCCGCCGGCGTGCAGATCCGCCATCTCAAGCCCAGCCTGCCGACACTGGAAGACGTGTTCGCGCGCGCGATTGGTGAAGTATGAGTCCCATCCACGATCAGAGTTACCGTCGCTATCAGGGCAGCCGCAACATGGCAGGGCGCGCCTGGGGCGTGATCGCGATGTCGGGCATCCGCGCGATGCTGGCCAAACGCGCGTATCTGGGCCTGGTCCTCTTCAGCTGGGTCCCGTTCATCGTCAATGCCGTCCGGATCTACGTCGCCACGAACTTCCCGCAGGCGGGCAGTTTCTTTGGCGTCAACCCCCAGATGTTCCGGTCGTTCCTCGATTCGCAAGGCACGTTCGTGTTCTTCATGTCGGTGTGGGCGGGTGCGGGGCTGATTGCCAACGATCGCCGGACGAACGCGCTGCAGATCTACCTGTCGAAGCCGCTCCTGCGCACCGAGTACATCGTCGGCAAGCTCGCCGTGCTCGTGGCGTTTTTGCTGAGCGTGACGCTGGTGCCGGGTTTGCTGTTGATCCTGCTGCAGATCGCGTTCTCCGGCAGCTTCGATTTCATCGGCAAGAACCTCTACCTGATTCCCGCCATCGTGCTCGGCTCGCTGGTGCAGGTGATCGTGTCGTCGACGACGATGCTGGCGCTGTCGTCGTTGTCGAAGAGCAGCCGCTACGCCGCGTTGCTCTTCACCGGCGCCATCTTCTTCACCGACGCGCTGTCCGGCGCGTTGCGGCTGATCTTCGGCTCCACCCGGATGTCGTGGGTGTCGATCACAGCAAACATC
>CAYHEX010000421.1:0-3068 GCA_964355365.1 uncultured Solibacteraceae bacterium | reverse complement strand
CCGTGAAACCCGGGCCGGGAGGCGGAGTTCAGGGACCTCGCTCGGCTGTTTTCGGAAGGGGGCCGGAACGACCGGGGGGCCGCCGGGCCGGCGTATGAGCGACCCCGCCGTTACTACGTGATGGGTGACTACAACTACTGGTCGATGGATCCCACCATCGAGACGACCGATCTGATCAACCGCGCGCGGTTGGGCGGGACGGGACTGACGGTCTAGACGAACCCTTCATCGAGGGCCGACCGCACTCGGTCCGCCGCCGCGAGAAACGCCTGATCGAGCTTCTCATTCACGCCCTTGAGGCCGGCAAATACGCTTTCAGACCACGCGACGTACGCCATCAGGCGTTCAGCCGGCCAGTCGGCTGGCGGCGACGATGCGAGGTCGCGCAGATTGGCGATCTTGTCGGCGATCTTCAACTGTTTAGCGGCGGGCGAAGCATGGACCGCATGCTCGACCTGCAGATCTTTGCGCCGCTGCTTGGGCAACGACTTGTCGTCGGTGAGCTCCTGAACAAGCGCCGCCACGGCCCCGCCAAAGAGCGACTCGATGTCCTCGATGGTGGTGGCGGTGTCTTCGACCGTGTCGTGCAGCAGTGCGGCGGTCAGCAGCGTTTCATCGCAGACCCCCCCTTCGTCTCGCAACACGAGCGCGACGGCGATTGGATGACGAATGTATGGGGAGCTCGCCGCGTCCTTTCGCGTTTGTCCCTGGTGTTTCAAAGTGGCGAACTCCAGCGCGTCGGCGGGAAGGCGTTCCGGCATCTTCTAGCGTCCTCTCCGGGCCATCATCCGCACCCGCTCGCACCCGCCCGCACCTGTGCGCACCTGCTCGCACCTGTGCGCACCCGCCCGCACCTGTCTATGTCTTCCTCGCCGACACGATCTTCGACGTCACCGAGCCGCCGCTGATCGTCGTCCACGCCGCGTGGTACGCATCCACCTGCTTCGCATAGCGCGTGTTGAGCTCGGCGGTGCCGGCATTGAGATCCGTCTTGTAGTCGACCACCTGCCAGTTGGACCCGCCACCGAACACGAGGTCGATGGTGCCGTTGGTCACCAGACGCGTTCCGCCGGCGGAGGCGCAGACGGCGAACGGCACTTCCACGTGCACAGCCTCCGCAGCGCGAGCTTCCGTCCAGAACTCCATCTTCGCAACGGCCTCAACCGTATCGACGGCATGATCGATGAGTACGCGTAGATCCGGTTCCTCAACGGTGAGCCACAGGCCGAGCCGCTTGAGATCGTCGCGCGTCGCGCCAGGGAATCGCATCGCGTGTTCGAGCAGACCGTGCACGAGCGTGCCCCACGCCGCGCCCGCGTCGGCGCGGCGACTGGCCGTGTCCGCCGTCATCGCAGACGTCGGGTCCTCGTCGTTCACCGCACCGTCCGCGTCAGCGAGCCGCCGCAGTGTCTTCGTCTCTGCCGTGACCGACGTCGCTTCCCATGTCGCGGTGGTGGCCTTCGCGTGAATCGTCTCCGCCTGCGTCACCGCTGCAGCCGCCGCCTTGCCCGTGAGCGTGACCTTCGCCGGCGTCGGCAGCTCCACGGTCGCCGGCACCGTCAACGCCTGTGCGCCAACCGGCGGATCGCCGAGTTGTCCCCATGCCGTGTTCTTGCCCGTGCGACAGACGATGAGCGTGTCCTGCGCGCGCGTGGCGGCGACGTAGAGGAGTCGATCCTCCTCGGCCATGAGGTAGCGCTGCTCTTCCGCCGCGTGCGCATCCCACCCCGGCGGCTCGGCCAGCGTTGTCCCTCCCCAGCCCTGCTCGTTCTTGCGAACGATGGGAAACACGCCCGTGGCGACATCGCCATCGCGAAGGACCCGCACGTCAGGCTTCGGCGAGTAGCCGCCACCGGGATCCGCAAGGATCACGACCGGCGCCTCGAGCCCCTTGGCCTTGTGCAGGTTCATGAGCCTCACCACCTGCTCCTGCCCGGGCTTGAGCGGCCAGGACTCGACTTCGCTCGAGTCCTCCGCGGCGTCCACCAGCGACTCGGCCGCTTCGGCCAGCGTGTAGCCGCTTTCAACAGCGACCCGAACGCGATCGACCGCATGCAACAAGTCGCCGGCCTCAACGCCGCCGGGCGAGGCGGCCGCGAGCGCGAGGTAGCCGGAATCTTCGAGCATGCGATCGAGCGCCGCGCCCGCAGGCAACACCTGCAGCCACTGATGCCAGCGTCGCAGTTGCTCGAGTGCCGCAGACACGCGCTTCGCCGCATCGCCAGACTTCCCTTTCGGGAACGTCTCGAGCGCAGAGAAGAGCGAGAAGTACCCACCCACCTGCTTCCACGCAAACAGATCGCGATCGCTGAGGCCGAACAGCGGTCCTCGCAGTACGCCAAGCAAGACGACGCCGTCCTGTGGATCGGCGAGCGACTGCAGCACCCGCGAGAGCGCCGCGACCTGCGCCGACTTGCCGAATGCCCCGGCGCCACTCACTTCGACCGGAATCTGCAGCGTCTCGAGCGCCGCCTGCAACTTCGTCAGCGGCTTGCGCTTGCGCGTCAGGATCAGGAAATCGCCGAACTGTCGGCGACCGGCATGCACCTCACTGCGGATGTACCGCGCAATCACCTCCGGCTCGTCGTCTTTGCCGACGGCCAGCGAGAACAACGCCGGCTGGCCGCTGCTCTGCTTATGCGGCACGAGCCGCGCGAAGGCCGGCGCCTCTTTGCTCGGCTCAGTCGGGAATCGCTGTTTGAACACGTCGTTCGCGAACGTGCACAACTCCGGCACCGAACGGAAGTTCGTGGTCAGTTGGACGACGCCCGTGCCGTCCGCGCCCGCGATCCTCGCGCGCACGTCGTTGTAGATGTCGATGTCCGCGCGACGGAACCGGTAGATCGACTGCTTCGGGTCGCCGACGACGAAGAGCGGGTTCGTGGTGCCGGCGAGCAGGAACATGATCTCGGCTTGGAGCGGGTCGGTGTCCTGAAACTCGTCGACGAACAGCCAGCGGTACTTCGCGCGAAGCGCCTCGCGCACATCGGCGCGGCTCTTCAGCAAGCGCGCCGTCTTCAGCATCAGGTCGTTGAAGCTCAGCACGTTACGACGCGCGCGATCCTCCG
>CAYHEX010000420.1:0-3074 GCA_964355365.1 uncultured Solibacteraceae bacterium | reverse complement strand
CCAGCACGAAGCCGAGGACCAGCGCCGCGATCACCGTCGGCCCTGCCCATGCCTTCTTCACGCGCTGGCGCCTCGTGAACTCGTACGCGCCCAGGAGGAGCCAGATCGCCTGCAGGTAGGCCGCCGCCAGCGACAACACAGAGACGATGAAGCGCGGCAGGGATGAGGGCGGGAGGCTGAGCCCCATGACACGCCCACCGACCGCGCCGAGCGAGAACACCGCGAATGCGATCCAACTCAGGGTCCAGAACCGGAGGTATGTGCGCCCTTCATGTCGCTCGAAGTAGCGCAAGACCGCCGCGAACACCAGCGCGCTGGCGATGTGCACCCCGCTCTCGAGTAACGTGATCTGCAGCTCAGGCGTCACGGCAATTAGCAGCATAGCAGGCGCCGACGATGCCGATCCCCGGACTTTTGTGCCACAGTCCTGATGTGCTCCCTTGGGAAGTGCTCGGCGAAACACAAGCGCCTGACGGCACGCTGCTCGCGCTCACGCGGCGCGGCGGTGAGTACGTCATTGTGGCCAACGGCAAGAGCCTGATGTCCAATCGCATGCACGGCTCGGAGGAGGCCCTGGCCACGCTCGGTCTGAAAGCGCTGCCGCACCCGACCGAACCGAGCGTGCTGGTCGGCGGGCTCGGCATGGGCTACACGTTACGAGCCACCCTCGACCACCTCCCCGCCGGCGCATCCGTGGTGGTGGCGGAGTTGCTGCCCGCCGTCGTGGAATGGAATCGTGGCCCACTCGGTCCGCTGACCAACCATCCGCTCAAAGACGAGCGCGTGCGCGTGCAGCATGGCGACGTCGCCAAAACCCTCACGGCGCATCCCGGCGCGTTCGATGCGATCCTGCTGGATGTCGACAATGGCCCCGCAGCCTTCACCACGGATTTCAATGGCGGTCTCTACGACAACGCGGGCATCGCCAACGCCCGCGCCGCGCTCAAGCCAGGCGGCATGCTGGCCGTCTGGTCCGCTTGGGATGATCGGAAGTTCGAGCAACGCCTGCGCTATGCCGGCTTCGCGGTCCGCGTGGAACACGTGCGCGCGCGCCTGAAGAAAGGCGGACCGCATCACACGATCTTCCTGGGACGCCGCATGCCACTCACGGAGTGACACGGCAGCGGCACGGGATGGTGGATACTCTTGTGCCATGCCGGTCTTTGAAGCGCTCCGCAGCTACCGCTCGTTTCCGGAAACCGAGATGCTCGCACGCGCAGAAGAGTTTCGCGTCGAGACGCAGCGTCGCCGCACCGTCCGCGACTTCTCGGACCGGCCGGTGCCCCGCGAGGTGATCGACGCCTGCCTGATGGCCGCGGCGAGCGCGCCGAGTGGTGCCAATCAACAACCCTGGCACTTCGTCGTCATCAGCGACCCGGCGCTCAAGCACCAGATTCGCGAAGCGGCCGAGGCCGAAGAGCGTGAGTTCTACACGCATCGCGCGCCTGACGACTGGCTCGATGCGCTCGCGCCGCTCGGCACGGACGCGAACAAACCCTTCCTTGAGGTTGCACCCGTGCTCATCGCGGTGTTTGCGGAGACGTACGGCGTGCGGCCCGGCGGAGCCAAAGTGAAGCACTACTACGTGCCGGAGAGCGTGGGCATCGCCACCGGATTGCTGGTGGCCGCCGTCCATCACGCGGGCCTCGCGTCGCTCACCCACACCCCCAGCCCGATGGGCTTCCTGAACGACATCCTCGGCCGGCCCGCGAACGAACGGCCGTTCCTGCTTCTGGTTGTCGGATATCCGGCACCCGGTGCGCAGGTGCCCGTCATCACGAAGAAAACGCTCGATGAAATCGCCACTTTTCTGTAGCCTTGAGAGATGACACGTCTCGCCGCTGCTTCCCTCGCTCTTGCGCTCACGCTCACCGTCGGACTCTCCGCTCAGGCCAAGAAATACGGCACGCCGCTCACGCTCACGAATGCCACCAAGGTCTCGGACATCATCGCCAACCCGGACAAGTACAAGGGACAGCGCGTGCAGGTCGCCGGCCCCATCGTGGAGGTGTGCGAGGAAATGGGCTGCTGGATCGCCCTCGGGAGTGACAAGGAATTCCAGACGCTGCGCTTCAAGGTCGAGGACGGGGTGATCGTGTTCCCGATGTCGATCAAGGGTCTCAACGCCAGGGTTGAAGGCGTCATCGACGTGACCATGATGAGCGTGGAAGACCAGCTGAAGGCCGGCGCGGAAATGGCCAAGGAAAAGAAGACGGCCTTCGATCCGAAGACGATCACGGGCCCGAAGCTCAACATCCAGATCAAGGGCGAAGGCGCCGAAGTCAAGTAGGCGACATGCGCTGGCACAAGCTGAACGTCATTCTTCATCGTGACGTTGGCTATCTCGCATTTGCGCTGACGCTCGTCTACGGCATTTCAGGACTCGCGGTCAATCACCGCGCAGACTGGAATCCCTCGATTCGTCAGACCAAGACAACGATGGCGATCGCGCCGGTGGTGGCCACCGAGCGCGACGCCATCGTCACTGAAACGCTCGCCAAACTGAACCTCACCGACACGCCGCGCAATACCTTCCGACCCGATCCGCAGACATTGCGCGTGTTTTTCGAGAATCTCACGTACTCGGTGGATCTGCCTACCGGGAAGGTGGTGATCGACCGCGCGATCCCGCGACCTGTGCTCAAGGAATTCAACGACCTGCATCTCAACGCGCCCAAGGGCATCTGGACGTGGATCGCGGACATCTACGCCGTGTCGCTGATCCTCCTCGCGATCACGGGATTGTTTGTCTTGAAAGGCAAGCACGGCATCACGGGCCGCGGTGCCTGGCTCACGGCCATCGGCGTGCTGCTACCGGGCGCGTACTGGATCTATCACCTGTATCTGGAGTGAATGGCGGGCCGGACCTTCAGGTCCGGCCTACCGCGGCGGTTCCGGGCCGCTCAGGATCTCACTCGCGGCTGCCGTCAGATCCGCAAAGTAGTGCTCACCTTCCGGGATGATGCCATCAGTCTCGTCGTAGAGTTCCTGCGCGAAGTCGATCATCGTCACCGACTCTGGCAGCCGCAGGAATGACCGATCGAGATCACCGAGACGCACGCGGTCGAGCCCGT
>CAYHEX010000419.1:0-3105 GCA_964355365.1 uncultured Solibacteraceae bacterium | reverse complement strand
GTCGTCGAGGGCATGCGGCTCGTCCGCGAGCCCGACGTGGAACGCGAAGTCGGTGCTCGCAATCTGCGACCCCTCTTCGACGAAGTGCCGAAGCCGGTCCAGGGGTCGCAGCGGACTCGCGTTCATGCCCATGAGGTGCCCGATGATCGTCGTGACGCCACCGAAGGCCGCCGAGCGACTCGTGTCGGCGAGCGTGTCGTTGTGCTTGGTAAAGGATCGGAAGTGGGCGTGAGCGTCGATCACCCCCGGCAACACGTGAAGCCCCGTCGCATCGAGCGTCGCGCGCGCGGGCAAACCCAGGCCGGGGCGACCCATCGCCGCGATGATCCCCTCGTGGACGTAGAGGTCGCCCGAGTGCGCGCCGCTCTCCGTAACGAGCGTGCCGCCGGTGATCGTGACCTGTCCACCGGCGGCTGGCGGTGATGCCAAGTCGAGCATCCCGGCAGCGAGCGTGGTGCCCCCCGAATACGACGCGGGGCCCGCGATCACGAGCCGGCCGGAACCGGTCTTCACCAGGCCGCCGGTGCCGCTGATCGTCCGCGAGATCGTGAGCATGCCGGCATCGACGCCGATGCCGGGCCAGCGGCCGGCGAGTTCGATCGGTTGGCCAGGCCGCAGACGCACCGGACCTTCGAGCCACACCTGCCCCTGCGTGGCCTCCAGCAGCCGCAGGTCCTGACCCAACATCAAGCGGCTCCGTCCCGCCGCAATCATCGCGTGCCGCATGTCACACCTCCACCCATGCACGGCGGAACGACTCGAATCGCAAGACTCGGGTTCGTCCCGTGGCGCCCGCGACCCGCACCGCGAACTGCGTGCCGCCGGCCGAGCGCACATACACCGTCCCCGCGGTGGCCGTTCCGGTCGGCGTAAAACTCGCGAGGTCACTGGATCCAAAGCGCACCGCATCTGCCGATCCCGGCCCGCCATCGGGATCTGGAATGGACGCGTCCGTCGCAATGGCGATGCCCGAGAACATCTCGCCCAGTTCGGTCGAGTCGGCGGTGCATGTGTCGCGGCCGCGTGCGATCTCCGCGCGCCGCACGCCATTGCCGTTGCCGTCGCGGCACCGACGCATCCGCCACCGACCGTTCACGCGGTCGAACACGACGGCCGACGCGGCGGAGCGCGCGACAGCCTCGATCCGCGCGCTGCGACATTCTGCGGCCAGATACTGCGCCGCCTGGCGCGCGCGGCCGGCATCCATCGACGAGGCGAAGACCGGCGCCGACAATGCCGCGGTGGTCACCACCAGCGCCATCGCGATCGTCACTTCAATCAGCGAGACGCCGGCCGGAAGGCCGCGCGGTGCGGGTCCTCCGGCCGGACGCGTTCTAGCAACGTGGCTCACAGGCCGTTGGCCTTGGGCTGCGCGATGGTGATGAGCGGCTTCAGCTTGAGGAAGGTCTTCTCGCCGATGCCGCGGACGTTCATCAGGTCCTCGACCTTCTTGAACCCACCGTTCTTCTGGCGATAGTCGAGAATGCGCCCAGCCGTGGCGGCCCCGACGCCCGGCAGCGTCTGCAACTCGACGGCCCCCGCCGTATTCAGATTCACCGGCGTCGTCACCTTCTGTGCCGCGGAAGGCGGCTTCGCCTCACCTCCCTGGGCAAACGACGAGGTGGAAACGGCGGCCAGGAATGCGGCCGTCCAGAAGATGCCGATCAGTGAGCGTGTCAACGTGCGTGTCTTCAACATGTGTGCGTCCTCATGCGCGTCCCGCCCCTGCACGCCCGTGTCCGATGGATCCGGCGCAACCGACAGTCGGTGCGATGCAGGGCCGGGGCCGCGCTGATGTCGGTCAGCCGGTCCCGGTGGCACTTATGAGCAAGCCTTCGGCCAACTTCACCGTGTTGGTGAAGTCAGCCGAACTGATTGGGTTGGAAAGGGTTATTCGGACCTTGGACCCGGGACGCCGGACGCTGGACTACGCTTGACCACTCTTGGACCACGCCACCGTACGGCGCAGGCCTTCCTCGAAGTCCACGATCGGCTCGTATCCCAGCAGGTCCTTCGCCTTTTCGATCGATGCCTGCGAGTCTTTCACGTCGCCCTGCCGTACGGGGCCGAACTCCGGTACCGCCGCCGTGCCCATCACGCGATTCAGCGCGGCGAGCAACTCGAGGAGCGACACGCGTCCGCCAGTTGCCACGTTGATCGCCTGGCCGCTCGCCTTGGTCGACGTGCAGGCGCGTAAGACGCCGTCGACGACGTTCTCGACGTAGGTGAAGTCGCGGGTCTGAAGGCCATCGCCGAGGATCAGCGGCGTCGCGCCCGACGACAGCGCCTTGATGAAGAGCGAGATCACGCCGGAATACTGTGAGTTGGGCTGCTGGCGCGGCCCAAACACGTTGAAATAACGGATCGACACCGTCTCGAGTCCGTAGAGGTTCGTGAACAGGCGGCAATACTCCTCACCCACCTGCTTCTGCAGCGCGTATGGCGACTTCGGCGCGAGCGGCATGGCCTCGTGCTTGGGCAACGTCGGTGCATCGCCATACTCCGAGGATGACCCCGCCATGACCACGCGGCGGACCAGATGGTCGCGGGCCGCCATGAGGACCTGCAGGGTGCCGTCGATGTTCGCTCGATGCGATTTCAACGGGTCGGCCACCGAACGCGCGACGGATGGGATCGCGGCCTGATGCAGGACGTAGTCCGCGCCGGCAATCGCGCGGACGGCCACGGCGGGATCCGCGACGTCGCCCTCGACCAACTCCACGTCGGCCGGCACGTTCTCGCGCATCCCGCTCGAGAAGTCGTCCACCACCCGTACGCGTTCGCCCCGCCGGAGCAGTTCCTCAACCAGGTGCGACCCGATGAACCCGGCACCGCCGGTGACCACGTAGAGCGGCATCTACTTCGGCCATCCGGTCTGCGGAAGGCCGGTCGTGACCTTCAACGCGTTCTTGTAATACAGCTTCTTCAGCACCTCGTCTGGCAGATCGATGCCGTACAGCTTCCAGAACGCGTGGTAGTCGCGGTAGTAGTCGAAGTACTCGTCCTTCGTCTCAAACACGCGCCAGTAGTACGGGAACTCGCTGGCGGCCCAGGCGTCTTTGCCGAACAGGATGCGGTCCTGGTATTTGATGAAGAAGTCGTGCG
>CAYHEX010000418.1:0-3124 GCA_964355365.1 uncultured Solibacteraceae bacterium | reverse complement strand
CTGCACGAGCTGCGCGGCCGTTCTCACGTCGCCGCGCTGAAACCGATAGCCATCTTTGAGCAAGCCGGCGAACTGCCCGAACACCCGCTCAGCCCGCGCCACACCGTCCGCAGTGCCTTCAATCACGACGTCGTTTCCGCTGGTGCGCAACCGCACGGACAAGGCCGTTTCCAATTGCTTCAGGTTCTCGTCGTAGGGGCCGTACAACGTCTCGACGCCCTCGTCCGGCATGGTCACTCGTGCGGCAGCATTTGCCATCTACTCAGTCCCTTCCCCACAACCACGCGGCGCCCCGTACGCCGCTGGCGTCGCCGTGCGTGGCCGGAAGCAGCCGCGTCACAACGCGATCCGAAAATACATACCGGCCCCAGCGCGCGGGCACATTCACGTAGAGCCGCGTCAACCGCGAGAGCCCACCGCCAACCACAATCACGTCCGGATCCACGAGGTTGATTACGCTCGCCAGGCTGCGCGCGACCCGGTCGTCCCACGCTTCCAAGGTCGCCAGCGCCGTGGCCTCCCCTTGTGTTGCGCGCGACACGACCGTCTCGGACGTCACGATGTCGGCATCGGGACGGGGTGCGGTCAGGTGCGGCCTGGTGCGTCGAGCATAGTCGCCCGCGAGCCCCGGTCCCGAGAGAAACGTTTCGATGCACCCCGAGCGCCCGCAGTAGCACGCCGGGCCCGGCCGTTCGTCGTCGGCGGGCTGGGGTAGCGGGTTGTGGCCCCATTCGCCACCAATGGCGTTGGCACCGACCAGGAGTTCCCCGTGCACGACCAGTCCGCCGCCCGTGCCCGTGCCCAGGATGACGGCAAAGACCACCGCTGCGCCGGCCCCGGCGCCGTCGGTGGCTTCCGACACCGCCAGGCAGTTCGCGTCGTTCGCGAGCCGCACCTCCCGGCCCAAGGCCGTTTCGAGGTCCTGTTTGAACGGACGCCGATTCAGCCAGGTCGAGTTGGCGTTCTTGATCGCACCGGTGGCCGGAGAGACGGCCCCCGGAATCCCGATGCCCACCGTGCACGACTCGCCGACCGTGGTCTCGGCGTCGTTCACCAGCCGCGCGATGGCGGCGACCGTGCCGTCGTAGTTGTCGCGCGGCGTTGGCACGCGACGCTGCCAACACACAGCGTCGACGTCGTCGAGCACGACCGCCTGGATCTTGGTGCCGCCGAGATCGACGCCGATCCGCATCAGACGTTGCGGATGTGGAGTTCTCGCAACTGCTTCGCGTCCACGCCCGACGGCGCGGCCGACATCAGGTCCACGGCCTGCGCGGTTTTCGGGAACGCCATCACGTCGCGAATCGACGACTCGCCGGCGAGAATCGCGATGATGCGATCGAGGCCGAACGCGATGCCGCCGTGCGGCGGCGTCCCGTATTCCAGCGCTTCGAGGAAGAAGCCAAACCGCGTCTTCGCGTCCTCGTCAGAAATGCCGAGCAGGCTGAACACGTGCTTCTGCACCACAGGAGAGTGGATCCGGATGCTGCCGCCCGCGATCTCCGAGCCGTTGAGCGCGAGGTCGTAGGCGCGCGCGCGCGCCTTGCCCGGTTCCGTTTCGAGCAGCGGCACGTCTTCCGGCCGGCAGGACGTGAACGGATGGTGCATCGCGTTCCAGCGCTTCTCTTCGGGATCCCACTCGAACAACGGGAACTCCGTGACCCAGCAGAACTGAAAGTCGGTGGGATTGAGGAGGTTCTCCTTCTTCGCTACGTGCAGACGCAGATTGCCGAGCACCTTCGCGGTGGACTCCGCTTCGCCGCACGCGAGCAGCACGAGGTCGTCGCTCGCGGCGCCACACGCCGCAAACACCTGCGCGATCGCGTCAGCCTCGATGGCCTTCGCTGAACTCTTGTCGGACTTCACCCACACGAGGCCGCTGGCGCCGAACTGCTTCGCCGCCTCGACCAGTTCGTCCACTTCGCGGCGCGAGTATTTGCCTGCGCCCTTCACGGCGAAGCCACGGACGACGCCACCGCCAGCCACAGCCTCTTTGAAGACACCGAACGGCGACTCGCGGAAGACGTCACTCACGTCGCGGATCAACATGCCCGGACGCAGATCCGGCTTGTCGGAACCGTACGTCAACATCGCCTCGTCGTAGCCCATGCGCGCAAACGGTGTCGTGACGGCGAAGCCCGCCGTTTCGAACATCACTTTGACCGCGCCTTCAACCACGCCGTAGACGAGCTCTTCGGTCGCGAACGACATCTCGACGTCGATCTGGGTGAACTCAGGCTGCCGGTCGGCGCGCAGGTCCTCGTCGCGGAAACAACGGCAGATCTGCACGTAGCGGTCCATGCCCGCGATCATGAGGATCTGCTTGAAGATCTGCGGCGACTGCGGCAGCGCAAAGTATTCGCCCGGATGTACGCGGCTCGGCACGAGGTAGTCGCGCGCGCCTTCAGGCGTGGAGCGCGTCAGGATCGGCGTCTCGATTTCGAGGAACCCCTCTTCGTCGAAGTACCGGCGAACGGCCAGCGCCACCTTGTGACGCAGCATCAGGTTCGCCTGCAGCTTCGGCTTGCGCAGGTCGAGGTAGCGGTACTTGAGGCGCGTCTCTTCGCTGACCGGACCGTCTTCATTGATCGGGAACGGCGGCGTCTTCGACTCATTCAGGACGTCGATCTTGCGCGCGACGACTTCGATCTCTCCGGTCTCGAGCTTCGGATTAATCGATTCCTTCGAGCGGGTATCGACGCGACCGTAAACGGCCACCACGAACTCCGGACGGACACGCGTGTCGTCCCCACCCTCCTCAACACGTACGACGACTTGCGTGATGCCGTAGCGGTCGCGCAGATCGAAAAATGTCACGCCGCCGAGGTCGCGCACGCGGTGCACCCAGCCGAGCAGCACCACTTCCTTATTGACGTCCGCAGCGCGCAGTGCGCCGCAGGTATGGTTCCGATATTCAAATGTCGATGTCGTCATAACGATGTCCTGACTGCCTCTACTGCCTCAGCGCGCGGCACCGCGCGCTGCTCACTCTTGCGCATGTCGCGCAACGTCACTTCGCCGCGCGCCAATTCGTCGCCGCCCAGAATTACGGCAATGGCCGCTTGCACCCGGTCGGCGCGCTTCAACTGCGCCTTCATGCCCCGAGCCTCGAATTCCATATCGG
>CAYHEX010000417.1:0-3142 GCA_964355365.1 uncultured Solibacteraceae bacterium | reverse complement strand
TTCTACACCGCGTATCAGTCGATGGCCGCAGAGGCACTCGACGTCACGTTCTTCCTCGGCGACTACATCTACGAAGCCGCGCCGATCGCGGATCGTCCGCGCCTCCACGTGGGGCCGGAGCTGACGACGCTCGAGGACTATCGCAATCGGTACGCGCAATACAAAACAGATCCGTTGCTGCAGGCCGCGCACGCCAACAACCCGTGGATCCTCACGTGGGATGACCATGAGGTGGCCAACAATTACGCCGATCTCGTCTCGGTGAAGAACGATCCGCGCGACATGTTTCTCGCGCGCCGCGCGGCGGCCTACAAGGCGTACTACGAACACCAGCCGCTGAGGAAGACGTCCATTCCGCACGGCGCTTTCTCGCAGATGTACCGCCAGTTCCAGTACGGCGATCTCGCGGCGTTCTTCGTGCTCGACACGCGTCAGTACCGCAGCGACCAGCCGTGCGACGACGGCACCAAGGCGTTGTGCGAGGGCGCGCTCGATCCGACGCGTTCGATGATGGGCGAGACGCAGGAGAAGTGGCTCTTCAACGGACTCGACAGATCGCGCACCGGCTGGAATGTGATTCCGCAGCAGGTGATGATGGGCGCCGTGGATCAGGTGACGGGTCCCGGCGAGCGCTACTCGATGGATCAGTGGCCGGGCTACTTCGCGGAACTCGGCACGGTGATGTCGTTTCTCGATCGCCGCAAGCCGGCCAATCCCGTCGTGCTGACGGGTGACATCCACAGCAACTGGGTCAACGATCTGAAAGCCGACTTCCGCAAGCCCGACTCGGCCACCGTGGGCACCGAACTCGTCGTGACATCGATCAGTTCAGGCGGCGATGGCAGCGACTTCCCGCAGCGCATGACGAACGTGCTGAAGGAAAACCCGTTCGTGAAGTTTCACAACAGCCAGCGGGGCTACGTGTCGTGCGTGCTCACGCCCGGGAATCCGCGCGCCGACTACAAGGTCGTCGACAACGTCAGCAAGCCCGACGGCAAGGTAACGACGCGAAGGTCGTTCACGGTGGAGAGCGGGAAGGCAGGAGCAGAATGAGTCCAGAGTCCAGGGTCCAGAGTCCAGAGTCCGGTCCAGGGTCCAGGGGCCAGTCCAGAGTCCAGAGTCCGGTCCAGGGCCCGAGCGTCCAGGGTCCGCGCCCAGGGTCCAGCGCTCAGGGACTCTGGACGCTGGACGCTCGGACTCTGGACCCAGGACGCTGGACCCTGGACTCTAGCGTCCGGGTCGTTTGAACAGAAATGAACTCCCCTTCGTCGCGGGTGTGACGCTCACGAGTTCCCATCCGTCGCGCCCGGCGGCGTTGAGGCGCGAGGTCGGGTCCGCGTCAGTGATCGCGATCACGCTGTACTCCCATGTGCGGCGCAACGGCGCGAGCCGGGTGAGCGTGCGGTCGCCAAGTTCCGTGTCTGGTGCCGTGGTGATGGCGACCGCGAGACTCGGGAACTTCGGATCCGTCGCGACCAGCGTCACCGGCACCGACTCGGCGGGTGCCTTGTTGATGACGAGAAACTTGCCCGGCAGCACCGACCCCGCGGCCTGCTGGCGCGCGTAGACCACCGCCGAACCGCCAACACACACCGCTACACCAGCGAACCCCAACAGGAACCGCCACCCGCGAACGCGCATAGAAAAAGCCTCCGGGTCTATTTGACTCGATAGACCGGGAGGCAGACTTCACAAATCGCGCGGACCTGAAGGTCCGCGCCTACGGGCTTGTTACTTGCCACTTGTCACTTGCCACTTGTTACTTGCTAGCAGCTCTTGCACTTGTGGTTGTTGATCGCACCCATGCCCTCGAGCAACTTGATCGTCTCGGGAAACGGCTGGAGACGCTGCACTGGACCGTTGGCGTAATCGACGGTGGTCATGCCGTCCTTGGCGACGGCCTTGGGGTTGGCGCCCTTGGAGACGAGGTACTTGATCATCTCGTTGTCGCCACGGAACGCCGCGAAGTGCAGCGGCGTGTAGCCCTTGTTGTCGGTGGCGTTGACGTCCATGTGCAACTGCTCGACGAGGTACTTCACCGCCGGCATCCAGCCGACGGGTGAGTTCACATGGAAGTTGCCATCCCAGCCGGCGCCCGTGGCGATGAGGAGCGCGTTGGTGCCGGGCTGATCGCCGACGGGCGGAGCCGGCGCGGCGGGTACGGCGGCGGGCGCTGCAGCCGTGGTCGCGGCGGCCGGCGGTCCGGGCGCGCCCGCCTTTGCGGCAGCGGCGGTCGCCGCCGCGGCCGTGGTCTCGTCGGCGGACGTGCGGCCGTTGGGCGCGCGCACGTTGCTGGCGATGGACGCAATCGACGGATCCGCGCCGCGCGCGATCAACAACTGCATGGCCGGTAGATCGCTGGACTGAGCCGCACGCCAGAACGCGGTGGTGCCTTTGGCGTCAACACCGGACTGATCGAAGTTGTAGCCGGTGTACCAGAGCTTCTTCGTCAAGCGGACGTTGGGATTGGCCCCCTTATCGAGCAGCGCCGTCAGCAACTCCATGTGCGTGGTCTTCTGCTGCCCGGGGCTGGGCTGCGGATAGAACGCGTGCGGCGCCCACTGCACGTTGAGCGCGGCGTAGAGCGGCGTGGCATTCGCGGTAGTGGCGAGATTGGGATTGGCTCCGTGCTCGAGCAGAAACAGCGCGACGTCAAAACGGCCGTTCACCGTCGCAATCAGCAACGGCGTGCTCTTGTCGCCGGGACTGGCCTGATTGATGTCGGCGCCGGCTTCGAGCAGCGTCTGCACGGTCTGCATATGCCCCTGACGCGCAGCGAACATGAGCGGCGTCAAACCGCCCTGATAGTCCACCACCGCCGGGCTGCTGTCGTCGCCGTTGCCGTTGCCGCCGCCCTGTCCCTGCGCGGCGCCTTGTCCTTGCGCCGCGCCCTGACGACCCGCGCCCGCGGCGGCAGCACCACCACCCGTCGCGCCCCCTGCACCGCCACCGGCCGCCGGCACGCCGGACTTCAGCGCAGCCAGATCGGAGCCCGTGACGCCAGACTGCGCCACGAGGCGGAGTACTTCCGGCGTGATCACGACCGGCGTGGCTGCGGCACCCGCGGCGCCCGGCGCGCCACCGCGGCCCGTGCCGCCGCCGCGTCCGGCAGCCCCGCTCGCCGCGCGAAACGCGGCCTGCT
>CAYHEX010000416.1:0-3153 GCA_964355365.1 uncultured Solibacteraceae bacterium | reverse complement strand
CGTGCTGCCGGCCGGCTCGACGATGCAGGAGATGGGCCGCAGCGCGACCCCGCCACCGGCGCCAGCCGGACGAGGCGGCGGCGGTGGTGGACGCGGTGGCGCCGCGCCCCTCGCGTGGCAGCCGAACATTGGCGGCTGCGAGTCGGGCTTCACGATTCCCGATCCGAAGAACCCGGATATCGTCTGGGCGACCTGCTACGGCAACAAGGTGACCAAGTGGGATGCGCGCACCAACACAGCGCACTCGATCGAGCCGTGGCTGATCACGCTCGACTCGGCGCCGAACGACGCGAAGTACCGCTGCCACTGGACGTCGCCGATCGCGGTCGATCCGTTCGACGGCAAGGTCTACTACGGCTGCCAGCTGATCTTCGCCACGGCGAACAGCGGCACGACCTGGACGGAGTTCAGCCCGGACTTGTCGACGAAGGACCCGAAGTACATCGTCTCGAACGGCGGCATGGTGGGCGACAACCTTGGCCAGTACAACGGCGAGGTGGTCTGGTCGATCGCCCCGTCGACGTTGCAGCGCGGCCTGATCTGGGCCGGCACGAACGACGGCAAGGTGTGGATCACGAAGACGGCGAACCTGCCGAAGGCGACGTGGATTGACCTCACGAAGAACGTGACCGGCCTGCCGGTGTGGAGCACGATTTCGCAGATCGCGCCCTCGGCGTTTGATCCGGGCACGGCCTACATTGCGGTGACCAAGCATCTGATGGACGACCGCAAGCCGTACATCTTCAAGACGACGGACTTCGGCGCCACGTGGAAGAGCACCACGGGCAACATCCCGAGCGGGCATCCGCTCGATTACGTGATGTCGATCGCGGAAAACCCGAACAAGAAGGGCATGCTCTTCGCGGGCACGGGCCACGCGTTCTACTACTCGATGGACGATGGCGCGAACTGGACGCACTTCAAGACGGGCCTGCCGGCGGCTCCGGTGGGTTGGATCACCGTGCAGAAGAACTTCCACGATGTCGTGTTGTCGACGTACGGTCGCGGCCTCTACATTTTGCCGAACATCACCGCGCTCGAGCAGACGGGGCAGACGTCGTTCCCGGCCAACGAGACGAAGTTGTTCGCGCCGGCGCCGGTGTTCCGTTTGGCGCGCAGCGTGTTCACGCAGCCGGGGCGTCCGCATTTCGCGTTTGCGCTGGCGACCGATCCGGCCGCGCCGATCAAGTTCGAGATTCTTGATGCGTCTGGCGCGTTGATTCGCACGATGACGGCGCCCGGCAAGGCCGGCCTGAACGGCGCGAACTGGGATCTGCGCTACGAAGCGCCACTGCGGGTCGCGTTGAAGACGACACCGCCTGACAACCCGCACATCTGGGAAGAGGCGCGGTTTGCCAACACGGACACGCGCCGCATCACGCACTGGGGTATCACGCCGAGTACCGGCGTGCCGGTGGCCGCGCCGGGCAAGTACACGGTGCGGATGACGGTGGACGGCAAGACGTTCACGCAGCCGTTTGACGTGCTGAAGGATCCGGCGATCGTGGCGACCGAAGCGGATCTCGCGGCGTCGACCAAGTTGCAGATCCGCCTGCGCGACAACATCAACAAGTCGGCCGAGATGGTCAACCAGCTCGAACTCTGGCGGAAGCAGATCGAGGATCAGAAGAAGGCGAAGGCCGGCGACTCGTCAGCGATGAACGTGCTGGGCGAACTCGACAAGCAGCTCTGGGATACCGAGATGCAGCTGGTCAGCCGCTCGGAGATTCACAGCGACGACAAGTACTTCCCGGAGGCCTACAAGGTCTACATGAACCTGATCTGGCTGAGCGGCGCGGTGGGCCAGGGCGCGAGCGACGAAGCGGGCGGCGTGGACTGGAAGCCGACCGACGTGCAGTACTCGATGACGACGATGATCGAGGGACAGATCGCGAAGGCCAAGCTCGAGGTGGATAAGTACAAGGCCACCACGATCCCGGCGTTCAACGCGGCCTACGGCGCCAAGGGGCTGATCATCAAGTAAGAAGTTCGGCAAAGCTCTCAACATGGGGGGCCATGGAGAGCCATGGGGAAGGGCAAGACAAAGACAGCTTTTCGAAGAGCTCTTTGAAAGACTGTCTTTGGTCTTGGTTTTCCCCATGGTCCCCCATGGCCCTTCATGTTGATGGCCCTTAGCTGAGATACGCAATCAACGGCGCGAGTGTGAACGGGCTGAGCAGCGTTGAGACAAACACGGCGCTTGTGACCATGTCGGGCTCCACGTCGAACTCGATCGCCAGGATCGTCGTCGTGACCGCGACCGGCATCGACGACAGAACGACCACCGCCTGCCGTGCGGCGCCGGTGACGCCGAAGAGCGACGTGAGCCCCAGCGCGATCAGCGGTGAGACCAGCAGCGACACCGCCACGGCCGCGAACACGACCCCCAGTCGTTTCGGCAGCACCGCGCTCTCCAGCTGCATACCCAGGATCAGGATCATCGTTGGCAGCGCCGCGTCCCGGAGCAGACTGATCGGGCGCAGGATGGGCGTTGGCACCGTCAGGCCGAGGCCGACGACGACGATCGCGGCCAGCGCGCCGTAGATCACCGGGATCTTGAGGACGCCCTTGAGTGCGGCGCCAACGGGTCGGCGACCGGCCGATGCGAGGAAGCTGCCGAGCGTGTAGGCCAGCACCGCGCCGGTCAGAAAGAACACGGTGGCGTAGGCGAGAGCTTCCTGGCCGAACGCGAAGGCCACGACCGGCAGACCGTAATTGCCGCCATTCGAGAACATCACGACCAACAGAAAGGCGCTCGATGCGGCGCGGTTGATGCCAAGGAGCCGGGCCGCAACGGCGCCAACGAGCCCCATGGCCGCGGTGACGAGCGCGGCGAGCAGGACCATGAGCCAGAGCTGCCTGCCGGCGATCGTTGATGTGACGAGCATGTGGAAGACCAGGCAGGGCAGCAGAGCGTAGAACGCGACATTGGTCACGGTCTTGACGTCGGCGGCCAGATTGCGGGCCAGGAGGAAGCCGACGGAGGCAATGAGCAGGATCGGGAGAATATCGGTGGCGAAGATAGCAGCAAGACCGGACACGCCATAGAGGATAGGCGATGCGGCGCGTTCCCTGTGGTAGGATCTAAGTTCACCTGTCGCGGGGTGGAGCAGTCCGGTAGCTCGTTGGGCTCATAACCCAAAGGTCGCAGGT
>CAYHEX010000415.1:0-3156 GCA_964355365.1 uncultured Solibacteraceae bacterium | reverse complement strand
CCCATTGCGCGAAGGTCACTTCGGTCTTGCCCACCGCGAACGGGCGCGACAACGTGATTCGTCGGGAACCTCCCATATCGTAGCTTCCCGACGGAACCACTACCATCTCGGGACAGCCGTCGCAGTCTTTGAACGAGTTTCCTGGTAGTAGGGCCACCGGCGGTTTTGCCTTCATGCTTGGGGGTGCCCCCGCTTGTTGAGACCTTCCCCGACACTCAACGCGATAAGTGAAGCTCTGCGCTAACTCAGCCAGCCGAGCCGTTTCCAAAGCCCGGGCGAATGCACCATCGCGAAATGGGACTTTGTTCGTAGCCAGAAAATCTGCCAAGACTTCGAGCGATATTGCAAAGTTGACGTTCTGCGGGATATCGCCAGTTATTCTCGCCGACTGAAGTGCATCCAATTTTGCCTGCACAACCCCAATAACCAGACCGGAAGCATCCATCAACGGGCCACCGCTATTTCCCCGCTGAACGGGAGCCGTGATCTGTAATTCGCCAGCGGCGTCCCTCAGACCGCGCAAGCCACTGACATGGCCGGAGGTGAAGTTGCCGCCACTGGTCAGTGACCCCGCAAGCGGAAATCCGAAAACCATCACCGACTCGCCAAGACGGACATTCCGAGGATTACGCAAACGAGCAGTTGCGCCCTTTAAACCGCTTACGCGTAGCAACGCTAAATCTATCTGAGCATCTGCATCCACGACTGATCCAGTACGCCGACCATCTGCTGCAATAATCTCAATGGAATTACAACCAGCGACGACATGTTGGTTGGTGACCAATAGCCCGGGGGCAACGGCGAATGCAGTGCCGGATGAGACTTGAGCTGCCACGCCCGGAGCAAAGCAGGCCAACGCCAAGACCGCAACAAGCCAAAAGTAATTCTTCGCCATCGAGTCACCTATCTCGTTGATGCCGATTATTCCGTGCACGGCTGCCGTCTCCATCCGCGCGGCGACGCTGGTACATTATCCGCCCAAAGGTCGCACTTTGCAGCCATCGCCTCGGCATGCCCCCATAGAACGGCGAATACTTCGGCGTGTATGCCATCGGAGTGAGGGGGTTTAAACTTGCCGGCAAGCTGCTGCTTGACTCCGGTGCGGGGTGAGCAGAAGCTTTTGCAACGAGAGCGGCGTCATGGCGAAACGGCAGACAACCGATTACCGGCATTCCCAAGGGGCCGTGCAGCGTCCGAATGTGACGGTGCGGCAATGAGCCAGCGTTCGTTCGAAGGTTTTCTGGCCTCTGGGCTTGAACGGCGTCTGCACGACGCCAACCCGTGGTGGGCGGGAGAGTCGCTGTTCAACGTGGCGCCGATGCGCAGGTTTGCGTTTGCCCCGGTCTTGCAGGGATTGGAAGGCGGGCTCGCTCCTGTCACCGTGGTGCGCGGCCCGCGTCAAGTCGGTAAGACAACTCTTCTGACACAGGTCGTCGCCGAGCTGCTGTCTCGCGGGGTTCCGCCCAAGGCGATCTTTCGAATTCAGTTTGACGATATTCCCGAGCTGCGACACCTCCAAAGCCCGGTCCTCGATCTGGCGGCGTGGTATGCGGATCACGTGCTTGGCATGTCGCTCAATCGTTTTGCGGTCGAACAGGGCCGGCCGGTGTACCTGCTGCTCGATGAAGTTCAAAATCTGAACGACTGGTCGACGCAATTAAAGCATCTGGTGGATTTGCAGCCGGTTCGTGCAGTCGTGACTGGAAGTTCGGCATTGCGCATCGAAGCCGGCCGCGACAGCCTGGCGGGCCGCATCTCGACGATCGAAATGGGGCCGCTGCTGTTGCGTGAGATTGCAGAGTTGCGAGGGGAGGGCCGCTTCGATGCCTTCCTGTCCTTCAACGGGCTGGCGCCTTTGAAAGAAAAATCGTTCTGGCAACAGCTTCGCACCTTTGGCGAACAACACCGAGAGGTTCGGGAGCGAACCTTTGCCGCCTTTTCCGCGCGTGGCGCTTATCCGATCGCGCATGTCGCAAAGGATGAACCCTGGGAAACCGTCGCTCCGCAACTGGTCGAGACCGTCGTCAAACGCGCTATCCAGCATGATTTGCGGGTTGGAGAACGCGGCCGCCGTCGCGATGAGGCGCTGCTGGAGGAGGTATTCAAACTCGCCTGCAGATACATCGGCCAGTCGCCTTCGCAGGCGATCTACCTTGATGAGGTCAGGCGGGCGCTGGGTGCGGGCATCGGCTGGCAGCGCGTGCTCGCCTACCTCAAGTTCCTCGACGCGACGTTGCTGGTTCGCCTGATCGAGCCGCTGGAGTTGCGATTGAAGCAAAAGCGGGGCGCATCGAAGATCGTGCTTTGCGATCATGCGCTGCGCGCGGCTTGGCTACAGGAAGTAGTCCCCCTCGATCCGGCTGGACTCGAACGCGCGCCCCACCTCAGTGACCTTGCGGGACATGTAGCGGAGAGTGCCGCTGGCCAGTTTTTCAAATCGATCGTCAACCTGGGGGTCGCGCATTTTCCGGAGCGCGGCACGGAACCGGAGGTTGACTACGTGCTGACGATCGGCGATCAGAGAGTCCCGGTGGAGATTAAATACCGGCGGCGTATAGATCACGCAGATACACGTGGGTTGAGAGCATTCATCGAGAAAACGGTTTACAACGCGCCGTTCGGCGTACTGGTTACTCTGAATGACGATGTGGCAAGCGACGACCCGCGCATCGTCAGCATTCCTTTGTCAACATTGTTGATGATGCGATAACCGAGAGGATGATATCGCTATGGCAACGCTACTCAAGAAAGCACACGCGCAGCGCAATCCAACCACCGGGCTGGAACTGGGCATTTGTTCGGCCACCATTCCGAATCTGAATCCGCCGTTTACGCTCGCCCACAACATCATGCCGCCGGGATACCGGAGCAGCACGCACTCCCACACCAAGGTCTGCCGCGGTACCTATGTCGCGAAAGGCCGCATCCGGTTTTTCTTCGGGCCGGAAGGCAATCAGCAGGTGATCGACACGGAAGCCGGCGACTACATTTACACTCCCGTCGGCGAAATCCATTCTCAGCTGAATCTCTCGGACACTGAGACCGCCGAGTACACGAGTACCTACGTGGGCGAGAGCGACCGCAATGCGCTGGGGACGATACATGTGGATGTGTCCAAGAAGTAAAGTTACGCTCCTCGGCGCGCTGTTTCTCGCT
>CAYHEX010000414.1:0-3179 GCA_964355365.1 uncultured Solibacteraceae bacterium | reverse complement strand
AGGCGTATATCGGCGTAATCATGCTTGCCGGCATCGTCGTCAGCAACGCCATCCTGCTGGTGGACTACACCAACATCCTCCGGCGCCGTGATGGTCTGGGCGTTCGAGAGGCGGTCGAACAGGCCGGCCGCACGCGACTGCGCCCAATCCTGATGACCACCCTCTGCACGATCCTGGGTCTGGTCCCAATGTCGCTGGGCATCGGTGAAGGCGCGGAGTTGCAGGCACCCATGGCGCGCGTGGTCATTGGCGGATTGGCCGCCTCGACAATGGTGACGCTCGTGCTGGTGCCGAGCGTCTACACCCTGTTTGAAGAAGGCTTGACACACTGGCGCCGTCGTTCGGCCGTCAGCAACCCGGAGCGGGCGTAACCCTTATGAAAAAACTGATCGCACTCATCATTGTTCTCGGCGCCCTCGGCGGAGGCGGCTACTGGTACTACAAGTACGGCACACCTGAGGTCAAACCACAGGTCACCGAATCAGCGGTGCAGCGCGGCTCAGTCGTCGAGACGGTCAAGGCGACCGGTACCCTTGATGCGATGCGCACGGTCCAGATCGGCACGCAGGTCTCGGGCGTGGTCCAGCAGCTGTATGTCGACTTCAACGACATCGTGAAGACAGGCCAGTTGCTCGCCGAACTCGATCCGTCGATCCTCCAGGTGCAGGTGCAGGTGCAGGAAGCCAACCTGCTGAAATCGAAAGTCGATCTCGAACAGCGGAATATCACGCTCGAGAATGACAAGAAGAAACTGGAGCGGCAGCAGGAACTGTTCGCAAAGAACCTGGTCACCAAGGAAGCCCTCGAGAACTCGCAACTGACGGTCAAGATGGACGAAGCCTCGATCAACTCATCGAAGGCGTCGCAGGTACAGACCGAAGCGAACCTCAGCACGGCGAAGCTCAATCTGGGCTCCACGAAGATCTATGCACCGATCGACGGCGTGATCACGAACCGCGCGGCCGACAAGGGCCAGACGGTCAATGCAACCAACTCCGCGCCGACGCTCTACACCATGGCGACGGACCTCACGACGATGAAGCTCACCGCGAGCATCGACGAAGCTGAAGTCAGCAAAGTGCGTACGGGCCAGCCGGTCACCTTCACCGTGGACTCCTACGCGGGTTCGACCTTCCGCGGCATGGTCAAGCAAGTGCGCCTCAACGCCAAGAACTCGCAGAACGTCGTCACCTACGAGACGGTCATCGACGTGCAGAACGGCGATCTGCGGCTGAAGCCGGGCATGACCGCCACGCTCACGATTGAAGTGCAGCGCGCCGACGACGTGTTCAAGATTCCGGCCGCCGCGCTGCGGTTCCGGCCGACGGCGGAGATGTTCGAGAAGCTCAAGCAGCCGATTCCGCCGGAAGCGCAGCCGAACGCCGGTCGAGGCGCGGGCGGCATGGGGGGCGGTCGCGGTGGGCGAACGGATGGCGGCGCCGCCACGATGACGGGCGCTCCAGGGGCGACCGCGCCGGCTGCCGGAGTAGCGGCGGCGGGCAAGGACGCGGCGGCCAAGGGTGCGACAGCGGCTCCGAAGGACGCAGCAGCGACGGGTGGCGGCCAAATGGGCGCTCAGCGCGGCGATGCGACACAGGGCGGCCAGGGCCGTCAGCGTGGCGATCAGTCAGCGGCGATGGGCGGCGGCACGCGCGGCGGCAGCACCGGCGGCGACAATCCGTTTGGCGGTGGACGCGGTCAGGGCGGCGGCGGACGCGGCGGCTTCACGATGACGCCGGAACAGCAGAAGCAGGTGGATGCGATCCGGGCCAACACCAAGCTCACGCCGGAGCAGCAGCGCGCGGAAATGACCAAGATCTTCGGCAACATGGGCGGCGGACGTGGACAGGGCGGCGGCCAAGGCGGCCGCACCGGTGGCCGTCAGGGTGGCCAGAGCGCGGGTCCGGGCATTGCGGACCGCGGCGCAAGCACGATCGACGATCTGCTGCCGCCGGTGGTGCGCCGCGAAACGCCGAACCAGCGCGTGTGGATTTTCGTGGACAACCAGCTGAAGCCGATCAACGCGATCCGGACCGGCATCACTGACGGCCAGTTCACCGAAATGGTCACGGGCGAATTGAAGGAGGGCGACAAGGTCGTCACCAACTTCATCATCCCGAAGGCCGCCGGGGCGCCGGCGACGCAGCAGCAGCAAGGGAACCCGTTCCAGCAGCAGGGCGGCCGTGGCGGCCCGGGCGGCGGCGGTGGCGGACGCGGCGGATTCTAACCATGTCGCATCCAGTGATTTCCGTTCGGAACCTCACCAAGGTCTACACCCTTGGTGAGGTTGAAGTTCGCGCGCTCCGCGGCGTCTCGTTCGACGTGCAGCCGGGTGAATTCGTGAGCGTCACGGGCCCGTCGGGCTCTGGCAAGTCGACGTTCATGCACATCATCGGTTGCCTCGACAAGCCGACCAGCGGCGAGTATTTTCTCGATGGCAAGGACGTCGCCAAGGAATCGAAGGATGCGCTCGCGCTCGTGCGCAACCGCAAGATCGGCTTCGTGTTTCAGGGCTTCAACCTCCTGAAGCGCACCACCGCGCTCGACAACGTCGAACTGCCGCTGCTCTACAACTCGAGCGGCATGAAGGCCTCGGTCCGGCACAAGAAAGCCATCGAGGTGTTGGACGCGGTCGGTCTCGGCTCACGCCATCACCACCTGCCCAATCAGCTCTCGGGCGGTCAGCAACAGCGTGTCGCCATCGCGCGCGCGCTGATCAACGAACCCTCGATCCTGCTCGCCGACGAGCCCACGGGCAACCTCGACTCGCGCACCAGCATCGAGGTCATGGGCATCTTTCAGCGTCTGAACAAAGAACGCGGCATCACGGTCATGGTCATCACGCACGAAATGGACATCGCGGAGTACGGCACGCGGTTCATTCGTTTCCGTGACGGCAAGGTCGTGACCGACCAGCAGATCACCAAGCGCCGCAACGCAGCCGACGAACTGGCGGCACTGCCGCCTCCAGACGTGGATGAGCCGATGCCAGAATCCGCGCATCCGAAGGCCGCACACGTCGACAAGCACTAGAGCCGGGAGGCTCCGCATCACATGTCCGTATTCATGACCGTTCGTATCGCCGTCAAGGCCCTCGGCCGCAACAAAATGCGGACCGCGTTGACCATGCTCGGCATGATCATCGGCGTCGCCGCCGTCATCGCCATGGTCGCGCTCGG
>CAYHEX010000413.1:0-3194 GCA_964355365.1 uncultured Solibacteraceae bacterium | reverse complement strand
ACCTGACCATCCGCCGGCTGCTCGAGCACGCGCGCTTTCGCGTCGTGTCGCTGACCGGCAGTCTCACCGCAGCGAAACGCCGGGAGATTCACGCGGAGATCGCGAGCGGCACGGCGCAACTGGTCGTCGGCACGCACGCGCTGGCTGAAACGGACCTCGCGTTCAAGTCGTTGGGGCTGGTGATTATCGACGAGCAGCACCGCTTCGGCGTGCTGCAGCGCGCGAGCTTGCGCGCCAAAGGGCAGCACCCCGATGTGCTCGTGATGACGGCCACGCCGATTCCGCGGACATTGGCGTTAACGACGTACGGCGACCTCGACGTGTCGGTGATTCGCGAGTTACCGCCGGGCCGGCAACCGATCATCACGGTGTCGAAGACCGAGTCGAAGCGCGAGGAGATCTACCGGCTGGTGCGGCGTGAACTCGCCGCCGGCCGCCAGGCGTATGTGGTCTATCCGCTTGTGGAGGACTCGGAGAAAGTCGATTTGCGCGCGGCGACCGCGATGGCGGATCACTTGCAGCAGGAAGTGTTTCAGGAGTATCACGTGGCGCTGCTGCACGGCCGCCTGAAGCAGGACGAGAAGGATCGCGTCATGGCGGCCTTTGCGCGCGGCGATGTGCACGTGCTGGTGTCGACGACGGTGGTGGAAGTGGGCGTCGATGTGCCGAATGCGACGGTGATGGTCATCGAGCATGCGGAGCGGTTCGGGCTGTCGCAGTTGCATCAACTGCGCGGGCGTGTCGGCCGCGGAGCGCATGCGTCAACATGCGTGCTGCTGTATCAGTTTCCGCTCAGCGCCGACGCCAAGGCGCGCATCGCGGCGCTGGTGGAGACGATCGATGGCTTCGTGATCGCCGAGCGCGATCTCGAGATTCGCGGCCCGGGTGATTTCTTTGGCACGCGTCAGTCGGGCATGCCGACGCTCCGGGTCGGCGATCTGCTTCGGGATCACCAGTTGATGGAAGAGGCGCGGCGCGAAGCGGCCGCGTGGCTGGATCAGCCAGAGGCGTCACGCGCGCTGGTGTCCTACGTCACCGCGAATTGGGCCACGCGATTCGGCCTCGTGGGCGTGGCCTGATGCGTATCGTGGCGGGCACGCTCAAGGGGAGGCGGTTGACGGGGCCGACCTGGGACGGTTTGCGTCCGACGTCGGACTCGCTGCGCGAGACGCTGTTCAACGTGCTTGGGCCGACGCTCAACGGTGCGCGCGTGATGGACGCGTTCGCCGGCACGGGCGCGGTTGGAATCGAAGCGCTCAGTCGCGGCGCGGTGCACGTGACCTTCGTGGAGCATGACGCCCGCGCCATCCAGTTACTGCAACGTAACATCACGCACGCGGGTGTCGAACATGCCTGTGGGATCATTCGCGACGATTTCATGGCGCCACGCGGCAGATCGGCGCCGGTGGCCCGCTTCGACCTCGTGTTTCTGGACCCCCCCTACGAGATTCCGGCCATCGAGACCGCACTCGCGGGGGCGGTCGGGCATACCGTCCCCGGCGGGCGCATCGTGATCGAGCACAGCCGGCGCCGCCTCATGCCCGACACCGTGCCGGGCGCGACGCGTTACCGTGTCTTGGAGGCGGGCGACAGCGCATTGTCGTTCTACACTGCTAGAGAGGAACGCTGACTATGCCGCGCATCGCCGTCTACCCCGGTTCGTTCGACCCGCTGACCAACGGGCACGTCGACATCATCCTGCGCGGCGCCCGCCTGTTCGACCGCATCATCGTCGCCGTGCTGACCAACGCGGAGAAGTCGCCGCTGTTTTCGGTGGAGGAGCGGCTGGACATCATTCGCGAGACGTTTGCCGACGCGCCGAATGTGGAAGCCGACCAGTTCAGCGGACTGTTGATCGACTACGCGCGCGACAAGCGGGCCAATGTGATCGTGCGCGGCCTGCGGGCCGTGTCGGATTTCGAGTACGAAATGCAGATGGCCCTGATGAACCGGCATCTGCAGCCGGCCGTGGAGACCGTCTTCATGATGCCGGCGGAGCAATACACGTATGTCAGTTCTCGTTTGATCAAGGAAGTCGTCGCACTGGGCGGCGATGTCACCGGGCTCGTCCCCGCCGGGGTGCAAGGGCGACTGGCCCGGAATGCCGCCCCCCGGCTCTCCGAACAGAAAAGGAAGTAGCGCCATGAGCGGCCAGACACCGGCACTTGCCGAGCGGATGCAACACATCGGGTTGTCACCGACCATGAAGGGCACGATCGCTGCGGAGAAGATGCGGCGCGAAGGCGTGGACGTCGTGGACCTCGGGGCCGGCGAGCCGGATTTCCCGACCCCGGCGCACATCACGGCCGCGGCCCACAAAGCCCTCGACGCCAATTTCACGAAATACACGGCCAACATGGGCACGCTGGAACTGCGTGAAGCGATTGGCTTCCGCTACCGCGAGGACTACGGCGTGTCGTACGCGCCGGACGAAGTGCTCGCGGCGGCCGGCGGCAAGCAGGCCCTGTACCACACGGCGATGACGCTGTTTAATCCCGGCGACGAGGTGATCACGCACGCGCCGGGCTGGCCCACGCTGATCGAGCAGATCAAACTCGCCGGCGCCACCCCGAAAGTGGTGATGACGCGCGTGGAGGAGGGCTGGGCGCTGAGCGCCGACCTGCTCCTCTCGGCCGTGACGCCGCAGACGAAAGCCATCATCGTCAACAGCCCGGGTAATCCCACCGGCGCGCTGATGTCAGAAGGCGAAGCGAAGAAGCTGGCCGCCGAAGCGGCGACGCGCGGCCTCTGGATCATCGTGGATCTTTGTTATGAAGGCCTGGTGTACGACGGCGTGCCGCACAATCTGCCGAAGATCTTCGGCGACGCGATGCGCGAGCGGTTGGTGCTGTGCGGCTCGGCGTCCAAGGCCTATGCGATGACGGGCTGGCGCTGTGGCTGGGTGCTGGCGCCCAAAGCCGTCATCTCGGCCTGCAATGCGCTGCAGAGCCACGAGTCGTCGAATGTGAATTCCATCACGCAAAAGGCCGCCGTGGCGGCGCTGACCGGCTCGCAGGACTGCGTGGCCGAGATGCGTAATGTGTACAAGCAGCGTCGCGACCAGGTGATCGAGTGGCTGAAAGAGGAGCCGCGCATCACCTGTGCGGTCCCCCAGGGCGCGTTCTATCTATACCCGTCGATTCAGGCGTTCCTGACCCCGAAGGTGCCCACCTCGCAGGCGTTTACGGACGGAT
>CAYHEX010000412.1:0-3203 GCA_964355365.1 uncultured Solibacteraceae bacterium | reverse complement strand
CCGACGGCTTTTCGAAGAGCTCTTTGAAAGCCTGTTGGGGCGGTGTTGGTGTTGGTTTTCCCCATGGCCCCCCATGGCCCCCCATGTTGAGGGACCTTGGGTTCTTCAGCCCTTGCGCACGGCTTCCACTTCCGCAATGGTGCGCGGGCGCGGCTTGCCGAGGATGCGGTGGCCGGTCTCAGTGACGAGCAGGTCCTCTTCGATGCGGACCCCGCCGAAGTCGGCGTAGGTCTCGATCTTGTCGTAGTTGAGGAAGTCGAGGAACTTGCCCTCGGCTTTCCAGCGGCGCATCAACTCGGGGATGAAGTAGAGCCCGGGCTCCACCGTCATCACGAAGCCGGGCTCGAGCGGACGCGCGAGGCGGAGGCTCTTGATGCCGAACAGCGTGCTCTTCGGCACGCCGTCGTAACCGACCCACACTTCGCCCAGGTTCTCCATGTCGTGCACGTCCATGCCCATCATGTGGCCGAGGCCGCACTGGAAGAACATCGCGTGCGCGCCTTGCGCGACCGCGTCATCCAGGTCGCCTTTCATCAGGCCCAGACCCTTGAGGCCCTCGGCGAGCGTGCGGCACGCGAGCAGATGGATCTCCCTGAACGGCTTCCCCGGCGCCACGGCAGCGACCGCGGCCAGATGCGCGTCGAGCACGATCTGATAGACGTCCTTCTGGCGGCTCGTGAAGGTCTGATCCACCGGGAAGGTGCAGGTGAGATCACCCGCGTAGCCCATGGCGGTTTCTGCGCCGGCGTCGAGCAGGAACAGGTCGCCGGACTTCAGCGTGTTGCCGTGGTAGTGGTTGTGCAGCGTCTCGCCGTGGATGGTGGCAATGACGGGGAAGGAGAGTCCGCCGCCACCCGCGAGCGCGATCTCGGTCACGCGCGCGGCGATGTCGCTTTCCTTCATGCCGGGCCGCGCCATGGCCATGCCGGTGACGTGCATGTCGATCGTGATGTTGACGGCGCGCTCGATCTCCGCCACCTCTTCGGCCGACTTGTGATTGCGCATCGCGATCACAGCGCGCACCAGGTCGAGACTCGAGCCGCCGGCGATCTCAGCCTGCGACATCCCCAGCGCGTCGGCCAGTTTGAGGCGATGCTCGCCGCGGTAGGGCGGCAGGAAGTGAATGGTCCGGCCTTTCGACTGCGCGGCGCGCAACGCATCAGCGAGCGCCGCAGCGGGCGCGGTCTTTGTGATGCCGGCGCGTGACGCCAGTTCGGCGATCGTCGGCTGCGGTCCGGTCCACACGATGTCGTCGATCGTGAGGTCGTTGCCGAAGACGGTCGCTGTGCCGGCGTCCACGTCGATCACCGCCGCGAGGCCCGCGTGGTTGATGCCGAAGTAGTACAGCCAGGTGCTGTCCTGCCGGAAGGAATACGTGTTGTCGGTGTAGTTCATCGGGCTCTCGTCGTTCCCGAGGAACAAGAGGAGCCCCGACTGGAAGGCCCGGCTCAGCTGTGCACGGCGGTTCGCGTACGTCTCGGCGGCAAACATCGCATCTCCCAATTCGGCCCAACGGAGGGCACGGAGAGATGATATCCCTCCGCGCTACCGCTATCGGCGGCCTCTCATACATAATCCTCGCCTCCCTGGAGGGTGCCATGCGATTTGTCGGACGAGCTCTCACGCTGGTGTTTGTGGTCACGGCCGTTGGCGCGAGCGGTGCGCGCAGCGCGGATCCGATCGAGCGCATCCGCCAGGCGGATCTGAAGGCCGACCTCTTCACCCTTGCGGGTGACGCGATGCGCGGACGCGAAGGCGGCACCCTCGACGAGATGTCATCGTCGATGTGGATTGCCGAGCGCGCGCGCGAGGCCGGGCTGCGGCCGGCGGGCGACAACGGCACCTACTTTCAGTTCTTCCCGCTCGAGCGCTACCGCGTGTCGGCGAGCAGCGTGGTGAAGCTGGGCGGCAAGGCCTTGCGGATGGGACGCGACGTCGTGCCCGACGCCACCGTGCTGGCGGACATCGACGCGCCGGTGGTGGTGGCCGCAGCCGATGCGCTGACCGGGCTGACGCTGACGGGTAAGGTGCTGGTCGTGCGCTACGCGCCGCCGCCCGCGCCGCCGCAGTTGCCGAATCAGTCGAGCCCGAATCAGGCGTCGGGTCTACGCGCGTGGATGCGCGGCATTCAGCGGACGGTGGCGGCGCAGAATCCGGCCGCGATCGTGGCCATCGTGCCCGACGAGTTCCGCGATCAGTGGGATCGCACCGCCTACACGTTTCCGCGCGGCACCTACGCGCTCGATCCCGACGGCACCGCGGAGCCGCGGGTGCCCACGCGCGGCGCACCGCTGCTGTATGTGCGCGAGTCCGCGCTCGGCGGTCCGCTGGCCCCACTAACCGATGATGCCCGGCTGGCGGCGTCGGTCTTCACGGAGAGCTTTCAGTATCCGTCGGTGAACATCATCGCGGTCGTGCCGGGACGCGATCCGAAACTGAAGAGCGAGTACGTGCTCTACAGCGCGCATCAGGATCACGACGGCGTGCGCTATTCGGTCAACGGCCCTCAGGGCAACGACGACATCTGGAACGGCGCGGATGACAACGCCACCACCTCTGTGGCGCTCCTGGCGATCGGGCGCGCGGTGGCAGCGTCACCGGGCCGGCGGTCGTCGCTGTTCATCTGGCACGGCTCGGAGGAACGCGGCCTCATGGGATCGCGGTGGTACGTCAAGCATCCCACCGTGCCGCTCACGTCGATTGCCGCCGTGCTCAACGGCGACATGATCGGCCGCAACGATCCGGACACGGCGGCGCTGCTCGGCGCCACGGGGCCGCACCGTAACTCGCCGGAACTGGTCGACATGGCGCTGGCCGCGAATGCATCGGTGACGAAGTTCACGGTGGATTCGTCCTGGGACGATCCGCAGCATCGCGAAGGCTGGTACTACCGGAGCGACCATCTGCCGTACGCGCGCATGGGCGTGCCGGCGTTGTTCTTCACGACGTTGCTGCATCCGGACTACCACACGCCGTTCGACAATCCGGATCGCATCGATCTGGCGAAGCTCACGCGCATGACGCGGTGGATGTATGCCACCGGCCGCGCGGTGTCCGAGGCGGCCAAGGCGCCGGCCGTTGACCCGAACTTCAAGCTGGAGCGTTGCCGCGACTTCACGGGCGACTACTGCCCGAAGTAGCGCGGCCGTTTGCGGTGACGACGATCAGGCCAGCGCGTCGCGCACGTGCCGGGCCACGGTCGT
>CAYHEX010000411.1:0-3205 GCA_964355365.1 uncultured Solibacteraceae bacterium | reverse complement strand
CCACATGGGTGTCGGTCCATCACGGCGGCGGCGTCGGCATCGGCTACTCACTGCACGCCGGCATGGTGATCGTTGCGGACGGCACGCGCGACGCCGACGAGAAACTGCAGCGTGTGCTGACCTGCGACCCGGGTATGGGCGTCGTGCGACACGCCGATGCCGGGTACCCGGACGCCATCGCCGCGGCGCAGCGTCACGGCATCAAGATGCCCATGTTGAACGGCCAGTGATCCGATGACGATCGTCGAACGTCCCGCGCTCGAACGCCGTGTACTGGCCTCGCTGGACGCCGGGCGCATTCCCGTGTTGCTGGGCGGATGCGGTGTCGGCCGCTCCTCGCTGCTCCTGCGCCTGGAGCAGTTGACACGGCCGGCCAGCCACTACATCGATCTGGCCTCCGTCGCCAGCACTCCGGAACGTTGCCTGGCGGCGGTCGCGGGTTCCACCGGGTCGGGGGCATTCGTCGTGGCGCCGCCGCCGCCGACCAACGGTCAGTCGGCCCGTGCTGCGTTCGACCACACGCTTTCGGGATTCGACCGCGCGGAGGGTCCGCAGGGCCAACCGGTGACGTTCCTGCTCGACGAGTTCCAGGAGCTTCGGACGTTCGAGAACTTCCCGGGACTGCGTCATGTGCAGCGCGAGTTCATCGCGCACCTCGGCGCGAGCCCCAACCGCTTTGTCCTCGCGTCGCGTTTCACCGCGCGCGCGCATCGGTTGCTGCGCGACGCCCCGGCCCGGTTTGAAGTGATCCATCTGCCCGCATTGGAGGTCGCCGAAGTGGAGGCGATCGCCCGCGCCCGGGACGGTCGTGGCGACTGGTCGCATCAGGTGGCGCCGGCCGTGCACGCGTTGTCGGCGGGTCGCGTCGCGTACGCCTCCGCGCTCATCGACGCGATGACCGGTGCGGCCACCTCCGAAGCGGAGACCGCGCTCGCCGAGTTGTTTTCGCCCTCGGGACGACTCACCGCCCTGTGCCGTTACAGCTACGAGTTCCGCCTGCACCGCGCGCGAGGGTACGGCGCGCTCAAGGCCATTCTTGGAGTTCTGGCCGTCGAGGAACCGCTGACGCTGACGGACATCGCGCTGCGACTCCACCGCACGCCCGGCTCGACGAAGGATTACCTGTCGTGGCTCGAAGACGTCGACGTGCTGAACGTGCAGCGAAAACGCTACACCTTCGACGATCCGCTCGTACGCCTCTTCGTGCGCCTCTACACCGGCTGCGTACCGCCGACGCGCGACGACATCGTTCGGGAGGTCCGCGCGTCCGCCGAACAGCGAATGACGGCGCCGGAGCCGGCCGCGGTCGCGGCGCGGCGTCAGGACATCGCGATGGCAACCGCGGACACGGTCCGCGATACCGGAATTATCGAGATCGACTAACGGGCAATGTCATCGCTTCATGGAGGTTGTTGTGCAGCGTACTCTGGTGTCCTCGTTTAAATCACTCGCTCTGATCACCGCGGCTCTTGTCGTCGCCGCGGCCGTATCAACCGCCGCGCGTCAGACGCCCGTGGGCGTGACCGGCACGTGGAAGCTCAATGACGCCGCGAGCAACAATCCGAACGGTCCCGCCCCGGTGGCTGGCGGCGATCGTCGAGGCGGCGGTGGTGGCGCCGCTGGAGGCGGCAAGGGCGGCGGCAACTTCGACGCCACGGGCGGCGCGGCCGGTCGGCCGAATCAGACCGCGTCCGAGCTGAGCGCCGAAGAAAAGGCGCGGATCAAGGTGATGCTGGACATCAGCAACCATGCAGCAAGTGTGCTGGAGATCATCCTCGAGGGCGGCGAGATCACGATCAAGCAGGATGGCACGGGATTCCCAAAGCAGACGGCGGATGGCAAGAAGAGCGTGCTGAAGAACCCGAAGGTCGGCGAGGTCAACATCAAGGTCAAGATTGACGCCAAGGGGATGACGCGGGAGATCTCGACGCAGGAAGATCTGAAGATCGTCGAGACGTACACACCGAGCGCTGATGGGAAGCAGCTGACGGTCACCGTGAAGGAATCGCATCCGGTGCAGAAGATCGAAGACATGAAGATCAAGCGGGTCTACGATCGGCAGTAGCCGGACCGGCGGGCACTACGGGCGGAGCACCAGGAGCGCGGCTTTCGCGGCCTGTTGCTCCGCTTCTTTTTTGGATCGACCCGCGGCGCGACCAGTCGCCACGCCCTGAACCAGCACCTCGACGTCGAACCGCTTGCGGTGGTCCGGCCCTTCGGCTGACGCCAGCCGGTAGTTCGGCAGTCCGCGGCCGTTGGCCTGCATCCACTCCTGCAACGCCGACTTCCAATCTTCGGTGAATGTCGCCTCGTCGGCCTGATCGCCGGCAGACAAGATCAACGGACCAAAGCGCGCCATGATGAATCCGCGCGCGGCTTCAACGCCCCCGTCCAGATAGATCGAGGCGATCAACGCCTCGAAACAATCAGCGAGAATGGCGTGTTTCTGGCGGCCGCCGGTCTTCTCTTCCCCGCGGCCGAGGAGTACGAAACGGCCGAGGTCGATCTCTTCGGCGAGACGCGCCAACGACACGGCCGACACGATCGAGGCTTTCACCTTCGACTTGTAGCCCTCGTCATGCGTCGGAAAATGGTGGAACAGCATGTCCGCGATCACAAACCCCAGGACGGCGTCGCCGAGAAACTCCAGCGACTCGTTGTCGATGACGCCGCCGCTCGCGGCATCGTGCGCGCGGGAGCGGTGCGTGAGCGCGTGCTCCAGGAGCCCGAGATCGCGGAACTTGTGGCCCACGCGCTGCTCGAGCGGGCCGAGCGTGTCGCTGAGGCGGCGGACTTCGGTGGCGGCGGCTTCATCGAGATGCCCCGAGATCAGCGCGACCGCGCGCGCCGCGGCGGGCGACATCACCGTGATGCAGAACGTGGTCTGCCCGCCCATCGACACGACGGCGCGGATGCCGTGCGCGTCGAGCAACCCGCGCACCACCTCCGCCTCCACCGACGATGTGGAGCGAAACACCTCTTCGGGCAACCCGCCGTGCAGTTCACCGGTCACGCCGCGGCCTCGATCTTCAGCACTACCATCGTCATGTCGTCGTGGGGCTCCGCGTCACCCACAAATGCTCTCACATCCCGCAGGATCCGCTCACGGATCCCGGCGGAGTCGAGCCCGCGATGCGCCACCACCACGCGCGACAGCGCCTCGTCGCCAAAGAGCTCCCCTTCGGCAGTCATCGCCTCGGTGATG
>CAYHEX010000410.1:0-3209 GCA_964355365.1 uncultured Solibacteraceae bacterium | reverse complement strand
CGAATGGTTCGACCGGATCTGGTAGTATCGTGGGATGAATACTTCTGTTCCACTCAACATAGGCGGGGATCTGAACTCAGGCCCTCTGTCTCCGTTTGTCGGGCGATACGTCGCCTTGGTTCGAGGGCAAGGCTACAAACCCACGAGCATCCGATATCAGCTTCTGCTGATTGCTGCATTGAATCGATGGCTGGAGCGAACTCGGCGACGAGCTGAAGATGTCGACGAACGAATCATCGGTCGTTTCTTGCGTCAGCGTCTCCGGCAAGGGCGTACGCATCAGGGAGAACGCTCTATCCTTCATCGATTCTGTTCGCTATTGCCGATGGCCAGATGCGCCACCAAATGCGGTCCGCCTCTTTCCTCGGAGCGAACCGCCAGGATCGTGGAGCCATATCGGCAATACCTTCTGCAAGAGCGCGGATTGGCTGTCCACACCGCCTACGCCTACACGAGGTGGGCGGATCAGTTCTTGTTGTCTCGATTCCGAAAACAACCGATGCGGCTCAGGGCTCTGACCGGGCGAGATTTAACGGTTTTCGTCCAGCGGAGCGCGCCGCGGTGTGGCCGGGGCGGTGGGATACATCTTGTTGCTGCGTTACGATCGTTTTGTCGCTTCTTGCGTTACAGCGGGCACTCCGACGCAAATCTCGAGGCCGGCGTGCCGCCAGTGGCGCATTGGGCACTGGCCGATGTCCCGAAGCACCTGTCGGCCGAGGAGGTGGAGAAGGCCTTGGCCGCGTGTGATCGAGACACGGGCCTCGGAAGGCGGGACTACGCGATCCTGCTCCTTCTCGCGAGGCTGGGGTTACGGGGTGGCGAGGTGCTCGGTATGACCCTCGAGGACATCGACTGGGACACCGGCACAATTACGATTCCGGTGACAAAGAACCGCCGTGGGGCGCGGCTGCCGCTGCCGGGCGACGCCGGCAAAGCGATCGCCGAATATCTTCGTCGCGATCGTCCCCGGTGTGACTGCCGCCGGGTCTTTTTGCGGGTTAAGGCACCGCATGCGGGTCTGTCGAGCTCGCCGGTGATCTCAATGATTGTGGCCAAGGCATTGCGGAGAGCGGGTGTGCAATCGGCCCGCACAGGGGCTCATGTCTTCCGCCACAGCTTCGCGACGACCATGCTCGGACGTGGCGCGTCGCTGGGGGAGATCGGACAACTCCTGCGCCACAACAACCCGAAGACGACTGCGATCTACGCGAAGGTTGATGTGGAAACGCTGCGATCGATCGCGCCGCGCTGGCCGGGAGGTGCAAAATGAGCACGTTAGACAAGGATGCCCGGGCGTACGTCTCGATGCGCCGTAGCCTCGGTTTCAAGCTCCGGCGCCACGACCTGCAGATGCGCCAACTAGTGGCGTTCATGAATGAGAGGAAGGCCCGCCGAATCACGACCAAGTTGGCACTGGATTTTGCGACTCGGGATCTGGGCAGTGGCCCGAAGCCGAGGAAGGCGCTGTTGGCGCTCGTGCGTGGTTTTGCCAAGTACCAAGCCGGGCTCGATCCCTTGACTGAGATTCCTCCGCCGGGGCTGCTTTCCTCATCGAAGCGGCGGGCAAAACCATACCTGTACTCGGAGAATGAGATTAGAAGCCTCACACAGGCGGCCTTGAATCGCCCCTCGATCGTGAGCCTTCAGCCCTGGACGTACTACTGTATCTTCGGGTTGCTGGCGGTCACGGGAATGCGGGTCAGCGAGGTATTGAACCTGCGATGCGAGCACATCGACTGGGCGACGGAGATTCTCACCGTCCACGAAACCAAGTTCGGGAAGACGCGCCTCGTCCCGTTGCACAGCTCTACGGTCTCAGTGCTCGCTGACTATGCGCGGCGCCGACGGAAATACCTGGCGGAATACGGTTATAGTTCCGTTTCCCACTTTTTCGTGTCGAGGTGGGGACGAAGGGTCAATGCTGCGAGCTTGGACCGGATGTTCTGGGAGCTGTCCCGGCAAATCGGCTTGCGAACCCAGTACGGCGGTCATGGGCCCCGCCTGCACGATCTGCGCCACCGGTTCGCGGTGGAAACCCTGCTGCACTGGTATCGGAGCGGCTGCGATGTCGATCGTCGGATGTACGTGCTCTCGACGTATCTGGGGCACACTGAGCCGTCCCGGACGTACTGGTATTTAAGCTGCACGCCCGAACTCATGGAGACGGCGGGCCGCCTGCTGGATAAACGATGGGAGGGAATCGCATGAAAATACCTGCCGAACTTCCCCCACTCTTGGAATCCTTCTTTACCCAGCGCCTCATGCGGCAGCGGAATGCCAGCCCGCACACGATCGCGGCGTACCGGGACACCTTCAGTCTGCTGCTCAAGTTTGCGCAAAAGCATCTTGGGCGCGAGCCGTCGAAACTGACGGTGGACAACCTGAACGCGGCATTTATCGCCGCGTTTCTCGATGACCTGGAGAGCGCTCGCCACTGTTGTCCCCGAAGCCGAAATGTACGGTTAGCAGCAATCCGCTCGTTTTTCCGCTACGCGGCAGTGGAGGCGCCCCAACATGCTGGATTAATCCAACGGGTGCTCTCGATTCCGAGAAAACGCCACGTTCAGCCCGTAATCGACTTCCTAACCCGGGACGAGATTAAGGCCCTTCTCGCGGCTGCAGACCGAACGACATGGCTCGGCCGGCGGGATCACGCGATCATCCTGACCGCCGTCCAAACGGGCCTTCGCCTCTCTGAAATTACCAGTCTGTGCCGCACAGACGTCGTTCTCGAGTCCGGAGCCCATGTCCGTTGCACCGGCAAAGGCCGCAAGGAGCGCTGCACGCCGTTGAGCAAACCGGCGGTAGCAGTCTTGGGCGCATGGTTGAAGGACGCGGTGACGATGCAGTCGTCATTCCTCTTTCCCAGCTTGCGTGGTGGTCGCCTCAGCGCCGACGCGGTCCAACGGTTGGTTGCCCGACATGTAGGCAAAGCCCAGAAAACCTGCCCTTCGCTGGCAAAGAAAAGGGTGACTCCCCACGTGCTTCGGCACAGCGCTGCAATGGAACTGCTGCAAGCTGGCGTCGACCGCGCCCTCATCGCGATCTGGCTCGGCCATGAATCGGTCGAGACGACCCAGATCTACCTCGATGCCGATCTGACGCTGAAGGAAGCAATGCTCGCAAAAGCCCATCCGATCGAGGGCGCTCCGGTACGATATCGTCCCAAAGATCAGCTCGTCCAGTTCCTCAAGGCCCTGTAACTCACC
>CAYHEX010000409.1:0-3209 GCA_964355365.1 uncultured Solibacteraceae bacterium | reverse complement strand
GCTGCCGCCCAGTTCGCCGAGGTTGTCACCGAACAGCACGACATCGAGACCGGCCGACGGAAACACGCGGCCGACGACGCGATCGGCGTCTTCGATCACGCCGACGACGCCAATGACGGGCGTCGGCAGAATCGCGCGGCCGTCCGTCTCGTTGTAGAGGCTGACGTTGCCGCCGGTGATCGGCGTGTCGAGCGCGCGACACGCTTCGCCGATGCCCGCGACCGCTTCCGCAAACTGCCACATGACCTCGGGCTTCTGCGGATTGCCGAAGTTCAAACAGTTCGTCGCACCGATCGGCAGCGCGCCTGTGCAGGCGACGTTGCGCGCGGCCTCAGCCACGGCCAACTTCGCGCCCTGCCGGGGATTCAACTCGCAGTAGCGACCGTTGCCGTCCGCCGACATCGCCAGCGCGCGTGGCGTGCCCTTCACACGCACCACACCCGCGGTGAGCCCCGCGAGCGCGATCGTATTGCCGCGCACCATGTGATCGTATTGACGGTAGATCCAGCGCTTGCTCGCGATGCCCGGCGCATCGAGCAGCGCCATCAATCCGTCCGTGCCCGACGGCAGCGGCTTGAGATCGGCCTTCGAAAACACGAACGCGGCCGTGCGATTCGGCGCTTCGGCGTACGGGCGGTGATAGACCGGCGCTTCGTCGGTCAGGCCCAGGTTCGGCACTTCAGCGACGACGACGCCATTGTGCTTCACGCGCAGTTTGTCGTCCGCCGTCACTTCGCCGATGTGCACCGCGTGCAGATCCCACTTCTCGAAGATGTCTTCAACTTCCTTCTCGCGGCCCTTCTTGACGATCAGGAGCATGCGCTCCTGCGATTCGGACAGCATGATCTCGTAGGGCGTCATGCCGGTCTCGCGCTGCGGCACTTTCGCGACGTCGATCTCGACGCCCACACCGCCGCGCGCGCCGGTCTCGCACGTCGAGCACGTAAGCCCCGCCGCGCCCATGTCCTGCACACCGACGCACGCGTCGGTCTTCATCACCTCGAGGCACGCCTCGAGCAGGAGCTTCTCCATGAACGGATCGCCGACCTGCACCGCCGGCCGCCGCTCGTCCAGCTTGTCGTCGAATTCCGCGGAGGCCATCGTGGCGCCGTGAATCCCGTCTCGGCCGGTCTTGGCGCCCACGTAGTAGATCGCGTTGCCGACACCGCTGGCGATGCCCTTGACGATCTCGTCCTGTCGCGCGATCCCGAGACAGAACACGTTGACCAGCGGGTTGCCGCTGTAGCGCGCGTCGAACATCACTTCGCCGCCCACGGTCGGAATGCCGATGCTGTTGCCGTAGCCGGCGATGCCGGCGACGACGCCCTCGACAATGCGGCGCGTCTGCGGAGACTCCATGACGCCGAACCGCAGCGAGTTGAGCAGGGCGATGGGGCGCGCGCCCATGGTGAAGATGTCGCGGATGATGCCGCCGACGCCCGTCGCCGCGCCCTGATAGGGCTCGATGAACGACGGGTGATTGTGCGATTCGATCTTGAACACGGCCGCGAGGCCGTCGCCGATGTCCACGGCGCCGGCGTTCTCACCGGGGCCCTGCACGACGCGCGTGCCTTCGGTGGGGAGCGTCCGCAGATGCACACGCGAGCTCTTGTAGCTGCAGTGCTCCGACCACATGACCGAGAACAACCCGAGTTCGGTGAGATTGGGATCGCGCCCCATGAGCGACACGATGCGGTCGTATTCCTCCCGCGTCACCCCATGGCGTTCCAGCGTGGCGTCGTCGAATGCCGCCATCGCTACACCGCCTGCCGCGCGCCGCGAGTGGCGAGCGCATGCGTCACAGATTTCAGAATCACGAGACCGTCCTCACTGCCGAGGCTGCGTTCGCACGCGCGTTCGGGATGCGGCATCAGGCCCACCACGTTGCGGGCCGCATTGCAGATACCGGCGATGTTGTTGACTGAGCCGTTGGGATTGGCGGCGTCGGTGACGTCGCCGCTCGCCGCGGTGTAGCGGAAGATCACGCGGCGCTCGCGCTCGAGTTCGTCGATCACCGCGGGTTCGGCAAAGAAGTTGCCCTCGCCGTGCGCGATCGGCACATGCAGCACCTGACCGGGCCTGCAGAGCGCCGTGAACGGCGTGTCCGACTGCTCCACGCGCATGTTGATGTACTCGCAGTGGAACTTGAGGTCGCGGTTGCGCAGCATCGCGCCGGGCAGCAGACCGCTTTCCTGCAGAATCTGGAATCCGTTGCAGATGCCGATCACCGGGCCGCCGCGTTCGGCGAACGCCTTGACCGCGCCCATGATGGGCGAAAACCGAGCAATCGCGCCGGTGCGAAGGTAGTCACCGTGCGAAAACCCGCCCGGCAGAATGACGACGTCGGCATCACCGAGCGACGTATCTTTGTGCCACACCATCGAGGCGCGCTCGCCGAGCACCGCCTCCACGGCGTACTGCGCGTCGTGATCGCAGTTCGACCCTGGAAAGACGACGACGGCGAAGGTCATTTGCCGGCTCCGCCCACGTCGATCGTGGCGTCAGCCACTTCAATCTTGAAGCTCTCGATGACCGGATTCGCGAGCACGCGTCCGGCGATGTCGGCGGCGAGCGTTTCGGCTTCGGCAGCCGTCGCGACGTCGAGATCGAGGAGGAAGTACTTGCCCTGCCGCGCGTCGGCGGCCTTGTCGTAGCCGAGCGAATGCAGTGCTTCCATGATGGCGCGGCCCTGGGGATCAAAGACCGACGGCTTCAGCGTGACCAATACGCGAACTTTCAACTACGCCTCCTTGTTGACGCGCGCGACCGCGCGGAAGACTCTGGCAAAAATTGCGTCCACATTCCGAAGCTGCACGCCGAGATCGAACGCTTCCTCGATCACGTCGCGCGGCACCACCTGCATCACATCCTGATCGTTGAGCAGCAGCGTCTTGAAATCCAACTGCGCTTCGTTTGAACGCTCCGCTGCTCGCTGCGCTTCGAACAACTTCATGGCGTTGCGCTGCACGAACTCGTACGCCTGCTCGCGCGAGATGCCGCGACGCGCCAGTTCGAGCAACACGCTGCCGGAGAACACCACGCCGCGCGAGCGACCGAGGTTCTCGAGCATGCGCTGCGGATACACCACCATGCCGGCCGTGATGCGGGTGAACCGGCGCAGCATGTGGTCGAGGGCGATGAAGCTGTCGGGCAGGATCACGCGTTCGACCGACGAGTGCGAGATGTCGCGCTCGTGCCACAGGGCGACG
>CAYHEX010000408.1:0-3215 GCA_964355365.1 uncultured Solibacteraceae bacterium | reverse complement strand
GGCCATTCTGGGCATCGGCGATCAGGGCGTCGGCGGCATGGGGATCGCCGTCGGCAAGGTCGCGCTCTACACGGCCGGTGCCGGCGTGCACCCGGCGTACGGCTTGCCGCTCGATATCGATGTCGGTACCGACAACGAACTGCTGCTGAATGATCCGCTGTATCTCGGCATGCGCCATCGCCGACTGCGCGGCGACGCGTACTTCTCGCTGATCGATGAGCTGGTCGACGCCGTGAAAGTGGTGTTCCCGAACGCACTCGTGCAGTGGGAAGACTTCGCGAACGACATCGCGTTTCAGGTGATGCACCGCTATCGCTCCGTGTTGCCGAGCTTCGACGACGACATTCAGGGCACGGCGGCGGTCGTGGAAGCCGGCATTCGTACCGGCCTCGATCGCAGCGGGCGAAAACTGACCGACGAACGAATGGTGTTCTTCGGGGCCGGCGCGTCCGGAGCCGGATGTGCGCAGCAGATGCGGCGCGCGCTCAAGGCGGCCGGGTGCTCGGAGGCCGAGATCAATCGTCGGGTCTTGTGCCTCGACTCGAAGGGGCTGATCCTTGCGGATCGTCCCGGTGTCAGCGGACACAAGAAAGACATCGCGGCCGATCCGCAGATCGCGTCCGGCTGGACCAGTTCGCTCGGCGGGCGCTTCTCGTTGTGGGACGTGGTCAGCCAGTTCAAACCGACCATCCTCGTCGGCGTGTCGGGACAGTCCGGGACGTTCACCGAAGACATCATCAAGACGATGCACAAGAGTGTGGAGCGACCGATTGTGCTGACGCTGTCGAACCCGACGGTGAAGGTGGAGGCGCAGCCGGAGGATCTGCTGCGCTGGACGAACGGCGCGGTGATCATCGGCACCGGCAGTCCGTTCGCGCCGGTGTCGTACAACGGCGTCGCGTACCACATCGGCCAGTGCAACAACGCGTTCGTGTTTCCGGGCATCGGCCTGGGCGCGATTGTCGTGGGCGCGCGGGCGGTGCCCGACGAAGCGTTCGCCGCTGCGGCGCACGCGCTCTATCGGTGCACGGGCTGCAGCAGTGAACCCGGGGCGTCGATCTTCCCGACGATTGCGAATCTGCGCGATGTCTCCTTGCACGTGGCGGTCGCGGTCGGTCGGGCCCTGGTCGCCGCTGGCGCCGCGCCACACATGTCGGACGCCGACATCGCGGATCAGGTCGCGGCGTCGGTCTGGGAACCGGTGTATCTCCCGTACCGGACGGCGTAGTTCGATAGAATGCGGCGCATGAAACGCGCCGCGCTGTCTGCTGCTGTTCTGCTCGTCACACTGCTCGTCGCCTGGCCGTCGGCGCAGACGAAGCCCACGCCGCAGGCCGCGAAGCCGGCGGTGGTCGCGAAGCCGGTTGCGCCTGTCCACACGTTCACGTTGGGGACGGACGATTTCCTCCTGGACGGCAAGCCGTATCAGATCATCGCGTGCGAGATGCACCCGGCGCGTATTCCCGTCGAGTACTGGCAGCACCGCATTCAAATGGCCAAGGCGATGGGCTGCAACACGGTGGCGGCCTACATCTTCTGGAACTATCACGAGACGATCGAAGGCCGGTTCGACTTCACGACCACCAATCACGATCTGGCGAAGTTCTTCCAGCTCGTCAAGACGGAAGGCATGCTCGCCCTCCTCCGGCCTGGCCCGTACGTGTGCGCCGAGTGGGACTTCGGCGGTATTCCGCCGTACCTGTTGAAGGATCCGGAACTGCGCGTGCGCGGCATGTATCCGCGTTACATGAAGGCGGCCGAACGCTACATGGCGCAGTTGGCGAAGGTCCTGACGCCGGCGCTCGTGACGCGCGGCGGCGCGATTGTGATGGTGCAGATCGAAAACGAGTATGGCAGCTACGCGAACGACCGCAACTACATGTCGCGGCTGCGCGAGGTGTGGAAGCTCAACGGCGTTGATGTGCCGTTTTTCACCGGCGATGGCCCGACGCCGTACATGCTCGAAGCCGGTTCGTTGCCCGGTGCGGCTGTGGGTCTCGACTCGGGCTCGGATGAGAAGCACTGGACGCTCGCGCGCTCCATCAATCCGGGCGTGCCGGTCTTTTCGTCCGAGACCTATCCCGGCTGGCTCACGCACTGGGGCGAGAAGTGGCAGCGGCCCGGCATCCCCGACCTCATCAAGGAAGTCACGTGGCTGCTCGACAACAAGAAGAGCTTCAACTTCTATGTGGCGCACGGCGGCACGAACTTCGGCTTCACGGCCGGCGCGAACAGCGGCGGCAAAGGCTACGAGCCGGATGTGACCAGCTACGACTACGACGCGCCGATCGATGAGCAGGGACGCGCGACGCCGAAGTACATGGCGTTGCGTGAACTGATTGGGAAGTATCTGCCGGCCGGCACGTCATTGCCCGCGATTCCCGAACCGATTCCGACGATCGCGATTCCAGAATTCGCCATGACGCCGATGACATCGGTGTGGGATCAGCTGCCGGCGCCGATCAAGTCCGTGCATCCGAGAACGTTCGAGTTCTACGGACAGGATCAGGGGCTCGTGCTGTATCGCACCACGCTCGTCGGCCGAAAGAGCGGCAAGTTGCTGATCACGGATCTGCACGACTACGCGCAGGTGTTCGTTGACGGCAAGCTCATCGGCACGCTCGATCGCCGCAACGGCGAGAAGTCGATCGATCTGCCTGCGACGACCAACCCCATGCCCGTCCTTGAGCTGCTCGTCGAGGGCATGGGCCACATCAACTTCGCGCAGGAAATCATCGACCGCAAGGGCATCACCGATCGCGTGACGCTCTCCGGCATGACGCTCATGAACTGGGACGTGTTCCTGCTGCCGCTCACCGACAAGTGGATCGGTGCCCTGGCGCCGAAGGCGGCCAAGACGACGGATCGCGCGGGTGTGTTCTTCAGCGGCACGTTCAACCTCGATGCGACGGCCGACACGTACATCGACATGGCGGGATACAAGAAGGGCGTGGGCTGGGTGAACGGCCACAACCTCGGTCGCTACTGGGACATCGGGCCGCAGACGAAGTTCTACTGCCCCGCGTCGTGGCTCAACAAGGGCAAGAACACGGTGGTTGTCCTCGACCTGCACAAGACCGACGCGTCGCCGCTACGCGGTGCGGATCGGCAGTAGCTAACGCGGTGTCAGCGTCCACGTGCCGAGCGTGCATGTGGCGCCGCCGTTCGGCGCGGTGAAACTGACAGTGCCCTGAATCGCGCCGCCGGCGATGTTC
>CAYHEX010000407.1:0-3216 GCA_964355365.1 uncultured Solibacteraceae bacterium | reverse complement strand
CGCCGTCACCAGCGTCCAGTAGGCGCGCGCCACCTCGAGCGAGACATCGGCCTCCGCCGTGCGCGTGTCCGCGTCGGCGGCTTTGCGATCGAGCGTGGCCGCGGTGATCAGTGCATTCGTGCGACCGCTCGTGTAGAGCGGCATCGAGGCGTCGGCACGCGTGCGGAAGTTGTTGGGAATGTCCGAAAAAAGGATCTTGGTACTGCCGTCCGGTTGCGGAATGCCGTATTCGTCAACGTGGTTCGTCCTCTGGTAGCCGCCGCTCGCCGACAAGATTGGCAGCTTCAGCGCCTCGCGCGATGTCACCGTCGCGTCGGCAGCGTCACGCCGCGCCTTCGCTTCGGCCACACGCGGCGCGGCGGCACGCCCGCGCGCCACCGCGTCTTCCAACGACAACGTGATCGGCGGCGTCTGCGCCCAGACCGCCGGCGCCAGGCCCGCGACCAACCCGATGCCCACCAGCAGCCGTGCGATTGTTCGACTCATACTGCGACTCCCAACTCTGAACTGCGGCGCGACAGCGCCAGCCGCTCGATAAACACGTCTTCCAATGACGGCAGGATCTGACGCACGTTGGCCACGGCGCAGCCCGCGGCGTCGAGCGCTTGCCGAATCCTCGTTTCGTCGCCGACCGATGTCACATGCACGTGCAAGCGATCGCCGAACAACTGCACCGCGTCGTCACCGAGGACGGGACGCAACGCGCTGAGTGCCGCGCGCGCCGGTGTGACCACCACTTCCATCACGACGCCCTGCCCCGCGTGCTGCAGCGCGCCCGGCGTATCGAGCGCAAGCACACGGCCCTCGCTCAGCAGCACGACGCGGCCGCAGCGCTCAGCCTCGTCGAGATATGGCGTGGCGAGGACAATCGTCAGGCCATCGGCCAGGAACTCCGCAATCAGCTTCCAGAACTCTCGGCGAGACACCGGATCCACACCCGTCGTCGGCTCGTCGAGCACGAGCATGCGCGGCTGATGGATCAGCGTGCAGGCGAGCGCGAGCTTCTGCTTCATGCCGCCCGACAACTTGTCGGCCAGGCGGCCGCGAAACGGCTCGAGCCCGGTCAGCGTCAACAGGCGCGTGCGACGCTCCGCGAATTCGTGCACGTTGTGTGCGCGCGCGAAGAACGCGATGTTCTCGTCAATCGACAGATCGCCGTAGAGACTGAAGCGCTGCGACAGATACCCGATGCTGCTCGTCGCCACGTCGCGCGCCTTCCACGGATCGGCGCCGAACAATCGAATGTCGCCGGCGTCGCGCTTTAGCAGTCCGCAGATCATTCGCAGCGTGGTCGTCTTGCCGGCGCCGTCAGGACCGATTACGCCAAACATCTCGCCCGGCTTCACGTCGAACGACACGTCCGCCACGGCCTTGGTCGGGCCGAAGGACTTGCGAACGTTCTCGAGGACGAGCGCGGGATTGGCCATGGCTACTTGGCCGGACCGAAGTCTGCCGTCACCGACATGCCGGGCTTCAACACGCCCTTCTGGTTGTCGACGAGCACTTTCACGCGATAGACCAGCTTGGCGCGCTCGTTGGCGGTCTGCACGTTGCGCGGCGTGAACTCCGCCTGGGGCGACACATACGCAATGCGCCCGGTCAACTGGTCGCCGCCGTCCGTGCGCAGCGTCACGGGCGCGTCGATCTTGAGCGATGGCACCAGCGGCTCGCTCACGTAGACGTTCGCCCACGCGTGATCGAGATCCACGATCACGATCAGCGGCGCGCGAGGCGTCGCCAGCTCACCCGGCTCGATCAACCGCGACGTCACCGTGCCGGCGGCCGGGGCCACGATCACCGCTTCCTTACGATCGTTCTCGAGCGTGGCCAACATCGCATCGACGCTCGCAATCCGGGCGCGCGCGCCCTCGAGTTCCTCGGGCCTGGCACCGGAGCGCAATCGCGCGACCATCGCCTGTGCCGCGCGGATCCGATCCTGCCCACCGCGCAACCGCGCTTCCGCCAACTGCCTCCGCGTCACGGCATCGTCGCGCTGCTTCTGCGATCCGCTCTTGCTGGCGAGCAATTGTTCAAAGCGCGCCTCATCCGAACGCGCGGACGCCAGATCCGCCTCTCCAGCCTTCACGTCCGCCTCAGCGGAGGCCACTTGCGCTTCGGCCTGCAGGATGTCTTCGGCGCGCGAGCCGGCCTGGAGGAGGCGTAGCTGCGCGGTGGCCTGCGCGCGTTCGGCTTGCGCGCGCGCGATCGCCAGATCCGCATCGGTGGTGGCCAGCGTCACGAGCACCTGACCGACCTCAACGCGCTGCCCCTCGGCCACGGTAACGGTCGCCACGCGCCCGGCGACTTTCGCCGCCACGCGCACGTCGGTCGCTTCGACATATCCGGACGCGACCCGATCATTCACCACGGCTTTCGGGCCGCACCCGACCCCGGCCATCGCCATTCCCACCATCACCACGAGTGTCTTGTAGGTCATCGTTTTCCTGCGTTTCCTGTGCGCCCTGCGGTGAGCGCACCGATCGTCATCGACTGCACGTATTGCACGAGTTTGTCCGGCGGCACATCCGGCGCGGGAATCGGCAGCTTGTGCTTGAGCCGTTCGCGCATCGGCCCAGTGGCCAGGAACATGAAGAGGGGGCCGACGATGCCCATCTGCACCATGAACACGGGCATCGGATTGAACCGGCCGGCGGCGACGCCCTCTTTCAGGATGCCGTCGAGGGTGGAGATGATGCCGACGATGTCGGCGAAGTTGCGCTGGCCGAGGTTGCGTCCGCCGTCGGCGAGTTCGCGCAACCACATCGCGGGAAAGTGCGGGCGTGACTGCCCTTCGCGGGCGATCACGGCGATGAACGCCGCGATCTGTTCTTCGGGCGTCGCGCCCGCCACGCGCAGCGACTGCATCGCGGTGGCGGTGGATCCGAACATGTCGCCGACCACTGCGCGGTAGAGCGCGGCTTTGTCGGTGAAGTGGTAGTAGAGCATCGCCTTGTTGACACCGGCACGCTCGGCGATGCGGTCCACCTTGGCGCCGTCGAACCCACGGGCAGCGAACTCCTCGGCGGCGGCGTCGAAGAGGCGCGCGCGCGACACTTCCGCGTCACGGACCTTCTTGCGGGGGGCGGCAGCGCGCGGCATCTGTATTAACTAACCAGATAGTTAGTTCTGATGTCAAGAACAAAGAGCCTCGGCAACGTGCACACACGAACACCGGTCGGTAGCGTGCACACAAAAGCACCTGTCGGTAGCGTGCGC
>CAYHEX010000406.1:0-3226 GCA_964355365.1 uncultured Solibacteraceae bacterium | reverse complement strand
ACGTAATGGCTGAGCAGGCCATGCAATTCCGCAAGGAACGCCGGGTCCTCGCGCGCCGCAAAATACGCCGCCGTCAACTCATCGACCGGTTGCACCAGCGTCTCGGGGATGAACCGGCCGCCGAACGCACCGAAGTAGCCTCTGGCATCAGGATCACGGCGACCAAAGATCGGTCCGGCCGCTACAGTCACGTCACTCACGTCGCACACTCCGCACTGGTTCAACGGCGGCAAAGAACACCGCAATCTTGTTTGCATTCTTCACGCCGGGCGCGTCTTCAAGCGACGATGACACGTCTACGCCCCAGGGCCGGACAGCCACAACGGCATCGGCGATGTTCTCCGCACTCAGGCCTCCGGCCAGAATCACGGGACGCAGGCGAGCCACTTCCGCCGCATGCTTCCACGAGGCGTGCCTGCCGGTTCCACCGCGCAACACCGGATCATGGGCGTCGAGCAGCGGCATGACTTCGGGTGGCAACGCCAACGCGCGCGCCACATCGTCCGGGCCGGCCATCCCAATCGATTTCACGAGTCGCACCGACAGATGCCGGTAGTGCTCAACGTCCTCTTCGCCATGCAGTTGCGCCACATCGAGGCGCCCCATGGCCGTCGCGTACTCCACTTCGTCCGGCGTGGCGTTGACAAACACGCCGACCTTCCACACGAACGGCGGCAGGCTGCGGGCCATCACCGCAACGGACTCGAGACTGACCGCGCGAGGACTCCCGTTCCACAAAAGGAACCCCACCGCATCGGCGCCGTGGCGCACCGCACGTTTGGCGTCGGCATCGTTCGTGATGCCGCAGATCTTCACGCGGAGATAGCTCATGCCACTTGCCCCCCCTCTGCCTCAGTGCACAGTGCCAACAGAGACGCGCCAGGGTCCGCGTCCCTCATGAACCGCTCCCCTACCAGGAATGCGTCGAACCCCGCATCGCGTAGACGCCGGATGTCCTCGGCATTTCGAATCCCGCTCTCTGCCACGGCGACGACCGACTGAGGGATTTCGGTGACCACCCGCTCGAACACCGCCGTGTCCACGTCCAGCGTCTTGAGGTTGCGGCTGTTCACGCCGATCGTATCGGCTCCGGCGTCCAGCGCGACGGCCAGTTCCGCGTCGGCGTGCACCTCAACGAGCGGCATCAGTCCCAGATCGGTAGCGTAGCGCCACAACCGCGCCAGCGCCTCGGCCGTGAGCGCGGCGACGATGAGCAGAACGCCATCGGCACCGGCCGCGCGGGCTTCGGCAATCTGGTACTCGCACACGATGAAGTCCTTGCGCAGCAACGGAGTCGCAACCGCGGCCCGCACCGCGCGGAGATGCTCCAGCGAACCGTCGAAGAACGATGGCTCCGTCAGCACAGAGATGCCGGCGGCCCCGGCGCGCGCATAGCTTGCGGCAACCGCGGCCGGATCGTAGTCCGCCCGCAGCACGCCGCGCGAGGGCGAGCGGCGTTTGCACTCGGCGATGATCCGGACGCCGTCGGCCGCCAGCGACTGGCGGAAGTCGATGCCACGAGGCCGCATCGGCGCCGCGAGTCGCTCCAGTTGCGACAACGGGACCGCGCCCATCCGCGCCTCGGCGCTGCAACGAGCGCCGGCCACGATCATCTCCAGAACATCCGCCATCTAGCGCAACGTCCTTCCACATTGCCGACGCAACGCGTCCAATGTTGCGGCTGACCGGCCGTCATCGATGGCGGCGTTCGCCATCGCCATGCCCTCGCGAAGCGAGGTCGCGTGCCCCGCAATCAACAGCGACGCGCCGGCGTTGAGCACCACAATGTCGCGGCGCGCGCCGCGCTCACCCGCCAGCAACTGCTCGAGCAGCGCGGCATTCTCGATCGCCGTGCCGCCCTTGAGGTCAGCCACGGTCGCGCCCTTCAGCCCGACATCCGCCGGGTGCAGATAGAACGTCCGCACCGCACCGTCGATCGACTCGGACACTTTTGTGTAACCGGTTGTTGAGATCTCGTCCAGGCCATCGGCGCCGTGCACGACCCAGGCGCGTTCCGCGCCGAGTTGGCCCAGCGTGCGCGCGACCAACTCGGTGAGTTCCGGTCGGGACACCCCCACCAACTGCCGGCGCGCGCCGGCAGGATTGGTGAGCGGGCCGAGCAGATTGAACGCCGTGCGAATGCCGAGCTCACGCCGCGTGGGGCCGGCATGACGCATCGATGGATGCCAGGCGGGCGCGAAGAAGAACGCGAGACCGACGGTCTTCAGCGTCTGCACCACCCGCTCGACGGGCGCCTCGATATCGATGCCGAGCGCCTCAAAGACATCGGCACTGCCACTCCGGCTCGACACCGCGCGGTTGCCGTGCTTCGCCACGCGCACGCCGCACGCGGCCAGCACGATCGCCGCCGCCGTCGACACGTTGAAGGTGTGCGCACCGTCCCCGCCCGTGCCACACGTGTCAAACACCCCGGCGACAAACTCGGGCATCGGCGTGGCGCGCTGCCGCATGGCCATCGCGAGTCCCATCATCTCGACCGGCTGCTCGCCCTTGAGCGCCAGCCCCATCAGCAGCGCGGCGATGTGCGACGGCTGCGCCTCGCCGTCCATGATGGCGCCCATCGCGCCTGCCGCTTCGGCCGCGGTGAGGTCCTCGTGGTGACGCAGTTTCTCCAACAGCGGAGCAAACGACATGGCGGCCATCAGCGGACCTCCAGAAAATTCTGCAAGATGCGGTGCCCGGCCGACGTCAGCACGGACTCGGGATGAAACTGCACGCCGAATGTCGGGTGCGACTCATGACGAATCCCCATGATCGTCTGGTCGGCCTCCACCCAGGCGGTCACGAGAAACCCGGGCGGCACCGCCGCGCGATCGATCACCAGCGAGTGGTATCGCCCCGCATCAAACGGGCTCGACAACCCTGCGAATAGATCGGTGCCGGTGTGCGCGACCGGCGAAATCTTGCCGTGCATCGGCACGGCCGCGCGAATGACCTTTCCGCCGAACGCCACGCCCATCGCCTGATGGCCCAGACAGACACCGAGCAATGGGACCCGCCCGGCGAACCGCGTGAGCACCTCGATCGACACGCCGGCCGTTTCCGGCCGGCCCGGCCCCGGTGAGATCACAATCCGCGAAGGCTTCAGTGCTTCGATCTCGTCCAGCGTCATCGCATCATTGCGGACCACGGTGGCGGGCACGCCGAGTTCCCCCAGCCGGTGGGCGAGGTTCCAGGTAAACGAATCGTAGTTATCGATGAGCAG
>CAYHEX010000405.1:0-3240 GCA_964355365.1 uncultured Solibacteraceae bacterium | reverse complement strand
CGGGCGGGTCCTGGTCGTCGCAGGCTCGCGCGGCAAGACCGGGGCCGCACACCTGTCCGCCGACGCGGCCCTGCGGTCTGGCGCGGGTCTGGTGACCATCGCCACGCCGCTGTCGTGCCAGAACGTGCTCGCCACAATGGGCCCCGAGTACATGACGGAGGGCTGCGAAGAGACATCGGACGCCACGCTGGCCTATGAAGCGCTGGAGCGGTTGCTGGAGATGCGCGCCGATGTGATCGCCATCGGCCCAGGCATCGGCCGCCACCCGTCAACAGCGGCGCTGGTGCAGGGCCTCGTCGAGCGTAGCGGCGTGCCGCTCGTGCTCGACGCCGACGCACTCAATGCGTTTGTCGGTGAGCCCGAGCGCCTCGTTGGGCGTGACGGCGTGGACATCATCATCACGCCCCACCCGGGCGAGATGGCGCGACTCACGGGGCTGACCATTGAAGAAGTGCAGGCGCAGCGTCTCGAAGTCGCCCGTAACTTCGCCGCCACCCACCACGTGCACGTCGTCTTGAAGGGGCACCGCACGATCATCGCGGCGCCCGACGGCCGCGCGTTCGTGAACCTCACCGGGAATCCCGGGATGGCCACCGGTGGCACGGGCGACCTGCTGACCGGCATGATCGCCGCGTGGTTCGGACAACTGCTCGACGCCGAGGCGGCCTGCAAGCTCGCGGTGTACCTGCATGGTCTGGCCGGCGATCTGGCGGAAGCCGACGAAGGCGAAGTGGCGATGACCTCCACCGACATCATCGCCAGGCTTGGCGACGCGGTGCTCGAGTTGACCGCCCGCAAGAAGCGCTCGTCCTCGTGATGACAGCCGTGATGTCCAACTCGGAGGCCGACACCGAGGCGATTGGCGAAGCGTTTGCGTTGAAGCTTGAAGCGGGCGCGATCGTGTATCTCGAGGGGCCACTCGGAGCAGGGAAGACGGCGTTCGTGCGCGGCATGGCGCGCGGTCTCGGCGCGTCACCCGCCGACGTCTCGAGCCCGACGTTTTCGCTGCTGCAGGAGTATGCCGGTCGCCTCACGCTGTTCCACGCCGACCTGTATCGCTTGCAGTCGCGCGAGGTCGATGACCTCGGGCTTCTGGATCTGTCGGTCGACGGCATTCTCGCTGTCGAGTGGCCGGAACGCTGGCACGCCGCGCCGAGCGATGCGATTCTTGTGAAGATCCTCAAGAGCGACGAGCACACGCGCGCCATCACGATTTCATCGAACCCTTAAAAGAAGAGGGCGGCCCATAATGCAGCCGCCCACCTTGAACCCGGCACCCGGGACTGTCTGTGCTATTCCACCCTGTAGTTCGGCGCTTCCTTCGTGATGATCACGTCGTGGACGTGGCCCTCGCGCACGCCCGCCTGCGTCACGCGAATCAGCGTGGCTTCCTTCTGCAGTGTGGGGATGTCTTTGCAGCCGGTGTAGCCCATGCCGGCGCGCAGACCGCCCATCAACTGATGCACCATCGCGGCGACGCTGCCCTTGTGGGCCACGCGGCCCTCGATACCTTCGGGCACGAGCTTGTCGGAGTTGTCGCGGGGAACAGACTTCGCGCCTTCGAGGTCGTACTCGTCCTGGAAGTAGCGGTCGCGGCTGCCGCGACGCATCGCGCCGAGCGAGCCCATGCCGCGGTATTCCTTAAAGCTGCGGCCCTGATACAGGATGATCTCGCCCGGGCTCTCGTCCGTGCCCGCGAACAGCGAGCCGATCATCGTCGCGTTCGCGCCGACCGCGAGGGCCTTCACGATGTCGCCCGAGTAGCGGATGCCGCCGTCCGCGATGACCGGGATGTCGAACTCCGCCGCCGCCTGGGCGCACGCCGCGATCGCGCCGACCATCGGCATGCCGATGCCCGCCACCACGCGCGTGGTGCAAATCGAGCCGGCGCCGATGCCAACCTTCACCGCGTTCACACCACGCTTGATGAGATCAATCGTCGCGCCCGCTGTGGCCACGTTGCCGGCAATCAGATCCACATCGGGGAACTTGTTGCGAATGGCTTCAACGATGTCGAGCACGCCCTGCGAATGGCCGTGCGCGGTGTCAACGACCAGCACGTCCACGTGCGCCGCAACGAGCGCCGCCGCGCGATCGAACGTGTCTTTCGCGATCCCGATCGCCGCGCCCACGCGCAGGCGCCCGAGTTCGTCCTTGCACGCCATCGGATACGTGACGAGCTTCTGGATGTCCTTGACCGTGATCAGCCCTCGAAGCCGGTAGTCCTTGTCGACGACGAGGAGTTTCTCGACCTTGTGCTGATGGAAGATCTCGCGCGCACCTTCGAGCGTCGTGCCGACCGGCACGGTGACGAGGTTCTCTTTCGTCATGATGTCGCTGATGGGGCGGTCCGGGCGGTTCTCGAATCGGAGGTCGCGATTGGTCAGGATGCCGACCAGTCTGCCGTCCTTGCTGCCGTCCTCGGTGATCGGCACGCCGCTGATGCGGAACTGCTTCATCAGCTCGAGGGCCTCGTAGATGCGATTGTGCGGCGCGAGCGTGATCGGGTTCACGATCATGCCGCTCTCGGACCGCTTCACGCGGTCGATCTCGCTGGCCTGGTCCTCGATGCTGAGGTTCTTGTGGACGATGCCGATGCCGCCTTGTTGGGCGATGGCAATGGCCAGCCGGCTTTCGGTGACCGTGTCCATCGCGGCCGACATGATCGGCACGTTCAGGCGGATGTTGCGCGTCAGCCGTGAGCTGAAGTCCACCTGGCTCGGGAGAATCTGCGAGTGCTGAGGCACCAGCAGGACGTCGTCAAACGTGAGAACTTCGGGAAGTCCCGCGGAAACCTGTTGTGCCGCACTCAGCCGACTGGTCATTTATGCCCCGTGACACTTCTTGTATTTCTTGCCCGATCCGCACCAGCACGGATCGTTTCTGCCTGTCTTCGGTTCGTCGCGCCGCACCGTCTTGACCGCCGCGTCGTCGCCACCCACGCGCGCCGGTTGCGGGGGCGCATTGGGAGGCATCGTGCCACGCGGCATCCCGGACGGGGATGACGTGCTCGATCCGCCGCTGAACGTCAGTTGCGAGGGCTTTCGCTGCGGCTGACGAACCGGTGCCACGATCGCCGGCGCGGGAACCTCACCCTCGGCCTCGCGCGCGGGCATCGGACGCAGCCGCCACAGGTAACGGACCATCTCTTCGTCGATCCGGTCCTTCATCGCCTGGAAGAGATTGAAGCTCTCTTTCTTGTACTCGACGAGCGGATCGCGCTGGCCGTAGCCGCGCAGG
>CAYHEX010000404.1:0-3242 GCA_964355365.1 uncultured Solibacteraceae bacterium | reverse complement strand
GACAGCTGGCGATCGAAGGATTCCAAGGTAGAGTTTTAGAGCAGACCGGCGGACGCCATCCGCAGTCTAATGAGGTGCCATGACTCGCCAGTCCAGACGGGCCGCCGAACGCGGCTTTACGCTTATCGAACTTCTGATCGTCGTCGCCATCATCAGCATCATTGCCGCTGTGGCGGTGCCCAATCTGCTGCGCTCCCGGCAGAGTGGCAACGAGGTGTCAGCCGCCACATCCCTCATGGCGATCTCCAAGGCCCAGGTGATGTACTCGGTGTCGTGTGGTGGCGGCGCGTACGCGACGTCGCTGACGACGTTGGGCACGCCGTCGCCCGGAACCACCGAGTCGTACCTGTCGGCTGATCTGGCCGGATCGGCCAATCCCACGAAGGCCGGATACGCCTTCACGATGGGGGCCGGCGCGGGCGCTGCGGCTGGTCCGAATGACTGCAATGGCACGGCGACCACGACCAATTACTACGCCACTGCCGTGCCCCAGACGTTTGGCACGACGGGTTCACGGTCGTTTGCGATCAACTCGGCTGGCACGGTCTGGATGGTCAGTGCCGCGGCTGCGCCGACCGAGCCGTTCGGGGCGCCGTCGCAGACGTATAGGTAATGAAGGAATGAGGGAATCGGGGAATGAGGGAATGCGGCGGGGAATAAGGCCGCGCTTCGGCCGGTCGTAGTTACATATGACCGGCCTTCTTCTCGTACTGTCGCTGTGGGCGCTGCCGAGTGCCCAGGAGCCAGCTCAGGTTCCCCAGCAGCCCGCACCCGTTCGTTTGAGCGGGGTCTGGGACCTCAACAAGGACCTCTCGACCAAGCCCCTCGCGGCACCAGGTGAGCCAGGCACCCAAGGCGGTCGCGGTGGCGGACGGCCCGGCGGTGGCGGGGGCGGCAGCAGCATCCCCGGCGGTATCGGTGGCGGCCGAGGCGGCGGCATGCGCGGCGGCGGGCGCGAGAACAGCAGCCCCGATGACCTTCGCAAGGCCCGCTCGATTATGGAAGAACTGATGCGTTCGCCGGCGCGGCTCACGATCACGTCGAATCCCGGGTCGGTTAGCATCACGGATCCAGACGGCGTCATCCGCAAGTTCGTGACCGACGGCAAGACGGACAAGGTCGCGATCAACGGCAACACGATCGAGGTCAAGAGCAAGTGGGACGGTGAGGTTTTGAATCAGGAGTTCAAGGCGGGTTCCAACAAGTTTCTCCGCGCAATCGAGACGACGATTGATGGGCACCAACTCGTGCTCACCATCACGCCCAAGGGCAATGGCGGGACCGTGGCGGGGCCATCGTTCATGCGGTTTGTCTACGATCGGAACGACCTTCGCTGAGCCCTCGCGTTTGGTAGTCTGGTCGCATGAGTGAGCGAGCTCTTCTCAGCGCGGTTGCTGGCATCTGTTTCGGACTGTGGCCTCTGGTGATGAACCGGGTGAGGCTGGATCCGTTCGCGACGGTGATCATCTTCCTGGTCGGATCGCTGCTATTCGCGTCGCCCGCCGCGTTCTTCGGCAACTGGTCTGGCATTACCGGCGGCCAGCTTCGGGTTGCCGCCATCGCGTGCGCGATCTCCGCTGTCGGCACGATCTGCTTCAATCGCATGCTCGCCACAACCACGGTCGGCGACGTGGCGAACATGCTGTTGCTGATGCTGGTCGTGCAAGTCGCCGTGCCCGCCGCCGTCCTGCTGCGCAACGGCGCCTCAGCCAGGCAGGTGACCGGGTTAGCTGCTGCGGCGATCGCGATCGTGTTGCTGGGGAAGAGATAAACGCGCGGAGGGCCGAAGCCTCTCTTTTTACGACAGAGCTGCGCTGACGAGTTCGCGCGCCTTTGCGAGCAACTCGTCGATCTTCGACGCGTCTTTGCCGCCGGCTTCAGCGAAGTCAGGCCGACCACCGCCACCACCCCCGACGATCGGCGCCAGTTCCTTCACGAGCGCGCCGGCTTTCACTTTGTCGGTCAGGTCTTTGGTGACCGACACCAACAGCGATACCTTGCCGTCGGTTTCGGCCGCGATCACCACGACGCCGCGCTGCAGGCGATCACGCAGCGAGTCTGACAGGCCGCGCAGCGCGTTCTTCTCGAAGCCGCTCACGCGCCGCGCTACGAACTTCGCGTCGCCCATCGTCACCACATCGTCATCTTCGCCGCCGCCCTTGGCGTTGCTGCCGAGCGCCAGTTTCATCTTCAGCTGATCGTTCTCGCGCGCCAGTTTCTTGGCTTCGGCTTGCAGTTTGGTGATGGCGTCCACCGCATGTTCCGCGGGCACGTTCAAAGCGGCCAGGGTGCGGCCAAACGCGTCCTGCTGTGCCTGAATGTGCGCTACCGCGCCGGCTCCGGTGAGTGCCTCGACACGGCGGATACCGGCCGCGACGCCGGCTTCCTCCGTGATCACGAACGGGCCGATGTCTCCCGTGGCGCGCACGTGGGTGCCGCCGCAGAGTTCGGTGGAGAAGCCTTCGATGCTGACCACGCGCACACGGTCGCCGTACTTCTCGCCGAAGAGCGCCATGGCGCCGGACTTCATCGCCTCTTCCGTGTCTTTCTCTGCGGTGTTGACTGCGATGTTGCGGAAGACCTCGGTGTTGACGATGCGCTCGATCGCCCGCCTCTCGTCGTGGCTGACGGCCGCGTCGTGCGCGAAGTCGAAGCGCAGGCGGTCGGGTGCGACGAGTGATCCCTTCTGCCGCACATGCGTGCCGAGCGTCTGCCGCAACGCGGCATGGAGCAGATGCGTGGCCGTGTGATTGCGGCGCGTCGCGTCGCGGCGCGAGGCATCGACTGTGGTGGTGACGGCGTCGCCGACCGAGAGGGCGCCTTCTTCCACCTCGACCAGATGCACGCGCGACTTGCTGAACTTCTTCGACACGTCGAGAACGACCGCGCGGGCACCCGCGGACTGGATCGTGCCTTCGTCGGACACCTGGCCGCCGGACTCGACGTAGAACGGCGTCACGTCGAGCACGACACCGCCGCGCTGCCCCAGCGCGAGGCTGTTCACCGGCGACAGCTTCTCGTCGACCAGATGCAGCACCTTGGCCCCCTCGTGCGTCGTCTTCTCGTAGCCGACAAAGGTCTCGTCGAAGTCTTTCACCGTGGCTGAGCCTTCGACCTTGAACTTAGCGGAGGCGCGAGCGCGCTGCTTCTGCGCGTTCATGGCCGCGTCGTAGCCGGCGCGATCGATTGCCAGGCCGCGCTGGCTCGCGAGGTCCTCTGCGAAGTCGAAGGGCACGCCGAGC
>CAYHEX010000403.1:0-3306 GCA_964355365.1 uncultured Solibacteraceae bacterium | reverse complement strand
GCCGCCGCCGATGGCGCCATCTTTGCCGATGTGTATCCGCTGGTGACCGACGACCTGCTGGCGCCCGATGGGCTCCACATTTCAGAGAACGGCAACCTCGTGCTCGCGACCGCCTACTTCGACGTGTTGCGGACGCGGTTTGAATTTGCCCAGGCGGGCTCTACGAGTCGGAGCCGCCAATGATGCGGCGAATGACGTAGATCGCCTTGCCCTGCGACTCGTGATACGTCCGCGACTGCAGCTCCGCAAGCAATCCGAACGACACGAGCTGCACGCCCGTAACCACGAGCAAAATCCCAAACAACAGCAGCGGCCGATCACCGATGCCCTGATGCCACACGAACTTCGCAAACGACAAGTAGGCCAGCACGAGCGTGCCGGTGCCGCCCGCCAGCATCCCGACAGGTCCGAACATCTGCAGCGGCCGCGTCGAGTAGCTCAAAAGGAACTTGACGGTCATCAAGTCCAGCATCACGCGCAACGTCCGCGAGATGCCGTACTTCGTCGTCCCATGAATTCGCGCACGATGGTTGACGACGTATTCCTCGATCTTGACGCCCATCTCGCTCGCGAGCGCGGGCAGAAACCGGTGCATCTCGCCGTACAGCCGCAGCGGCTTCACGACTTCCGCGCGAAACACCTTCAGTGAACAGCCGTAGTCGTGCAGCTTCACGCCGGTCGCCCAGGAGATCAACCGATTCGCAAGGATGGACGGCAGCCGTCGGTTGATGAAGGTGTCTTTCCGATCCTTCCGCCAGCCGCACACGATGTCGCAACCACTGGCCTCGAGCCGCGCCACCATTCCCGGAATGTCGCGAGGATCGTTCTGCAGATCGCCGTCCGACGTCACGATCAGCGCGCCACGTGCATGCGCGAAACCCGCCGCGAACGCGGCGGTCTGCCCGAAGTTGCGCCGGAACTGAATCACACGCACGCGGGGGTCGGCGGCCTGAATCTTCGCCAGGATCGCGAAGGAGTCGTCCGTGCTCCCGTCGTCAACGACGATGAGCTCCCAGGGCCGGCCCCACGACGTCAGTGTGGAAGAGACTTCGGCGTAGAGCGCCTCGATGTTCAGGGCTTCGTTGTGGATGGGGACGATGAGCGAAAGGTCTGGGGTCACGCGACTGGTCTCGTATTGTAACCGGGGCGCAGGCGCTTCCAGAGCAGGAACACGATGCCGCTCACGACAAGGAGGCCCCCGAGCCACAGCGACACGCGGGCCGCATTCTCATTGACGTATTGCATAGCCTGCTGCCCATAGACGCGAGCCAGCCAGGCTTCCCCGATGTAGCGGAGGCCACGGCTGGCCACGACGACCGCCGTGAATCGCGAGACGGGCACGCGGGCGGCGCCGGCGAGAACGATGAAGGGCTTGAACGGCATGGGCGGCGGACACAGACTCCCCACGACCAGCGTGAACAATCCGAACCGCCTGAAGAGCGCGAACAGCCGGTTTCGGGTCTCCGCCGTGACGAACTTCGCGAGCACGGCATCTCCACCCCGCCGCGCCAGAAAGAAGAGCGCGAGACAGCCGAGCGTAGACCCGGCCGTCGTGATGGCCCCGTAGTAGAACCAACGTTCCGGTTGCGCCACCGTCAGCACGACGATCAGCGCGTCTGGCACTTCAGGGAATGCCAGAAGCGACGAGTCCACGAACGCCAGAAGCGCCAGACCGGGACCGCCAAGGCCCAGCGCGAACGCCTGAATGAAATCCAACAGCCGATGCATCAATTGGTGACTCCACTTATCATAGCAAGGCCAATGACGCGCTCTCGGGCCCTGCCGGTCTTCAGCGTCTGTCTACTCAGCGCCGCGGCCGCGATTTGGTTCAACGAGCATTCGAATCCCCCACTCGCAGATGCCACGGCGAGCCCGGGCCTGCTTGAACTCGTGGCCTCGCTCGCAGCGCTCGCGCGTCCGGCGACATCGCTCGGCGAGATGCTCATCGCAGCGCACCGCGTCGCGATCGGCGCCGCCGCGGCGCTTACGGCGCTGGCGACATGGCGATTCACGCAATCGTGGATCTCAGCGGCGGCAATCGGTGTGATCGCCGCTGCCAGTTCGTGGATGCTGCCGAGGCTCGCCCCCACGGACGCGGCCGCGCTTCTCGCCGCCGCAGCGACATGGTGCGCGGTGGCCGGCCGCGGCGGCTATGGCGTCGTCGCCGGCCTGATCGCCGCAAGCGCGATCGCGCCGAGTCTGACCGTACCCTCTGCGATGCTGTGCTGGTGGGTGGGGCGACGCCGGGCCGGTGATTGGGGCGGCGCCGGGCTCGCGTGTCTCTCCATCGCGGTGACCGCCGCCGTGATGCTCGCGCTCCCGTCGTTCCCGGCCCAGTCCCCGTCGCTGGTGACGTTCCGGGAAATGCTGCCGGGGGCGTTCAGTGCTCACCGGGCGATCGAAGTAGCCGCATTCGCCGTGTCGGGAGTCGGCCCGTTGACTGCAGCGTTGGCGGCGCTGGGAGTCTTCTCCGTATTCGCCGGCGGGCGCGCCGGGTCAGCCCTGCTAGCGAGCGACGGCGGCCGACGAAACGCCGTCTTCACTCTGGTGTGGCCGGCCGCGATCTCTCTGGCCACCATGTGGTCGGACGCCAGTCCTGCACGCACCATCGCTCCGCTCGTCGTCGGACTCTGGCTCCTGACGGGGCTGGGGCTCACGGCAGCGATGCGCGCATCCCGCCCAGGCTGGCGACGCGTGACAGTCGCCGGCGCCGTCGTGGCGGTCCTGCTGGCTGTTGCGCTCACGCCGCGGCTGAGCACCCGGCCCTCAGTGGGCGACGCCGTCGTGCCGATGGGCCACGGCACACTGACCCGCACCGCGTTTCAATCGGTGTTGTACCAACTGCCGAGCGGTTCAGGCATCGTGAACGAGGATGCCGTGACCGACCTGCTGCTGCGCTCACTCAGCGGAAGTCTGCGCCGGGCACGCCTCGAGTTCACGCTCATCGAGCGCACTGCCGAGAGTGTGGATCTGGCACGTCATGGTCGGCGCGTGTTTGCGCTGCCTCGCGCGCAACGCGAGCTTCAGCAGCGCGGAGTGCAACTCGCCGATGGGCTCGCGCCGGCGGTCACGGGCATCGCGGAAGTCGTGACCGTCCTGCCCTGCGATGTCACGAGCGCCACGTGGCAGACATCGGGCGCTGCGATTGGCGCCACCTCGCTCGCGATCGTCGCAGAGTCCGAGGCGGTGCGCGGCCCCATCGTGCTCTACACCGGCGGCCCGACGGCCATCGAGGTCACGACGATCGGTTGGCCGTCACTGGCCCAACGAGGGTTCATCCATCGTGGATACGACCCGCCGCTGCGT
>CAYHEX010000402.1:0-3314 GCA_964355365.1 uncultured Solibacteraceae bacterium | reverse complement strand
TGTCGCCAAGGTTGCCGAGTCCCGCCACTCCACGCCGCAGAAAATCGACGCGATTGCGCAGGGCCGCGTGTGGACGGGCCGGCAGGCGAAGGAACTGGGACTCGTGGATGCGCTGGGAGGGCTGAACGACGCGATCGCCCTTGCGAAGACGCGCGCCAAGATCGATGCATCGACGAACGTGTCGCTCATGATCTATCCGAGCCGGCGCGGCCTGCTCGACGTGTTCGCCAACCCGTTGGGCGCGGCATCAGCCGACAGCACGGCCAGCCTCAGTGTGCTGACCCGCGCATCAGCGATGCTGGCACAGTTGCGCCGCTACCGTCCCGGCGAACCGCTCATGCTGATGCCGAACGTCTTCTGGTAGAAACGCCGACAGGTGTTAAGTGGAAAGAAGAAAGGCCAAAGTGGGAAGTGGTTCGTAACTTCCTACTTTGGCCTTCGGACTTTCAACTTAACGATGTTTTGCTATCCACCAATCAACTGCTTGACCACCGCGTCGTTGACCACGATCTTCATCTTGGTCTTGGCCTTCGTCATATACGACGCGAAGAACTCCTGGCGGCTCTGCTGCAGGAGTTGGCCCCGGAGCGCATCGCGTTCGGCCGCCAGTCCTTCGGGCGTGCCCGCCTGCTTTTCGACGACGTGCGCCACGACCACGGCGCTGTCGGTGGCGATCGCCGCACTGACGTCTCCCTGATTCAGCGCGAACACCGCATCGTCGACCACGCCGCTGACGCCGACATCCGGTAGCGCCGTTCCGCGCGCGATCAACTCGGTCTTCTTGACCTCCACGCCGGCCGCCTTAGCCGCGGCGGCGAAGTTCGCCTTCCCCTGCTGCGAGACCGCCTGCGCCTTGGCGCGCGCGAGTTCCACGGCTTTCGTGCGGATGACGTCCTCGCGGACCTTGGGTTTCACTTCGTCGAGCTTCGGCGCGTGCGGGGCCTGTACTTCGGCCAGCGTGATGAACGCATAACCACGGTCGGTCTTCAGCGATTGGCTGACCGCGCCCTGCGTCATGTTGAACGCCTCGTTCGACACGCTCGGCACGAAGCCGAGGCCGGCGAGCGGTTCGTCGCGCGAGAACAGGCCCGAGTCGCCCACGACGAGGCTGCGCGACTGCGCGATGCGGTCGATGTCGCTCGCCGTCTTGATCGACGGCGCGACTTCGTCAGCGATTTTCTGCGCTTCGGTCTGCGCCTTGCCCCAGCGGATCTGGTCGTCGATCTGCGGTTTCACTTCGGCGAGTGTCTTGATGGCGGCGGGGCGCTTCTCGAGCAATTTGATGATGTGGTAGCCGAACTCCGTCTTGACGAGTCCGCTGATCTCGTCCTTCTGGAGCGACCAGGCCGACTCTTCGAATTCCTTGACCATCGTGCCGCGGCCGAAGAAGTCGTATTCGCCGCCCTTGTCCTTGCTGCCCTCGTCCTCGGTGTACTGCGTCGCCAGCTTGGCGAAGTCGGCGCCGGGCGCTTTGGCTTTGGCCAGAATGCCCTCGGCTGCGGCCTTCACCGCGGCGTCGTCCTTGCCCGCGTTCTTGAGCAGAATGTGCCGCACGTGCACCTGCTCGGGCGTCGAGTAGATGGCGATGTTGCTGTCGTACTGCGACTGAATCTCCGCGTCGGTCACCGCGATCTTGGCGCGCAGGGCCTGCGCGTCGATCGACAGGAAGCGGACGCGGCGCCGTTCGCCGACCTGGTACTGATCGGCGTGCGCGGTGAACTGCGCCTGCAGATCCGCGTCGGTCGGCTGGATGCCGTCACGGAACTGCGCGGCGTTGAACACGGCGAGTTCCAGTTTTACTTTTTCGTTCTTGGATTTGTATTCCTTCTCGACGTCCGCGTCCGACACGCGCACCCAGCCGGTGACGGCCGCCTGCACTTTCTCGGCGAGGAGCGTCTTGCGCAGCTGCTCTTCGAACTTGGGCGCAGTCAGCGGCGGGCGCTGCATGTCGAGCATCTGCCGGTAGCGTTCGTAGCCGACAAACACGCCGTTTTCCTGCAGTGCGGGCAGGCGGAGGATGCGCGTCTGGACCTCGGCGTCCGTGACGCCGAGGCCGAGGCGCTTGGCTTCCGCCAGCACCGCTTCCTCGTCGATCATCTGCTGGATGAGGCGCTGCTCGATGCCGAGCTGCTTGAGCAGCTGGTCATTCAGGCTGGCGCCATAGGCCTGCCGGTACGCATCCACTTGCTGGGCGTACATCGTGCGGAAGTCTCCGGCCTTCACCTCGCGGCCGTCGACGGTCGCGATCGTGTCTGTGGCCGACGGTCCGCCGGTCTGCAGGAAGCTGGGGACATACAAAAGGACAAACGTCACCACGACCAAACCCAGGCTCCATTTGAGCCAGGCTTTGTGGCGGCGCATGTTATCGAGCATCGTCATCGAAGGTCTCTCCGTGTCTGCAACAGGCGGCAGACGAAACCGCAATTATGTCATGGAATGCCGCAAGTATCAGGAAAAACAGGGGTTGAGCGTGATATAGTTGGCCGGTTTATCACGATGCCCAGAGCACTGACGCTCGCGGTATTCCATCGCAGCCGCGACGTCATGCGGTATCTGGCCCCTTTGCGCCGAGCGGGGCACTTGCGCGTCAAGTGTCTGCCACAGGCGACAGTGGTTCGGGTGCCGACCAATGCGACCGGTGTGCTGTGGGAGCTCGGTCCCGATGATGAGGTTGATCGTCGGCGGCTGTCGCGTGTCTTGTCGGGCGCGCCGGCGGCGTCATTTGGGGCGGGCGCGCGCCAGGTCTCGGAGCTGTCGCGAGCGGTGGGCTTTCGGCATCACCTGAGTCTGCCGTTGCGTCTGGCTGAAGTGGAACGCGCCTTGGGGTTGCCCGGTGCGCTGGATCTGGCAGACCGGATTGACGCGGGGGGCGACATGCTGGCGGAGCGCGCGGCGCGCGCGGACGTGATCGTCGACCTGATGCGGATGCTGAACCTGTCCACGGATCCCGCGATGGTGGCCTCGGCGTTGTCGACGCGGATGTCGCAGTGGTTGCCGATGGCGAGCTGGTCGGTCGTGGCGGTGGAGTCGGACGGCAGCGTGCAGTTTCTGGCCGGACGTCCGCAGGACCCGGCGATGCGCGCTCCGGCCGAAGCGGTCGCCGACGTTGTCGCGCAGCGCGAGCAGGCGTTCGTGTCGGCACGGCTGGCGTCGGACACGCGCATTGGCGAGCCGATTGAAGCGGCGGCCATGGGGTGGCCCATCGTGGCGCACGGCGCCGTGGTGGGCGTGTTGGTCGGGATCGATCACGGGCGGGCGCGGCGCGTGCCGAAGTTCTCGCCGGTGTTCCGCCGCGCCATGGCGCGGTTGCTTGG
>CAYHEX010000401.1:0-3315 GCA_964355365.1 uncultured Solibacteraceae bacterium | reverse complement strand
TCTTCGCGTCCGATTCGTGGCGCGTGAAGCCAAACCTGACGTTGACGCTCGGCCTCCGCTGGGAAGTGCAGCTCCCGATGACGACCGACGGCCTCTATTCGCGGCCGCAGACGTGGGAAATGGTCTACGGCATCACCGGCGCCGGCACGGGCAAGTACGGCGAAGGCAACCTCTACAAGCCGGGCGTCCTGACCGGCACGCAGCCGATCCTCGTGCCGTATGAGAACGGCAAGTCGGCGTACAACACCGACTGGAACAACATCGCGCCGAGCATCGGCTTCGCGTGGCGGCCGAACCTCCAGTCGTCGTTCCTGACCAAGATCATCGGCACCGAGCCGGTGTTCCGCGGCGGCTACTCGATCACCTACACCAGGTTGGGCACCGCGTTCTTCGACTCCAACTACTCCGGCAATCCCGGACGCAGCCGTGCAGGTTCCCGCTCGGCCACGACCGGCACCCCGTTCCTTGGTTCGGACGGCTGGCCCGTGTTGCTCCGCGACACCGGCCGCTTGACTCCCTCGGCGGCGCCTGCGCCGTTGACCGGTAACTGGACGCTGACGCCGGCCGTCAACGAGTCGGTCGACATCCACTACCCCGACTGGCCGATTCCGATGACCCACCAGTACAGCTTCGGCATCCAGCGGCAGTTTGGAAAGTCCATCGGCGTTGATGTCCGCTACATTGGCAACACCAACGTGGGCGGCTGGGGGAGCTGGAACATGAACGCCACCCAGCAGTGGAGCATGCTGTCGGGCGAGAACGGGTTCCTGGACGAATTCCGGAAGGCACAGGCCAACCTGCGGTCGAACATCGTCGCTGGTTTGGGCAACACCTTCGCCTACACGGGCGCTGCGGGCACGTCGCCGCTGCCGATCTTCCAGGCGTACTTCGCAGGCACCCCCCTGAAGGACGCCAAGAATCAGGTCGCGGCCAACTACACCTCGGCGAACTACCGGTCATCGACTTGGTACAACTCGCTGAACATGTATGCGCCGAACCTGGGCGGCATCGCGGGCACGGGCACGAGCGGGTTGCAGAACTCGATCGGCACCGGCACCGGGCTCGACGCCAACCGCGTCGCGGCGGGTCTGCCCATCAACTTCTTCATGGCGAACCCGGCGGTGGCGCAGGGCTCGTCGTTCTTGGAGACGACGACGGGCAACACGCGATTCAATGCGCTTCAGGTGGACCTGACCAAGCGCATGAGCGGCGGGTTCATGATCCAGGGCAACTACGCGTTCTCGTTCGGTCGCAAGACATGGTCTCAGCGTTCGCTGCGTGAGGATTGGTTCTACATCGACAGCGGCGGCGGCGCGACCCACACGTTCAAGGCCAACTGGGTGTACGAGCTGCCGTTCGGCAAGGGCAAGACGTTCGGCGGCAGCGCCTCGCGTCTGGTGGATGCGATCATCGGTGGATGGGAAATTGACGGCATCGGCCGCGTCCAGACAGGTCCGAAGTTCAACTTCGGCGGCTTCCGGTTGATTGGCATGACGGAAAAGGAACTGCAGAGCATGTTCAAGTTCCGTCACGAGACGGGCACGGATGGCGTTGACCGCATCTACATGTTGCCGGCCGACGTGATCACCAACTCGATCCTCGCGCTGAACACCTCGTCGGCCACCACGGCGTCGGGGTATGCGGGCGCGCTCCCGACCGGCCGTTATCTGGCTCCGGCGAGCGGTCCCGACTGCGTGCAGTACCTGGCCGGCGATTGCCCCGGCACGGCGCTGACGCGGTTCATCACGGGCCCGAAGTACTGGAAGGTGGACATGAGCCTGGTGAAGCGGGTGAACCTGTACAAGAACGCGCGGCTCGAAGCCCGCATGGACTTGTTCAACGTCTTCAACACGATCAACTTCACGCCCCTCGGGACCGGCGGCAGCTCCTACACGTCATGGCAGGTCACCTCGGCCGCGCAGGACGTGAACGCCTCGCAGGATCCGGGCGGTCGCATCACGCAGTTCGGTCTCCGTATTACCTGGTAGACACGCACTGGTAAAGCACGACTAAAGCACGACGAAACGGTGGATACGCCTTAGGGAGTATCCACCGTTTCTTTTTTTGTCTCGTCGCCGATGGGCGCCAGTTACGTCTTGACTCCGCAGACGGGCACCCATACCCTTCCCGCACTATGTATTCACGCGACGAAGCCAAAGCGATCACCGACAAGATCATCAACATGGCCAAGGCCGATGCCGTCGAGGTGGACCTCAGCGGCGGGGAACGATCCGGCACGCGCTGGGCCAATTCGACGATCACCACCAACCTCGTGCAGTACGACCGCAATGTGAGCGTCACGCTCCACCGCGGCCAGCGCGCGGGCTTCGCATCGACCCGCGACTTCACCGACGCCGGCCTGCAGGCGATGGTGGTCGCCGCGGACAAGCAGCTCGAGGCCAGCAAAGACCTCGCCTCGCTGCCCGAACTCGTCGGCCCGCAGCAGTACGTGCCGGTTGAAGGCGCCTCGAAGAGCGTCATCGACTTCAGTCCCGGTCAGCGCGCGCAGATGGTGAAAGACAGCATCGCGGTGAGCGACAAGATCGGCACGGACGGTTCCGGCTACATCCCCAAGACCGATCAGACGACGGTGACGGCCAACAGCAAGGGGCTCTTCGCGTACTACCGCGATGCCAACACCGGGTTCATCCTGACGTGCCGTATGAAGGACGGCAGCGGTTCCGGTTGGGCCGGGATCACGGGCGTTCGCGAGATTTCGCAGATCAATGCCTCGGCCTACACCGAGGTGGCGGCGAAGAAGGCACTCAACAGCCGTAAGCCGAAAGCCCTCGAGCCCGGCCGCTACACGGTCATTCTCGAACCGCGCGCGAACGCGCGCTTTCTGTCGCTGATGACGGGCATCTTCAATGGTGGTCCCGCCGCAGCCGGCGCTGGAGGCGGAGGTCGCGGCGGCGGTGGTGGCGGTGTGATGGCCGGCAAGAACGTTGGCGACAAGATCTTCAGCGATCTGTTCTCGCTCAAGAGCGACATCGGCAATGCGGTGTTGCGTCAGTCCACGATCGGTCCCAATAACATGGCGGCCAAGCCGGTGACGTGGGTCGAGAAGGGCGTGCTCAAGAGCTGGGCGACCGGCGCGGGCGCGAGCACGAACCAGAGCCTGGTGATGGAAGGTTCGGACCTGTCGATCGCCGACATGGTGTCGAAGACCAAGCGCGGCCTGCTGGTCACGTTCTTCTGGTACATCCGCGGCGTCGATAACGCGACGTTGCTCAACACGGGCATGACGCGCGACGGTCTCTTTCTGATCGAGAACGGCGAGATCGTGGGACCGGTGCAGAACTTCCGCTGGAACAT
>CAYHEX010000400.1:0-3394 GCA_964355365.1 uncultured Solibacteraceae bacterium | reverse complement strand
CAGGGGGGGCCACATTTCGGCATCACAGGGGGGCCAGATTTCGTTGACAAACGCAACTCCTGAGCCGGGCACGCTGGACGCAGGTAATGGGGAGTGCCAGGGCAGAATACGCAGCCACCAGCCTTGATCTGCCGCTCTTCCTGCGTGCGGGCTGGCTTGGCAGTGACGGTTATTCGAGCGTGCACTGTTTGTTGGGGGCGACGTCGCAAGTGCGGCTCGACCGCCTCCGATCAGTCGCGGGCGGACTGACCGTCGGGGCCAGTGCGACACGCGGGAGGGCAGGAATCGACCTGCGCTATACGTACGGCGGATTGAGCAGCCGCGTGATCCTGGCGATGGTCGGTTGGCGAGTTGACGACTGATCGGAGTCCCGTCGTTGGTCCCGATTATTTCCCCGCCCACACCGCGAAACACTGCGACGTCAGTCCCTGGTGCTTGAGCTTGATCAGGCGGCCTTTGTCAAATTCCATCCAGGCAGCCTGAGCGGGGCCGGCTTGCATCAGCCACGACGTGCCCTTCGTCGCGCTGATCGCGCCCTGCTTGAGCATGACTTCGTACTCGTCGGCGTCGGGCAGGCGAAGTCCGCTCGGCATCGAGCCGCCCGCAAACTGCGACAACTGGCAAACCGGTGTCAGGGAATGCCAGAACACCCGGCCCAGGACCAGCGATCGCTGTAGGACCTGACCGGTGGGCCAGTGCTTCCACTGAGCGCCGGACCCCACCGCTGTCGGTGGGCGCAGGAAAGGATTGTCAGGCCAAATGGCGTTCACGTATCCCAGATACGCGGCCAATTCCATGGCGTTGCCCCTCAGCGAAATCTGCTGGAGCGCTGTCTCGTGCAGGCCCGCAAGTTCCTTTCGGCGCGCCTCAGCGTCGGCCCCCTTGAGCCACTCCCCGACCTGTGCGCGTTCCTTGCGGGTCGAACGCCATTCCTCGCCGAGTGCCTTGATCCACTGGTTGGCCGGAAAAATCGCGCCGAGGCGGTCAAGTTGCTCCAATCCGGCGCTGTAGGAGGCGGCGTCCGTCGGCCATTGCGTGACGCGCTGCGCGGCGTCCTGCAGTCCCGCCGGCCACGCAGGCAGTGACGAGGATGGTGGTGTGATGATGGGCTTTGATTCGTTGGCTGGCTGAGCCGCGGCGGGCACGGCGGTCGACGGCACCACGCTGCTCGTCGGCTCAATGGCGTCGATCAGATCGAGAAATAGCGCCTCGCCTCCAGCCGTGGCCTCGGCGGCCGAACTCCGATAGTAAAGGCTGGCGAGGCCGGAGTGGATACCGTCATCCGCCCTGAACGCCACGGGAATATCCACCCAGAGGCCGACCGTCGGCGTTTTCAGTTTCGCCGAGAACTCCAGACCGCTGCCAAGCCCCTTCGCCCTCAGGTACGCGAACCTGAGGCCCTTGGCCTGCCGGTCCGCAAAGCTCTTGATGTCGCTTGGCTTGATCCCCCACTTCGCGAGCGCCGGATCCTCCATGGCGGCAATGGCATCGGCGCTGAAGGTGACGCCGGCTGGCAGTTGTTTCCAGGTGCCATACAGCATGCCGCCAGCTGGGCCCTCAATCGCGAACAGCGGGCTTTCGACCACTCCGTCCTTGTCCAGTAACGGCCTGGCCTTGGCTACATCCACCAGCTTCCAACCGGCGGGTAGAGTGAGCGAGAAGCGCAACGGGCCGAGGCGATAAGAGGCTGCGCTACTACCGGTGCTTTGGGGCGGACCGACGGATTGAGAGGGACTGGCGACCGCCACTTGCAGGGCGGCGACGAGCAAGAGAACAGTGACAGGCATGGCACTCTCGGTCTGGCCGGCTGCAGCCGCACCGACCAGAACGTAGGGGGCGCCGCGACAGCGGGTCGGAAGACAGCTGGAGCCCGGCGGGACATCCCGCCAGGCTCACTCGGCTCGTTCGATCTACTTGATCTTGTAACGCCAGGTGGGTTCAGGCTCTTGAATTGGGTTGCGCTCAACCACCACCCACACAGGAACGGCGTCCTGAACCGTTCGCGAGACGAACTGGTCCTCTTGGACGATGTAGACCTCACCCGGCACCGGCTGGGGCAGCTGTCGTTCCTTTACGCTGAAGATCTCACGGTTATAGAACTGCTTGCTCGTACGATGGATGACGTTGCTCCGTTCGACCGTCTTCCGAGTCGCCATGTCGAATCTCGACTCGTCCACCTTCACGAGCGTGTCCAGGGCCGGTCCCCTCTGAGCCAACGCCAGGCCGGGCAGCAACACCGCAGCAACGAAACCCACAACCATCGCGATCTTCTTCATACACTCCTCCGACTGATTCCGCTGGGTAAGGACCCCTCGGGGAATTGGAGGGTATGCGTCACGTCTTGGATCTGCCAAGCGACAAGTGGCGACAACGCGACGTCGTCGCACGTTGACGCGCGCCTGAAACGCCCATGAGATACCGATCCTCACGGGAGTATGGTCTCCCCACCGAGTTCCGCAATCGCCGTGGCTTCGGTGTTGGGGGGAGGCGCGGAAACCGTTCGATAGCGACAAGTGGCGCAGTTCACATGTGGCGCAGCTTGGCGATTGCAGGTGCCACGGTCGGAAGCGATCCTCACTACGTGTCGACCACACTGAATCCCTTCAGGCACAGGCCTGTGACAGCGCCCCTGTTACTCGCCACGTCGATGTTGTTCCTTGTCGCTCCAGGCGTTTTTGGGGAGCAGTCGCTGACCGGTGTCCCCAATGTCGTGGAAATTGCCCCGGACTTCGCGCTCCAACAGCGTGGTGGCGGCCCCGCGTTTCGTCTGTCCACACTGCGTGGTCAGGACGTCGCGCTGGTGTTTTCGAGCGCGACGTGCCCAGTCTTTGCCTCCCAAGTCAACGGACTCATAGCACTGGCCACCAGATACTCTCAGGTCCGCTTCTACATGGTCTATGTGCGAGAGGCCCACCCCTCCGACGGGGCAAAGGCGCCCGAGATACCTGGGATACCCCCGTCAAAAGTCACGTTGCCGATGGCTAAGGGCTTGGGCGAGAAGGCAGCGCATGCAGATAAATGTGCGCGCGAATTTGCGTTGCCGTTTCCGATCCTCGTCGATGGCATGGACAACGCGGTCGAGTTGGCGTATTCGGGCTGGCCGTACCGGCTCTATCTGATCGACAAGGCGGGGCGTGTTCGATTTGGGAAGGCCGGCTTTCCGGTGCTGGCCGAATTTGAAGGTGCTCTTCGTCGCCTCCAGTAGCACGATGTGAGGCCTGACCGCCCCCCCTGTAACACGCCCTCCTCCGAGACCGTATACCCAGCGGTTTCTGCTATCGTTACCGCGTCCCGGAGGACGTCCTTCATGCGCAATCTACGACGACTGTTAGTCATTGCCACTTTGATCGTGTTGCCGGCGGCGGGAGCCATGCTGCTGGCTCAGGCCGCACCC
>CAYHEX010000399.1:0-3418 GCA_964355365.1 uncultured Solibacteraceae bacterium | reverse complement strand
CTCGAGAAGCTGCAGAGCACGACCGAAGGCGACGCGGCGCTCCTCGACGAGACGCTCATCTTCTACGGCCCGCCGATGGCGAACCCCAACGTGCACAACCACCGCAACTGCCCGCTCAGCATGCGCGGCGGCGGCAACGGAGGGCACCAGGGCGGCACCCTCGAGCGCGCGGCCGACGACACGCCGATGGCGAACGTGATGCTCACGATGATGCATCGCCTCGGCCTCGACGACATCAAGACGTTCGGCGACAGCACGGGCGAGTTCTCGTTCAAGAACGCATAAACACGCTTCACGCATCAGGGACGCACACATGCGCAATCGCTTCTTCGCTGCTCTCGCCACCGCTCTTCTGTTCGCACTCGTCGTCACGCAGGCGGCCGCGACGTCAACCCTCGCAGACGCCGCCGAACGCGGCGACGCAGCGGCCGTGGCGGATCTGCTGCGCCGCCACGTCGACGTCAACTCGGCGCAGGCCGACGGCATGACGGCGCTCCACTGGGCGGCGCTCAACGGCAACGCGAACATGGTCGGCGTGCTGCTCACCGCGAAGGCCGCGGTCGATCCGGTGACGCGACTCGGCGACTACACGCCGCTCCACCTCGCGGCCGAACGCGGCCACGCGGCCGTCGTCACGCGCCTGCTCACCGCCGGCGGCAAGGCCACCGCGCTCACGTCCACCCGCGTGCAGCCGACTCACCTGGCCGCGGACGCCGGCCGCACTCCCGCGCCGGGCGCGCCGCCCGACAAGGGCGCGGACGTCAACGCCAAGGACACCACGCACGGTCGGACGCCGCTGATCTTCGCTGCATCGAAGGACCGCATCGACGCGATCAAGCTCCTGATCTCGCGCGGCGCCAACGTGCAGGCCACCACCACGGTGATCGACTACGTCGAGCGGGCAAAGACCGACGGCGCGGATCGCTCGGCGCGCATGCGCGAACTCGGAGGACCCGGGCGCGGCGCAGCGGGCGCTGGCCGCGGTGGCGCGGCCGCAGCAGGCGGCGGTGGCGGCGCGGTCGACCCGACCGACCCGGACCTCATCAACCAGTTCAATGCACCGCAGCAGACGGCCGGCGCAGCAGCGGGCCGAGGTGGGGCGCGCGGCGGCGGCCGCGGCCCGTCCGACACCGAGATCATCGGCAGGCAGGGCGGCCTCACGGCGCTTCACTACGCCGTGCGCAACGGCTACGCCGATGCCGCGGCCGTGCTGCTCGACGCGAAGACTGACATCAACTCCCGCTCGGCCGACCTCTCGACGCCGCTCACCCTCGCGGCGGCCAACGGTCAGTACGACATTGCGACGACGCTGCTCAACCGGGGCGCCAATCCCAACCTCGTGAATGACGATGGGATCGGACCGTTGTTTGCCACGCTCAACAACGAGTGGGCGCTGCGCACGTGGTATCCGCAGCCGACGGCCGGCGCGCAGCAGCAGGCCTCATACCTCCAATTCATGGAGTCGCTGCTGAAGGCGAAGGCCGATCCGAACGCGCGCACGGTCTCGCACGTCTGGTTCGCGGCCTACAACGCGGGCCGCATGGGCGTGGATTTCGCCGGCGCGACGCCGTTCTGGCGCGCGGCCTACGCCCTCGACGTTGACGCGATGCGCATGCTCACAAAGTACGGCGCAGATCCGTCGATTGCCACGAAGAGCTTCGGCACGGCGCAGCGTCCGAACGATCCATCAGGCCTGCCGAGCATTCCCGCCGGCGGCCCACACGTGCCGGCGTTCCACGCGGCGATGGGCGTCGGCTACGGCACCTCCCGCGTCGCGCAGCAACATCGTCATGTGCCGGACGGCTGGATGCCGGTGGCGAAGTACTTCGTGGAAGAGCTGAAGGTGAACGTGAACGTGCGCGACGCCGACGGCTTCACCGCGATGCATCACGCGGCCGCGCGCGGCGACAACGAGATGATTCTGTATCTTGTGAAGCACGGCGGCGACGTGATGGTCGTCAACCGCGCGGGTCAGACGACGGTGGATATGGCGAACACCCCGGAACAGCGCACGCAGCCGTTCCCCGAGACGATCAAATTGCTCGAGGGCATGGGCGCGAAGAACAACCACAAGTGCCAGGCGTGTAAGTGAGCCTGTAGTCCAGGGTCCAGGGTCCAAAGTCCAGGGTCCGTCCGGGGTCCACGGGTCCAGAGTCTGGCCGCCGCCGCTACACTGCGGGCCCTGTCGGATCGAAACCGCAGCGTTCGCGCATGCGCTGACGGAATCGATCGCGTTCTTCAGGCGTCATGTGCGCCCAACGTTCGCCCACCCGGTCGGCCATGCGGTCGCTCATGCGGTCGCGCATCCCCCTCATCGACCCTGAGCGAGCGCCGCCGTGGCGTCCGAATCCTCCAAAGAGAATCCGGCAGAGTGCGAGAATGCCGAGGCCTTCCCAGAAGGTGATCTGACGCCAACCGAACAGCGACGGCAGCAGCCAGTTCCACAGCAACTTGACGATCTCGCCGCCAAGAAACATGAAGAGCGCCATTCCCGCCATCGCCGCCGGAACAATGAAGAACCAGTTCTTCCTGAAGTTCATGAGGTCATCCTTTCGTCAGTTCGTCGTAGATCGTCTGCAGTCGCCGGCGCAGAAACAGCACCGCGTAGCGTTTGCGGGAGAGCAGAGTGTTCACGTTGGTCCCGCTCTCCGTTGAGATTTCCTTGAAACTGCGCCCGTCCAGTTCGTGCGCCACAAAGACCGCGCGCTGCTCTGCCGGCAGTTCGTTGACGGCCTCTTCGAGTTCTTCGAGCAACACACCGCGCACATAGAGCGCCTCCGGGCCGGCATCGGGCGACGGCAACAAATCCTCCAGCCTCAACTCGTCGCCATCGTCGGCGACGACGGCATCGCCGAGGGCCTCGGGGCGCTTCTTGCGGAAGAGATCGGTGATGCGATTGCGCGCGACGCGATAGAGCCAGCCGGTGACGTGGTCGATCGGCATCAACAGTCGATTGGCTTCCACGAGTTCGTAGAAGACCTCCTGCAGGATGTCCTCGGCGTCCCGCGGATCGGGAACGCGCCGGCGGATGAAGTGCTTCAGCCGGGAGTGCTCCCGCGTGACCACGTCTGCGATCTGCTGGTCTGGCTCGAGTGCCATCGGCTGTGGAGTCGCTCGGTCCTTCACCTACAGATGTAGACGAATGAGGGGCGCGAATATTCTAGGGATTTGGGCGAAGAGCGAAGGAAATTGGCTGGGACGCAGGGATTCGAACCCCAATAACCTGCTCCAGAGGATGGCTACGAAGGTGGTCCCTCTATGGCAGGAGTGGACTCTTGGACGTGATCCTGGTCAGTTCTGGACTGGTGTGGACGCTTGGTTTGCAGAAAAGTTGCAAGGAGAGACCCATGGGGGTGACCTGCTCGGCGTTTTTCGGACCACCTGAAGCTTGAGAGAATGGCGTTCCCGGACCCAAGGG
>CAYHEX010000398.1:0-3433 GCA_964355365.1 uncultured Solibacteraceae bacterium | reverse complement strand
CGGCTGGCCGACCGTGACGAAGGGGATGTCAGTTTCGTCCACTTCCACTTCCGCTTCGATCACCGACATGTCCGCGATCGTGAGGAGGACCGTGCCGGCGTTGTTCATCGTGCCGATGACGACCGTCTCACCCTCTTCGATGTTGCGCTTGGTGACGATGCCCGCGATGGGGGAGACCAGGCGCACCTTGTTCAGGTCGTAGCGCGCCGTCTCGAGATTCGCTTCGTCGTTCTTGAGCCGCGTTTCCAGCGTGGTGATCGACTGCTGCACGCGATCCACCTCGCCCTGGCGCGACTTCACGTCGTCCTGCGCGCGTTCGTAGGATTCCTTGGTGGTGAGGCCGGCCTTGAACAGGTCGGTCTGCCGCCGCTGCGCGTCCTGCGTGACCCGCAATGACAGTTTCGTGTTGTCGAGAGACTTCTTCATCTCTTCGATCGACGAGCGCGACGCCATCAGGCTGGCTTCGCGGCTGTTGACGGCGGTCTGCAGGTTGCGCGGGTCGATCTGCAGGAGGAACTGACCCTGCGTGACGTTGTCGCCTTCCTCAACCTGAAGGCCAACGACTTTGCCCATGGTCTCGGCGCTGATGTTGACGGAGCGCTTCGGCTGAATCTTGCCGCTGGCGGACACGATCGCCTGCAGGTCACGCGCCTCGATCTTCTCGACCGTGACTTCCGCGCCGGTCTCCTTCTTGAAGGCGATGTTGGCGTACGCGATCGCGCCGAGCAGTGCGAGGACGCCGATGCCGATGAAAAGCTTCTTACGGTTCATGCTGAACTACCCTTTTGCGAAGAAGTAAGAGAAACCAATGGCGATGAGCGCGTAGATCCCAAACAGACCGGTGGCGATGCTGGACGTCTTGCGCTTGTACAGCACCCCGAGACCGATGGACAACACGAGGACGAACCAGATCTGAAAGATATCGACGGCGCCCGCGAGGTTGGCGGCGAACGAGCCTTCCTTCAGCATCGGCAGGAGCATCCCGAGGTTGGCGGCGCTCTGACTGACGGTGCCTTTGGCGAAATTCATCATGCCGGTAAAGAGCGCGCCCAGCGTGGGGATCATCCAGGCATGGGACGACACGGCCATCACCTGTTTGAACTGGGCGGTACCTCCCATGATCGCGTTGAACACGGCGTACAAAATCGCCGACACCACCAGGACGAAGATCGGGAAGAAGACGAACATGCTGACGAGGGTGGTGTAGGGCGTGTAGGCGGAGCGTTTCTCCATCGCCGCGTACATCTCGTCGGTCACCGTCATGCCAAACCGTTCCATCTGTTGCACTTGGAAGTCGAGCTGAGCCACGCGGCCCTTCTCCGTCATGCTGAACGCGGACGTGCCGACCCCAGTTAACAGGGCCACAAGCGCCAGGATGCCGATCGCGCGTGGTGCCCGGACGACGTGCTCAAACGTGGCTTTGGGGGAGGTGATGATGCCAAGGGCGCGGGCAAACACACCCGGCACCGCCGGTTCGATGGCGACAGTCTCGTTCATGGGGTCCTCTTTGGGCGCGCTTGTGTAAGACGCCTCGACACATTGTACCGTCGCGGACAGTTACGAGTATTTAGGGGCGGCAGGTTCCAAGATCATTCGGAGGGCCGGTCACGACAGTGCTGTAAGCTCAAAAATATGCGTTTCAATCTGGGAGTGATCCTCGCCGGCGTGCTGGTTGTGCCGTCTTTGGCATCTGCCCAACAACCGATGGAGTCGGTTGGCGGGAGGGCCCTAGGCATGGGCGGGGCCTTCGTGGCGGTGGCTGACGATGCCTCGGCGGCGTTTTGGAACCCGTCCGGATTGGCCACCGGCGGTCCGGCGGGCCTGACAATTGGGTGGGTGGACTTTCGAACTGGTAATCAGAAAGGCGACCCGGTGGTTGGGCTGACCCGGCGCCACTCCTACTTTTCGAGCGTTGGTACCCTTCCCGTGGGGATGTCTTTTGCCCGCATCGCGGACACGCGGGTGGCGTCGGTATCGGCCGGGACGGCTCGGACCGAGACGCTCGCCACCAGCCAGTATGGCCTCAATATTCTGCAGACTCTGGTTCCGGGGCTGGTGGTCGGCGCCAACCTCAAGTGGGTCCGAGGGACGGTCACGGAAGCCGCAGGCACTGGGCTTTCGGCGGCACAGTTGTTTTCCGACGCGACAGAACTGTCATCGCATTCTTCGCAGTCTTTCGATCTCGATCTGAGCGCGATGGCAGACCTGAAACCCGTGCGAGTGGGCGTCGTCATGAAAAATCTGCGACAGCCGGGCTTTACAAATCTGGCAGGAATTGCCACGCGGTTGCCGCGCGAGGTTCGTGGCGGCGTGGCCGTGATGCCGCGCGCTGGCGTGACTCTTGCTCTAGACATGGATCTGGACACGGTCGACCTGTGGGACGGTCCGCGTCGGATGATCGCGATCGGCGGCGAAGACCGCGTGACAAAGCGGCTGGCTGTGCGCGCGGGTGTGCGGTGGAATCTGAAGGACGACACGCGTCGGCCGGTGTATTCCGCGGGAACCAGTGTGCGCGTGAGCAAGAGCTTGTGGCTCGACACGCACTACACCATGGGCGACATCACACGCGATCGGGGCTTCGGCGCGGCACTACGCACCGGCTTCTGACGACTACCGCCCCCGCTCGGCCATGTCCGCATACACATGGCCGTACGCCTCGGGGAATTACTGCTTCGTGAACAACGCATCAGCGCCACTCAGCTGCAAGAGGCGCTGACACATCAGCGTACGAAAGGCGGCCGCCTCGGCTCCGCGCTGGTGCAGCTGGGATTCGTTCAGGACGAAGACATCACCGCGATTCTGGCGCGCCAGTACGGCGTGCCGGCCATCACCCTCGGCCAGTTCGAGCTCGAGCAGGCCGTCGTCCGCCTGATTCCCGCCGATACGGCCGCGAAATACCAGGTCATTCCGGTGGCCCGGACCGGGACCACGCTGACCCTGGCGATGACCGACCCGACCAACGTGTTCGCGATGGACGACATCAAGTTTCTGTCGGGCCTGCACGTGGAGCCAGTGGTGGCGACCGAGGCGGCCATTCGCGAAGCGATCGCGAAGTACTACACGCGCACGGGGCCGGCGAGCGGCAAGTCGGCCGCCGATCTGGTGTCGAGAGCGCTGGAGGATCTGCCGGGCGCGAGCGCCGACGAACTGCAGGTGTTGGCGGATACCGAGGAAATTGACGCGGCCGCCCTCGAGCGGGAGAGCGGGGAAGCGCCGATTGTTCGGCTGGTGAGCGCGCTGATGCTGTCCGCGATTCAGCGCGGCGCGAGCGACATTCACGTGGAGCCGTACGAGCGCGAGATGCGGATCCGATTCCGCATCGACGGCGTGCTGCAGGCCATCATGGCGCCGCCGCTGAAGTATCGCGACGCGATCATCTCGCGCATCAAGATCATGGCGAAGCTCGACATCGCCGAGAAGCGGCTGCCGCAGG
>CAYHEX010000397.1:0-3433 GCA_964355365.1 uncultured Solibacteraceae bacterium | reverse complement strand
GTCGTTTCGGCAAACAGCGTCTGCAGACCGCGCTCGATGCCGTCCTCGGTCACGAGTGCCGACAGTGTCGTGGCGCTCGTGGAGCGCAGGAACTGGCCGCGGCTCGTGCCGGCGGCGATGAACGGCGCGTTGGGCTTCTGTGCCAGCTCCTGGAGGCGCGCGGACAGCATCGAGGAGAAGAGTCCGGTCAGGATGTTCGTGCGATACGCGCCGATGGTGGACTGGTCGGCGGTCGGCAACTTGCTGTAGACCTCCACTGTCGTGCTCGGCATTTCCTTGTCGGTGCCGATGGCGAAGAGCGTGCCCGGCTGCGGCGGCACCGAGAATTCCGCGCGCGGCTTCGGCGACTTTCTGGCCGGAATCGCGGCGAAGTGCTTGTTCATCAGTGCCTGTATCGCGGCGGCGTCGAAGTCGCCGACGGCCACGACGGCCATCAGGTCCGGGCGGTACCAGTCGGCGTAGAAGGCCTTGAGCCGGTCGTGCTTGAAGTTGCGGATGACGTCCATGGTGCCGATCGGCATGCGGTCGGCGTAGCGGGAGCCCTTCAGCAGGACAGGAAACTGCTTGTCCTGGAGTCGCGCGGCGGCGCCGCGGCCGAGGCGCCATTCTTCTTCGATGACGCCGCGTTCCTTGTCGATTTCTGCGTTGTCGAACGAGACGTTGTGTGCCCAGTCTTCGAGGATCAGCATCGACTTGTCGAGCACGTCGGGCTTATCGGTGGGGATCTGGAGCATGAAGATCGTTTCGTCGAAGCTGGTGCTGGCGTTGACGTCGGCGCCGAAGCGCATGCCGATCGACTCGAGAAACTGCACGAGCGCCTGTTTGGGAAAGTTCTTGGTGCCGTTGAACGCCATGTGCTCGACGAAGTGCGCGAGGCCGCGCTGGTCGTTCTCTTCGAGGATGGCGCCCGCGTTGACGACGAGGCGGAGTTCGGCGCGCTTCTCGGGTTTTTGGTTGGCGCGGATGTAGTAGCGGAGTCCGTTCGGGAAGGTGCCCGTGGTGATCTTGGCGTCGAACGGGATCTTCTCCGTGAGGGGCGGCGGCTGCTGCGCCAGGGTAATGGTGGTAGCGCCGGCCAGGACCGAGGCCAATACAAGTGCGCGGAAACTGTAACGCATGGTGAAGATCATAAGGGGAAGAGTCGAATTGATTCCCGATTTCAATTGGCTCTGCTGTAGATTGCGCGCGGAGACTTCCATGCTTCGACGCTGCTATTCCGTTGCTATTCTGCTGGCCGCCACATTCACGCTGACGGGAACACTCGCGCTCACCGCGCAATCGACGCTCGAACCGCTGGTCTACACGATCAGCTTCCCGGAGCCGGCATCGAAGACGTTCCATGTGGACGTCACCGTGCCGACGGGGAAGCGCGCGACGGTTGATCTGATGATGGCGATCTGGTCGCCGGGTTTCTACGGACTGCAGAACTACGCGGACAAGGTCATGGCGTTCAGCGCGAAGGCCGCGGACGGCACGGCGCTCGAGGCGGTGAAGTCGACGCCGAGCCGCTGGACGGTGAAGACGGGCGGTCGCCCGTCGTTCACGTTCAGCTACACGGTCTCCGCGCCGCGCGGCAGCAATCTCGGCAACGGCACCACGGAGACCGGCGCGGTGATCATCGGGCCGTCCACCTACGTGACGCTCGTCGAAGCCCCGAACACGCATCGGCCCGCGGAAGTGCGCCTCGCACTGCCGGCGACCTGGGTGGGCTCGATGACGTCGCTCGACGCGGCGAAGGACGGCAAACCGAATCACTACATCGCGCCCGACTACGACATCCTCGCGGACTCGCCGATCCTCGCCGGCGCGCAGCTCTCGACAACGCCGTTCACGGTCGGTGGCATTCAGCACTACTGGACGTATCTCGGCACGGCGGAGTGGACGGGCGACAAGGTCGTCACCGCTCTGACGCCGCTCATCGAGGAACACATCCGCTTCTGGGGCGGCCTGCCCTTCAAGAAGTACGCCTTCCTCAACATCGTCACGGGCGGTGGCGGTGGATCGGGCGTTGAGCATCTGAACTCCGTGGCGATCACCACCGGCGGCAAAGAACCGATGACGGCCGAGGCGAAGTTCCGCAACGCGGCGTTCATCAGCCACGAATACTTTCATGCGATGAACGTGAAGCGCCTGCGCCCGGTGGAGCTCGGCCCGTTCGACTACGAGCATGCGCCGGTGACGACCGGACTGTGGGTGTCGGAAGGCCTGACGTCGTACTTCGGCGATCTCATCGCCGGTCGTTCTGTCGGCTCCGTTGATGACTACCTGAACATCAACTCGCGCCACATCACGGACCTGCAGACCAAGCAGCCCGGCCGTCTCGTGCAGACGCTCGAGCAGTCGTCGTCGCAGATGTTCGAGCGGCTCGCGGCCGACAAGAAGGTCGACTACTACGTGAAGGGGCCGGTCGTGGGCCTCGTGCTCGACGCGAACATTCGCAAGACGACGAACGGCAGGAAGAGCATGGACGACCTGATCCGGCTCGAGTATCAGCGCTGGTCGGGCGCGCGCGGCTTCACGGCCGACGACTTCGCGAAGACGGCGGCCGATGCGGTGGGCTACGACATCAAGCCGCTGCTCCACAAGCTCGTGGCCACGACGGAAGAAGTCGACTACACCGAGATGCTCGACTGGTTCGGCCTGCGCTTCATGACGGGCGATCCCGCGAAGGCGTGGACGCTCGAAGTGCGGCCCGACGCGACGGCGGCGCAGAAGCAGCACCTCGGCGCGCTGTTGGCACATTCGAAGGCGAAGTGAAACGGCCGCTGAGTGACGCCGACGGCGCGCCGAGGAAGTCGAGTTGTACAGCGGCGCTGTGTTAGTAGGAAATCGCCTGTCCGCGCTGTCGGGCGGTGCCAGGTGACCCGGTCCAGCGTCTGATAAGGCCGATTCCGTTGACGGGAAGTCGCTAATACGGACGACCGAGAACGGGTTCCTGTCCCTACTCGCGATCCAGAGTCTCGCGGACTTTCGTGGCAAGGTCGGCTGTCAGGAACGGCTTCTGAAGGAAGCTCACGCCAGCGTCCATGACGCCGTGGTGGGCGATGACGTCGGCGGTGTAGCCCGACATGAACAGGCACTTGACCTCCGGGCGTGCGGACAACACCCGTTTGGCGAGTGTGCGACCGTTCATCTCGGGCATCACCACATCCGTGATGAGCAGATGGATCCGTCCGGCGTGTTCATCGGCTAATCGGATGGCTTCGCCCGGCGAACTGGCGGCAATCACGTCGTACCCCTGCCGGGTCAGGATCTTCATCGTCAGATTCAACACGGACGGTTCGTCCTCAACCAGCAAGATGGTTTCGTGGCCCCTCGTGAGCGGTTCCGGATCGCCCACGGAACCGACCCGCTTTGCCGCATCGCGTGTCCGGGGCAGGTAGATCGTGAATGTCGTTCCGACGTCAGGCGTACTGCGGGAATCAATGAAGCC
>CAYHEX010000396.1:0-3435 GCA_964355365.1 uncultured Solibacteraceae bacterium | reverse complement strand
GAAGGGTGAACGCCGCGTGCGGCAGATCGTCCAGCTTCCGACCCGTTTTGAACGCCCGAAACCGTAGCGGCCCGGGGCTCGCCTGTCAGGTTTATGCCGACAGACATGGCTGGATTCTGAACAGAGTCTTATTGATTGTGACGGCGCTCACGCAGGCGAGGTATGCCCTGCTGTAGGGAACCCTTTCGGCAGGCTTCGGGTTCCCCTTTTGTACTTGCTATATGGATGGTGATGTTCGGTAGATCGTGCTGTGTTGTTTCCCCCTACCCACACGAGGAATACGATGGCTCGTATCACTCTTCGAGCAGGGCTGTGGCGACTCGCCGCGGCGTTGCGAATCCCGGCTCTCGCGCTGCTGATCGCCGGCGTGGCCGGTGCCCAGTCCGCGACGGTTTCGGGCAAGGTCACGTCCGAGGCCGGGCAGCCGATCGCCGGCGCGAACGTGCGCGTTTCGGTGTCGACGCAGACGTACGGCGGCATCGCCAACGCGAATGGCGTCTACACCTTCGTCGTGCCCGCCGACGCGGCCAAGGGCCAGGAGGCTTTGGTTTCGGCGCGGTTCATCGGATACACCCCGATTTCGAAGACGGTGAGGCTCACCGCACCCGCAGTCACGGTCGATTTCGTGCTGAAGACCGATCCGTTCCGCCTGTCGGACGTGGTGGTTACGGGCGTCGCGAGCGAGACCTCGCTCAACAAGGTCCCGTTCTCGATCACGAAGGTCTCTGAAGATCAGATCAGCGCGGTTCCGGCGAGTTCGCCGATCGCGTCGCTTTCCGGCAAGGTGTCGGGTGCGCGCATCGAGATTGGCAGCGGCGAGCCTGGCGCGGCGCCGACGATCCGCCTGCGCGGGTCAACGAACCTCGGAGTCGGCAACAGCGCGCCGATCATCCTGATCGACGGCGTCATCACGAAGTACAGCATCGCCGACATCGACGCCAGCGACATCGAGAGCATCGAAGTGCTGAAGGGCGCGGCGGCGGCGTCGTTCTACGGGTCGGACGCGGCCAACGGCGTCATCAACATCTCCACCAAGCGCGGCAAGGGCGGCACAGAAGGCGTTGTGCAGGTCAGGACCCGTTCCGAGATCGGAACGAGCGGCGTCGAGCACTTCGTCGAGCGGAACAAGCACCACTACTACGTGCTGAACCCCGACGGATCGTTCAAGGTGGACGCGAGCGGCGCACGGACCATCAAGGCGGACGGCATCATGGATAATCCATATCCGTCCTCTGGTCCCGACATGTGGCGCGACCAGCTCAAGACGTGGCTGAAGCCGGGCAACTTCTACACGAACAACGTGCAGGTCTCGATGAAGCGCGGCAGCACGAACTTCGCCGCGTCCTTCACGGGCGATCACGATCAGGGCGTCCTGCCTCTGATCAACGGGTACTTCCGCCAGACCGCGCGACTGAACATCGACCAGGCGATCAGCTCGAAGATCGACATCTCGACGAGCGTGACGTACGGCACGAACAACTACGACTACGACCCGGCCTGGGGCAGCGACAACAACCCGTGGTTCAACATCATGCAGGCGCCTCCGGATGTGGACCTCCTGCACCCGAATCCGGTCAACACTACCGTTCCCTACTTCCCGTTGATTCCGCCGGCCAAGTCGCCGGGTGCCCGCGCGAACCCGCTGTACAACCTTTCGGTGAATCAGGTGGGTTACGATCGAGAGCGCGTACTCGGCTCGGGCTCGGTGCGTTACCGTCCGTTCGAATGGCTCAAGCTCGATGCTTCGTACGGCACCGACCGTTCGAACCGCCGCAAGAGCCGGTACATACCGAAGGGCAGCCTGAACGCTCAGGGCCTTCCGACGCCGGGCTACTACTACCTGAACTCGAGCAACGACATCGCCGAGAACTCGCAGGTGAACGCGGTCGCCTCACGGCTCTGGTTCAGCAACCTGGCCACGACGACCCGCGTCAGCTACCTGGTCGAGAAGTTCCATGAACTCTATTTCCGCGCGAATGGCTCGAAACTGATGGTTTCGTCGGTTCCTGACCTCGCGGCGCTCGACCCGACCGTCCTGTCGCTGACCTCCACGAATGACACCCGGAACACGATCAACTACATGGTGTCGCAGGCGTTCGACTACAAGGACCGCTACGTGCTCGACCTGCTCTACCGGAAGGACGGATCGTCGCTGTTCGGGCCCGAGGCGCGCTGGGCGGACTTCTACCGCGTGGCGACCACGTACCGGCTGACGGAGGACTTCAAGATTCCGGGCGTGCAGGAGCTTCGTGTGCGCGCCGCGCAGGGTACCGCGGGATTGCGCCCGGCATTTGCGGACCAGTATGAGTCGTACGACCTCGTCAACGGCCAGTTCTCGAAGGACCAGATGGGCAACAAGGCGCTGAAGCCGGCGATTCAGACCGAGAAGGAGTTCGGCCTGAACATGCAGTTCCTGAACCGGTTCGACCTCGAGCTGGTGAATGCCGGCCGCAGGACGGTCGGGGCATTCCTTGCGGTGCCGCTCTCGCCGGCGCAGTCGGGTGGGTTCCTGACGCAGGTGCGGAATGCGGCCACCGTCACCGCCAACACGTGGGAGTTCTCGCTGCAGAGCCATCTGTATGACTCGCAGCGGATAACGTGGTCGATGGGCATTACGGCCGACCACACGACACAGAAGATCGAGAAACTCGGGCGCGCGGCGTTCCGCGTGAATGCCGTGGGAGCCCAGGGTCAGGACGTGTTCTTCTATAAGGAGGGCGAGCCGCTCGGCATCATCTACGGGCAGAAGTGGGTCCGCAATCCCCAGCAGCTGCTCGACAATCCGGTGAACAAGGCGAACGCGGCGTTCGCGCTGACCGACTACGTCATCAACAGCGACGGGTACGTCGTGGCGAAGGCGAGGCTGGGCACGAACACTGAAGCGCCCATCGCGTACGTCGACGGCACTGGCAACAACAGCTTCGTCATCGGCGACGTGAACCCGGACTTCACGTACGGCATCTCGAACACGGTCCGGTTCCGGAACTTCAACCTGTATGCGCTGTTCGACGGCGTGCAGGGTGGTGACATCTACAACTTCACCAAGCACTGGATGTTCCAGGACGAGCGCAACGCCGTCCAGGATCAGTCCGCCCGTCCGCAGGCCGACAAGCGCCCGGCCGCGTTCTATGCGGCTCTCTACAACGGCCTGAACGCGCATGACGCCGTCGTGGAGAAGGGCACGTTCCTCAAGCTGAAGGAGCTCTCCCTGAGCTACACTGTCAGCAGCCGTGTTCTCGAAGCGACAGGGCTCAACCGGATCGCCAAGGGCGCGAAGATCGCCTTGATCGGCCGCAACCTGATGACCTGGACCAAGTACTCCGGCTTCGATCCCGAGGTGACGTCGGGCAGCGACTTCAACTTCAGGATCGACGGATTCCAGTATCCCAACTTCCGCAAGATCACCGGCCAGTTCGAACTCACCTTCTGACCGAT
>CAYHEX010000395.1:0-3442 GCA_964355365.1 uncultured Solibacteraceae bacterium | reverse complement strand
AATCCCCTGGCCTTCGAGCTGACCGTTCAGCCATTCGATGTTCTGTTTGCGTTGCCGATTACGCTCGTCGAGATGCTTGAGCTGCACGCGGCCGATCGCGGCCGATAGTGGTGACATGCGCATCTTGATGCCGAAGCTCGTTGCGGCGAAGCGCCGTTCCGGCGAATCCAGTTGGATGATGCGGGCGATGTCGCCGAGGCACATGGCGCGCTTGAAGTACTCGTCGTTGTCGGTGAGGAGCACGCCGCCTTCGCCCGCGGGTGCGAGTTTCTGGGTCTGGAGGCTGAAGACGCTGATATCGCCGAAGGCGCCGCTCGGAATTCCGCGAGAGGACGCGCCGTGCGCATGCGACGCGTCTTCGATGATCCGGAGGTCGTGGCGCCGAGCGATGTCGCGAAGTTCGGTCATCTTCGCCGGCATGCCCCAGAGGTGGACGACCACCATGGCGCGCGTGCGCGGCGTGATCTTGCGCTCGACGTCTTCGGGATCGAGGCCGAAGCGGTCGCCTTCGATCTCGCAGAACACAGGTACCGCACCGACCCAGAGCATCGGCAGGACCGATGCCCAGAACGTGGCCGAGGGCACGAGCACCTCGTCGCCGGGCTTCAGGTTGAGCGCATGGAAGGCGGCGAGCAACGCCAGTGTGCCGTTCGCATGTGCGAGCGCGTGGGTGCGGCCGAAGCGCTGCTGGTAGTCGTGCTCGAGTTCGCGTGTGACTGGATGGCAGGACAGATCGCCGTGGCGCATGACGTCGATGACGGCGGCTTCATCTTCGGCGGTGATGATCGGCCAGCGGTTCGCCGCGGTCTGATCGAGCGTGACGGCCTTCGGGCCGCCGTGAATAGCGAGGGTCGTGGTGTTCATAGGGACACTCCTTCGAGAAGGCGCCACTGGCGGTCAGCGTGATGCTGATACCGAGTGACGTCGTTGGCGGCGGATGTGCTGTCGCCGCCGTGAATGGCGGTGGCGATGTGGTGCAAGTGGTCGAGATGTTCGTGCTGGTAGCCGAGGCCGCTGCGTTTGACCCACTGCGCAACGTTCGTGCGGCGGCGGAGATAGTCGTCGAGGGTGCGGCACCGCTCGTGTGTCGCGGACCATGACGGCGAGACCATCGGCTGCTCCACACCGGGGAACAGCTCCGTGGGGATGCTCACCGGTTCGCTCGACAGCTGGTCGAAAGGCGGATCCGCTGTGCGCGTGCCGACGACGCCGACGACGGCCGCTTGCACTTCAGCCGCGAGCGTCGTGCAGCCGCTCAACTTGCCGCCATACACACTGATCCAGCCATGGTCGGCATTCACGTGAATACGGTGGTGCCGAGAGAGGCTGGTCGAATGTTCGTTCACGGGTTTGTGGCGCGGCACTGCCAGTGGACGTACTCCGCAGCGCATGGAAACGATGTCGTCCACTGTGAACGGCTTGGCGAGGTGCGAGTTGAGTTCGGACAAGAGCGATCTGATGTCGTCGGGGGCGATCTGCTTCGCGCTTTCCACGTCGGCATGCACCGTGTCCGTTGACGCCCACAGGGCCACCGGACCCCATGGGCCGAAGGTCATCGCGTTGCCGTCCGCGGTTTCGAACGCGAGGTGTGTCGTGTGGCGGGCGTCGCGCGGCACCGATATCGAGACGCCGCGACTGAGGACATGTCGATACGGGCTGTCGATGCCGGCCGCGCGGTTGATTTCGTCAGTCCATCCGCCTGCGGCGTTGACGACGAGTCTGGCGCCAATCTCGGTCGATGCCTGGCTCAGCGTGTCGGTCAGCGACACTCGCCATCCACGGAGCGCCGGGTCGAAGTCGGCGGAGGTCACCGCGCAGTAGTTGAGCGCCGCGGAGTCGCGGCCACCGCCGTTCAGGATCCAGGAGAGGACGAAGCGCGCATCGGACGTATCGAGTGCGGCTTCTTCGTAGGTGAGGGCGCCGGGCACGCCGCCGTGGTTCAACATCGCACGCTCGGGAAAGTCGCACTCGAAGCGGGGACGCGTCCGGCGCGTCCGGCCGAGCAGCCAATACGCGTTAAGCGCGGTCTGCACGAGTGCGCGGCTTCGACCGCCCGGTACCGGCACCCAGCGAATCCTGCAGGGTTGAATCTGTTGGGGTTGGTCGCGAATCAAGCGGTCGCGTGAGCCGCACAGGCTCCACACCGTCTTGAGCTCCAGGTCCTTCATGTAGAGCAGGCCGCCCCAGATCATCATCGTGGAGGCTTGGCTTGTGCCGGCTCCGAAGTCTCCGCGATCCGCGAGCAGCACGCGGTAGCCGGCCCGGGTCAGCGCGTAGTAGAGGCACGCGCCGTTGATGCCGCCGCCAATGATGGCGACGTCGAACTGTGAATCAGCAACGTCAGCAAGGGTAGGGTGCGCCACAGCCATTCTCCACAGCCACGGTAGTGGCTGGGAGAGGGAGAGACGTGTGGCGTGGATGATGAAAGGGTGTTGGGGACTGGACGGTTAGCGATTCGGCCTACGGGTTGGCCGCAGCCGCTCTCGCCAGTCCCATCGCCACTGACGTGAACTCGTCGCCCGAGCGGATCTTGCTGGCGCCGAACTGCTGCGTGAAGATTCGCCGCACGGCCGGGACGAAGGACGAGCCGCCCGTGAGGAACACCGCGTCGACGTCCTTGGGTTGCACGCCCGTCTTGGCGAGCAGGCCGTCGATGCAGTGCGAGATCTGGTCGAGCTCGTGCTCGATCCACTCCTCGAACGACGTGCGATCCACCGTGGACTGCAGCAGCAAGTCGCCGTCCTTGAACTCGAACTCCGAGGTGTTCCACGACGACAGCTCGGTCTTGAGCTTCTGCACCGACCGATGCAGCTGGTAGCCGAGGTCGTATTTGATGAGGTGAATGAGGTAGCCGATCATCTGCGGCTCGAGCGCCTGCGCCTTGATGCGCTCCAGCTGCTCGATGACCTCGTTGGTCTTGAGGAACGAGAGCTGATGCCAGCGCTCCAGACCCGAATACGGCCACGCCGGCAGCGGCAGCAGCTTGTCCATCGAACGGAACTTGCTCTTCGATCCAAGATCCGGCGACACGAGATGCCGCACGATCTGCGCGTCGAACGCGTCACCGGCAATGCCGACGCCGGCGTTGCCGAGAAGGTCGCGGTCGGTGCGTCCCTGATGAACGATCGTAGGACCAACCCTCACCAGAGAAAAGTCGCTCGTGCCGCCGCCGAAGTCACCGATCAGGATGAGTTCGTCGTGATCGAGCGTGCTTTCGTACTGATGCGCCGCGGCCACCGGCTCGAGCTCGAACGCGATCGTCTCGAATCCCGCCAGGTCGAACGCATCTGCCAGCCGATCCTCCGCATAGTGGTCATCGTCGATCGACTCCGCGCCGACGAAGCGGACAGGGCGACCGACAGTCGCGTGGCGGATATCGATGCCGAATTGACGCGACGCTTCCGCGCGCACGTCCGCGAGAATACGGCCGATCAATTCCTCG
>CAYHEX010000394.1:0-3456 GCA_964355365.1 uncultured Solibacteraceae bacterium | reverse complement strand
GATGCGCGACATCTACGGCGTCATCGCCGCGGGCAAGGCGCCGAGCGACGCGCACCCGCCGGCGTTTGCGACATTCGCGGACGGCTATCGTGCCAACTGCCTCATCGACGCGATGCTGAAGAGCGCGGCGGCCGGCAGCGTCTGGACAAAGGTGACCGAGTAATGGCGATCGTGTCGTTTCAGCCGAAGTTCATGAAGGTGGGCATCCTCACCGCGGCCCTGCAGGAATTGACGCCGCGCGACGTGCGCGACGCCGATCCGGATCGCGCGATCGAAGACTGGCTCCAGTTTGGCGGCGACCTGCGCGCGGAGGAAATCCAACTCTCGGCGGCGTTGCATCCAAGCGAGGCCGACGTGCCGCCCGAGGCGCTGCTGGACCCGGTGGCCAACACGCTCGATCTGCGGCAACCGTTCACCAAGGAGCGTGCCCGCCGCGTGCTCGGCGCCGTAGCGTCCACTGGAGTCGGTCTCTCGGATCTGGGCTACTTCGACAACCTGCTCCACGCCGACGGCAAGGTGCGGCAGAAGAAACACGACTTCCTCATTCGCGTATTCGATGCCGCGGCGCTGCTGGGGCTCTCGGCCGTGTGCGGATTCGTCGGCCGCAACAACACGCGCACGATCGACGAGAACCTCGTCGACTTCGAGACGCACATGGTGCCGCTACTCAAGGAAGCGAAGGCGCGCGGCATCGTCTATCGCGTCGAGCAGTGCCCGATGCCGGGCTGGACGACGGGCGACGACTTCTACAACAACATCGCGTACACGCCGGCAGTGTGGATTGCGCTGCACCGGATTGCGGAGCGACACGGTGTCGGCGACCAGTTCCGCATTCACTACGACCCGTCGCACGCCATCCTGATGGGACAGGACACTCGATCGATTTTTCAGTATCTGAAGGACGCCGGCTACGGCTTCCTGATTGCCGGCTTCCATGTGAAGGGCCAGGTCATCGACGCGCGCGGCGTATCGGCCTGGGGGTACGGCGGCCAGGCGATCGGACGCGGCGACGCGCCGGTCGACGCGTGGAAGAAGCAGACCGTGCTGTGCGAACACGAGCTACCCGGCACGGCGAAACACGACCCGCTCGCCTATCTCCAGAACCGCACCGTGGACTGGCTCGATCACCAGCTCGCCGCGCGCGAACTGCTCAGCCTCGATCCGGCGAAAACGTCGCTCGTCGTCGAGCACGAGTATCCGAAAGCGCGCAGTCAGGATCGCGCCGCGCTCCTGCCGATTCTCCGTGGCTCGTTGTCATTCGTGCGCCACATCGACCGCGCCGCCGCGAGCATGTACGCGCTGCAACACGAAGTGCTGCAGGCACAAGGCATCCCGATTCAGGGAACGGGGCGAGAGCCGTTTCGGAGCTAGGAGATCGGGAGTCGTTTTCAGCCCGTGAGTCCCGAAGGGCGAACGAAAACGACTCCCGATCTCTTATCCCAGAATGATTCTCGGCGGCGCAGTGCTCATGTCGAGTTGGCGACCGAGTTCGTCGGCGCTCGATGTCGGCGCCTGACACGTAAATCCGCTGCACACGAAGGCCACCGGCACGCCGGTCGGCGACGACATCGCCGCGGTCCACGGCAGTTCCGCAGCCAGTGCGGCCTGCGGCGCGCCCGGCACGATCGGCAGCACCACAGCAAACGGGAGATGACGCTTCGCCACCTCCCGCTCGAGCGCGATCGTGCGCTCGTCCGCGCGGTCTCCGACGATGGCGATCTCGGCGGCGTGGCCGTGCCACAGCGCGAGGTTGCTCAGCATGAAGGGCATCACGCGCGCCACACGGCCGATCTGCGGCCCGTAGCGCTCGAGCGCGCGCTCCGCCTGGGCGCGACACGACTGATCGCCCGTCAGATGCGCGAGGGTCAGCAGGTTGCGCGTCGTCACCGACGCCGCAGAGGGCTCCGCGCCGTCGTAGTCTTCCTTCAACCGCAGCAACACCGTCGGGTCCTCGCCAGTGGTGCTGAACCAGCCGCCGTCTGCCTGATCGAAGAAGAGCGCGGTCTGCCGCGCCTGCAGGGTCTTCGCCAGTGTCAGCCAGCGCGCGTCGCCCGTGGCCTGCACGAGTTCGAGGAGGCCCCAGATCATGCACGCGTAGTCTTCGCAGAATCCCGGGATTGCAGACTCACCGTCGCGATACCGGCGCAGCAACGTGCCTGTTTCGGGCCGCCACAGCTTCGCCTCGATCGCGGATGCGGCCTGTTCAGCCGCTTCGCGCCAGCGGCCGCGATTGGGACTGTCAACCAGCACGCGCGCCGCCCGAGCGAACGCCGCGATCATGAGGCCGTTCCACGCCGTGATCACCTTGTCGTCCAGATGCGGCCGGTGCCGCTCCGACCGCGCGTCGTACAACACCTGGCGCGCCGTGCCCAGCACGGCCATCACGTCGTCGGACGATCGTCCCGTCCGCGCGGCGATGTCGTCGAGGTCCTGTGCGATATACGGAATGTTCAGGCCGCGAAACTCGCCCTGCGGATCGGACGGCGCGTTGCCGGCGGCCTCGATCCCGAAGCGTCGCTTCACAATCGGCGCATCGGCGCCAAAGAGCGCGTCGATCTCGCTGTCGGCCCACACATAGAACGCGCCCTCGCGTTTCGCCGGCCCCTCGTCACCGGCGACCAGCGCCTGCTGCGCAGCGCCCGGCAGTGAGTCCGCGTCTTCCGCGGAGAAGAACGCCCCATCGGCCGCGGTCAGTTCCGCCAACACGTAGTCGAGCGTGTCCTCGGCAATCACGCTGAAGAAGAGGTCGCCGCTCATCTGTGCGCCGCCGAGATACGCGAGCACGAGCTGCGCCTGATCGTAGAGCATCTTCTCGAAGTGCGGCACCCGCCAGGCGGCATCGACCGAGTAGCGATGGAATCCGCCGCCCACGTGATCGCGCATCCCGCCGATCGCCATCGAACGCAATGTCTCCAGCGCGACGTGCCGCACCTGATGGTCGCCGGCCAGCGCGTTGGCGTCGAGCAGGAGGAACATTTCCGAAGGACGCGGGAACTTCGGCGCGCCGCCAAAGCCGCCGTAGCGGCGGTCGAACGCGTCCACAAACTGTTTGGCGCCGGCATCGACCGCGGCGCGACCGGCCACCGGAGCCCGGTCCGGCGCGAGGCCGCCACCGGACGTCGCCTGGCGGAGCTTCTCCACCATGTCATCCGCGGAGGCGACCACGCTCGCGCCTTCCTTCTTCCAGCCATCTGCCAGTTGCGTCAGGATGTCGATGAACCCCGGACGGCCCCAGCGCGTCGTCGGCGGGAAATACGTGCCGCCGAAGAACGGCTTGAGTTCGGGCGTGAGCCAGACGCTCATCGGCCATCCGCCCGCGCCCGTCGTGGCCTGCACGAACGTCATGTAGACGCGGTCGATATCAGGGCGCTCCTCGCGATCCACCTTGATCGACACGAAGTCGCGATTGAGCACGGCGGCGATCGCCGCGTCCTCGAACGACTCGTGTTCCATCAC
>CAYHEX010000393.1:0-3458 GCA_964355365.1 uncultured Solibacteraceae bacterium | reverse complement strand
TACGACCGTGAGAAGCTCCAGGAACGGCTCGCGAAGCTCGTCGGCGGCGTGGCGGTGATCAAGGTCGGCGCCGCGACGGAAACCGAAATGAAGGAAAAGAAGGCGCGCGTCGAAGACGCGATGCACGCGACGAAGGCGGCCGTGGAAGAAGGTATCGTCCCCGGCGGCGGCGTGGCGCTGATTCGCGCGAGCAAGGCGATCGACTCGCTCAAGCTCGAACACGACCAGAAGGTCGGCGCGGACATCGTGCGGCGCGCGGTGGAAGCGCCGCTGCGTTGGATCGCGACGAACGCAGGCGTTGAAGGTTCGATCATCGTCCAGAAGGTCAAGGAGTCGAAGGATCCGAACTACGGATACAACGCCTCCACGGACGTCTACGAAGACCTCGTCAAGGCCGGCGTCATCGACCCGACGAAGGTGGTCCGTTCGGCCCTGCAGAACGCGTCCTCGATCGCTTCCCTGCTGCTCACGACCGAAGCGATGGTCGCGGACATCCCGGAAGAGAAGAAGGAAGCGTCCGGCGGCGGTCCTGGCGGCGGCGGCATGGGCGGCATGTACTAAGAGCAAGGCAGAAGGCAAAAGGCAGAAGGCAGCAACAAGCCGGAAGCCGGAAGTCAAAAGGCCCGGGTGGCAATTGCCATCCGGGCCTTTTCAATTTCAGGGCGCTAATTCGCTAACTCGTTATTTCGCTAACTCGCTAACTCGCTAATTCGCTAATTCGCTAATTGCTCTATCGGAGCGTGAACTGGAGTTCGAAGACGACGAGGCAGGCGACCGGCTGGCCGGCTTTCTTGCAGGGGATGAACGGGGTGGCCAGGACGGCTTTCCGCGCCTGTTCGTCGAGGCCAAAGACCTTGTCGAGCGAGCGACTGATACGCGCTTCGGTCACGCGGCCATCCGGGCCGATGATCGCTTCCAGTTCCACCGTGCCTTGAATCTTGGCGCGCATGGCCTCCGGAGTGTACTGGGGCTTCACTTCACGAATACGCACGGGATTCTCGACGCCGTTACCCGGGCGGTAGGTGCCGCCGCCGAAACCACCACCTCGACCATCGCCAAGGCCACTGCCTTCGCCCGCGCCCATGCCGGTGCCCTTGCCACCACCGCCGGACGGCACATCGATGGCGCCAATCGAGACACCAGACGCCGACAACAACGCGTTCGGTTGCGTCATGACCGGCGCGTTGAGCGACGGAGGCGGGGGTGTGGTCGGAACGGGCGTTGGAACGACCATCTGCTGGGGCGATGGTTTAGGCAATTCGACTTTCTTCGGCGGGGCCGGCTTTGGATTACCGCCGCCACCGCCGCCGGGGCCAGGGTTGTTCGCAAGATAGATGACGTCGAACTTCATCTTCTCTTCCGCAACCTGTTGAACGATCTGCTGCCCCTTGATGTAGCCAAAGATCAGGATCAGCGCCACGCCCGCGTGAACCGCGAGCGACGTCAGTTGCGCTTTCGCCGTTCGCCACGGATTTACGGGATCCGGCGGATCGAAGATCGACTTGTTGCCGGTCCAGCGCACAGCGACCGCGCTCGCGGCGGACACAGCTTGGACGGGCGGCTCAAGGTTCGGCGTCATTTCGGGCGTCGGCATCTGGACGTAGGAAACTCCGGTCAGTATACCCATAGACCACTCCTGCGGCGATTTCCTTCCGAGATGTGCAAGGACAATGCCGTCGGCACCGACACTGGTTTTGACGCGCCAGAGGCCAAATTGGCCTCCGAGGAGGCCATCGATTAGCGAGAGTTCCTCGGTGAGGACGGACCCCGGTGTTACACTACGGAGCAGCCGGAAAATTTGGCAGGAGTGTTCATATGCTTGGACTTGGCGTTCCCGAACTCATCATCATTCTGGTCATCATCGTGTTCTTGTTCGGTGCAAGCCGTCTTCCGAGCCTCGCGACCGGCATCGGCAAGAGCATCAAGAACTTCAAGGACGCGAGCCGCGACGAATCGGCGGACGAGAAGAAGTAGGCGCGGCGGGCCGCCGGCCTACCGCTTCCGCTTCGTCGCTTTCTGAAACGCGCGTTCGCGTTGACCAGGGCGCTGCTTGCTGCGGCGCCCTTCCTGTTTGATCTTCACTGAGCTGCGGCGTGAGCCGCGATTGCGCTCGGATGCCCGCACGGCGTCCAGAATTTCGGCCAGCCCCAGATCAATCTGGCGCCGCTCCATGTCCACGCGGATGACCTGCACGCGAACCTTGTCGCCCAGCCGATAAACGCGACCGTTCCGCTCTCCGCGCAGCAGGTGCGCCTTCTCCACAAATCGATAGTAGTCGTCGGCCATGGTCGACACGTGCACCATGCCCTCGACGAAGTGCTCGATGAGTTCGATGAAGAGCCCGAACGCGCTGACGCCGGTGACATAGCCTTCGAACTCGTCACCCACCTTGTCCGCCATGAAGCGGACCTTCTTCCACTGCACCAACTCGCGCTCGGCGTCCGCCGCGCGGCGCTCTCGCTCTGACGTGTGCTTGGCAACCGCCGGCAGATCCTCAGTGAGCTCGATCCTGCGGTCGGCCTTCATGCCGAGGCGGCCTTCCCGCAACGAGCGATGCACCACCAGATCGGGATACCGTCGAATGGGCGACGTGAAGTGCGTGTAGAACTCCGCGGCGAGACCGAAATGGCCGAGGTTGTGCTCGTCGTACCGCGCGCGCTGCATGGTGCGAAGCATCAGAAACGCGATCGGCTTCTCTTCCGGCGTGCCGTGCATCTTGTCGACGAGGCGCTGGAAGTGGCGCGGCTCGATGGAGTCCGGACCGGCCCCCAGGGAGTAGCCGAGCGACCCGATGAACTCCTCGAACTCCTCCACTTTCATCGCGTCCGGCTCTTCATGGATGCGGTAGAGCGTGGGCGTCGCGTTGGTTTCGAGATGCCGCGCCACCGTTTCATTGGCCAGCAGCATGAACTCCTCGATGATCCGATGCGCGATGTTGCGCTCGGACGCCACGATCGCCTGCACCAGCCCCTCGTCGTCGAGCACGATCTGCGACTCCTTCAGATCGAAGTCGATCGACCCGCGACGGCGGCGCCGACCGTTCAGGATGCCGAACAGCTCGTGCATCTTCTCGAACATCGGAACAAGCGGCGTGTACTTCGCAATCGCGGCCGGATCGTGGTCCGTGAGGATCGCGTGGACCTCGTTGTACGTCATGCGCGAGTCGCTGTTGATGATGCCGTCATGCATCTCATATCGCAGGACGTTGCCGCTGCGACGATCCACTTCCATGAGGCACGACTGCACGAGGCGGTCGACATGGGGATTCAGCGAGCACAGCCCCGTCGACAGCTCAGACGGGAACATGTGCACCGCGCGTTCAGGGAAGTACACGGACGTGCTGCGATCGTAGGCTTCGGCATCGAGTGCACTGCCCGGCCGCACGTAGTGCGACACATCCGCGATGTGCACGCCGAGCCAGAAGTTGCCGTTGGGCATCTTCTCGATCGTGATCGCGT